>DASVWH010000253.1:0-1608 GCA_036389715.1 Pyrinomonadaceae bacterium | reverse complement strand
TGCGCACGCGCCCCCTCCACCATGCTTCGCATGGTCCCCCTCCCCCGCTGCGCGGGTGAGGATCAGGCTTGCCCGGCGGCGCCGCTTCTCGTTCCAGCACGTCGGCGGCGGGCACGCGCAGCGCGCGGATGCCTTGCACGGCGAGCCAGGCGTCGCGGCGCTGGTCGCGGCCGGCCTGCCGGGGATGGGCGAGGTCATGGCGCGCCTGAGCGCCCGTGCGCGCTTGAAGGTCAGGAGAAGGCGCCCGCATGTGGGCAAGCTCAATCCTCGCCCGCTGCGCGGGGGAGGGGGACCGCCCAACGGGTCCGGCCTTCGGCCGGCAATTTGGCTGGGCCTAAGTGGGCGGTGCGTTCAGACCCAGCTCCGCCGCGACCGGCTGCTGTTCGGTCGGGTCACCCGGGACCGGAATGATCAACTTTCTCGTCGCGTCGCTCGAAATGTCTTCCCATCGCACCTTCGCACCGTCGCGCTTTACCCGGCTGTCGATCACCTTAAGCAGCTGATTGGTGAAGAAGCCGCCCGACAGCGGACCTCCGTTGACGTACCAGGCGAACTGATTGGGCTCCGCCGCCGTCATCATCAGTGTTCCGCTGTAATCCAGGAATAGGCGGCGGAATCCCGGCCCCCGGTCCACCGCGGGAGCGGCCGAGGCAATCGTGGGCCCAGGCGTGACCATGGTTTCCTTATTACAAGTGTCGGAGATGCCAACCACCAGACGGGGGCCTTTTTCGCGGATTGCCGTAACGATGCCTGCGAGCTCCGCGCGCGCGTCGTCGGCTGCGCGCCGGCAGTCGAACTCAGGAAATTTCGTCGCACTTGAGCTACTCTTGAAGCCATGGCCTGAATAGAAAAAGAGAACTGTATCATCTCGATCAATGGTAAGCGCGTTGATCGCAGACCAGATGGCGCGACAATTGAAACTGCCATCTTTGACTTCGATAAAGCTCACCGGGACTTGCGCCTCGCTCTGGACCGCGCCCAGCAACCCTCTGATGCTGGCCAAGTTCGAGACGACGCCAGCGCCAATCGTCGCATCCGATGTATCGCCAATTAAGATAGCATGTATTTGCTTCGCATCAACACCACCGGATACAACTGTGAATAGAACGGCCGCAAACACGTTCATGATCATCATAGCCTCCCTATTTGGGTCGACTCCCATCAACGCCGGCGAAAGCTAAGAAAGTTTCACTCGACCCTCGCGGCAGGTCAATAGCCGGAACGCCGCGCCAATTTTGGTCGGCTGTGACGAGCATGGCCGTCTGGCAAAGGTCCGAGACCAGCCACCAAGCCTCCGACCCCGACCAACGGAAGCGAAAGCCGACGTGCGCTTCGAACGGGCACGGCTTGCTCACCGGCGATCGCGGCTTCTGGATTTCGGAGCGAGCGGCCTCCTTCAGGCGCTCGAGCTCCTGCCCCGCGATGTTGCGCTGGAACACGCGCTCGCGAGAAGCGACCGTGCGGTTCGGTCCCATGGAACCGAAATCGGTAAAGACAAAGGCCTCGGATTCGCGAGCATTTTCAACGATTGCCAACAGTGGGCTGCCGCCTGGCGCCGGATGCAGATCACATCTAAAAACGCTCGCCATCAGCTCGGAGCCCTCGGTC
>DASVWH010000252.1:0-42010 GCA_036389715.1 Pyrinomonadaceae bacterium | reverse complement strand
AACCCGAGTCCTGAGTTGGTTATGCTGAAAGTAACCCAGCACGACACAGATTGTAATGCAGCATCTTCAGCTTGATAGTGTTCCATAGTCCATGCCACGAACGACTAAACACACGGTCTACGAACCTCGTCCACAACTGCGAGAACGTTGTCTCGACCCGCTCGCGCAGACTACTGATGAGCGCACGCCTCGCCCCAGACTCCTGGGGCGTGATGAGCAATATCTCCGATTCTTCAGCCAAAGAGCGGGCCAGCGGAGCACTCCGATAGCCTCCATCACACAGCACAATGCCGCCATCAACGGCTTGAGAGAGCGCACCGGCCACATCGCGCTCGTTGGTGTTGGCCGAAGTCAGTGCGCCACACAAGACCTCTCCCGCATAAGTGGTGATGAGATGCAGTTTGAAGCCGAAGTACCAGCCCGTCGTCCCTTTCCCGAAATATGCCCCGTCTTCTCTCAAGAGTCGCACCCGCCCGTGGCGGATTGGCTTGCAGACCGGAATGGGTTTGGCATCCATCAGATAGAGCGAAGTAGGCTGGAAGTCGCTGCAACGGGCGGCTTCGACCAGTTGCCCGACCAGAGCCGTCAACTGGTGCAAGCGATGCAGCCATTGTTTGTAAGAGCAGAGGCTGGGAAAGGCGGCGCGCCAGTTTTCACGGATAAGCAGATAGGCCCGCTTGAGCGTGGCGCAGCCAAACGAGCCTTGCAAAAGGGCAATGGTGATGACTTCGGCATCCGTGAAAGCAGGCGTCGAGTTAGGCGAACGACGCCAGCCAGCGCGGCGCGGATGGGCTTGAAGGAAATCATCAACGAAGACGTAGATTTCTGTCATCTGATGTTCTATGCTGCTCATGGTCGTTGTCCTCTAGCGGTGGTAGATAAAGTGTTGCAACTTCATTCTACACACCTGCCAAGAGGTGACGACCTTTAACTTTTCAACTCAAGACTCGGGTTTACTCATCACTCATCACTCATTACTCATCACTCTTCTTATTACTCTTTTGCTGTCCGATGAAATTCTTAACCCCGCTTTTTGTCCTGCTCCTGCTGTTAGCGCCGCTCGTCGCGGTGAATCCGAGGATTGCGAAGGAATTGCCGCAGGATTCGCTGACGCTGAAGGCCGAAAGGCATCTGGGCAACGTGCGCCAGTTGACCTTCGGCGGCGAGAACGCCGAAGCCTACTTTTCGGCCGACGGCGGTCGGCTCATCTTTCAATCTAGGCGCGACGGGCGCGAGTGCGATCAGATTTATACGATGCGTGCCGACGGCTCGGACGTGCGGATGGTTTCGACGGGGGAGGGCCGCACGACCTGCTCCTACTTCTTTCCGCGCGAGCGCCGCATCCTCTATGCCTCGACGCACCTGGCGGCGCGCGGGTGTCCGCCCCGTCCAGATTATTCGCGGGGCTACGTCTGGCCCATCTATCCGTCCTACGACATCTTCACGGCGCGGCCCGACGGCAAGGGGTTAAAACAGTTGACCTCTACGCCCGGCTATGACGCCGAAGCGACCGTCTCGACCGACGGGCGAAGGATAGTCTTCACCTCGATGCGCGACGGCGACCTGGACATCTACACGATGGATGCGAAAGGCCGCAACGTCCGTCGTCTGACGAGCGAAGTGGGCTACGACGGCGGCGCTTTCTTCTCGGCCGACGGCAGCCGGATAGTCTACCGCGCCTTTCACCCGCAGACCCCTGCGGAGCTTGCGCGCTATCGCCAGAAGCTGGCCGAAAATCTGATCGAGCCGACCGTCTTTGAAATCTGGGTGATGAACGCGGACGGCAGTGATAAGCGGCAGGTGACGCGTCTCGGCGCGGCGAGCTTCGCGCCCTATTTCTTTTCGGACGCGAAACGAATCATCTTTGCGTCCAACGTCAACGACCCGAAGGGACGCAACTTCGACCTCTACAAAATCAACGTTGACGGCACGGGTTTGGAGCGCATCACTTATCACGAGAGCTTTGACGGGTTCCCGATGTTCTCGCCGGACGGGCGCAGGCTCGTCTTCGCCTCGAACCGCAATGCGAAGGCGCGCGGCGACACCAACGTCTTCATCGCCGACTGGATAGAATGAGAAGTAGAACCGCAAGGGCACAACCGAAGAGACGGGCGGCGTGTCTCCTGCTCTCTCTGCTCTGCTGTCTTCTTTCGGCCTCGTCGCTCATCTGCTTCGCACAGACGCCTTCGACGCCAGGCGCAGAGCAAGAGACGGCGCAGCCGCAAGCCCCCACGGCGACGCCGGAGCAGCAGGCGACGCCGGAACGACAAAGGGTCACGTCATACACGCTGCCCCCGGATAAGTACGAGCAGGCCGTCACACTCTCGAACATCTACTACCGCCTGCACTTCATCGGCGTCGGTTATAGCCTGCTCCTGCTCTTGCTCCTGCTCTTGATGCGCGTCGCGCCTGTCTTCAGAGGCTGGGCGGAGGCGGCTTCGGGGCGTCGTCTGGTCCAGGCAATCATCTTCGTCCCGCTGCTGCTCTCGCTCTGGAGTCTGCTGCACCTGCCGCTGGGAATCTACGGTCACAATCTTCAGCTCCGGTACGGGCTCTCCGTGCAGGGATGGGGCTCATGGTTCTGGGATTGGGCGAAGGGCTTGCTGGTGATGCTGGTCCTCGGAACTTTGCTGGTCCGGCTGCTCCTCGCCGTGATTCGTCGCAGCCCGCGACGCTGGTGGCTCTACTTCTGGCTGGCGATGCTGCCCATCATGGTCTTCATCGTCTTCATCGCGCCGGTCGCGCTCGACCCGTTGTTCAACAGGTTCGAGCCGCTTGAGCCGAAGCAGCCGCGGCTGGTCGCCGAGCTGGAAAAGGTAGTGAAACGCGGCGGGCTCTCGATCCCGCGCGAACGGATGTTCGAGATGAACGCGAGCGAGAAGACGCGCACGCTCAATGCCTACGTGACGGGCGTCGGCGTGACCAAGCGTGTGGTCGTCTGGGATACGACCATCGAGAAGATGAACACAGCGCAAACGCTCTTCATCTTCGGCCATGAGATGGGCCACTACGTTCTGGGTCACATCCTCAAGGGGATGGCCGCCGCGGCCCTCGGAATGCTCCTGTTGTTCTTCGCGCTCTATCACGCGGTGCGGTGGGTGCTTGGTCGCCGGGGCGAGCGCTGGGCCATTCGCGGGGCCGACGATTGGGCCGCGCTGCCGCTCTTGATGCTCTTCTTCGTCCTCTTCACCTTTTTAGCCGAGCCTGTCGCCAACGGCTTTAGCCGCTACCTGGAGCACGAGGCGGACATCTACGGCCTGGAGGTGACGCATGGCATCACGCCCGACTCGGCCGAAGCCGCCGCCGAATCCTTTCAAGTTCTCGGCGAAACGTCGCTCTCCCATCCGAGCCCGCCAGCCTTCGTCAGGTTCTGGCTCTTCAGCCACCCGCCGATTGCCGAGCGCCTCAGGTTCGCACAGGACTACGACCCCTGGTCAAAGGGCCAGCCGCGCCGGTTCATTCCTTAAAACAGTGATGGATAATGAAGTGATGAGTGATGAGTGATGAGTGATGAGTGATGAGCGAGAGAAGTGGAATGAGTGACGGGCGATGAGTGGTGCGCGATGCGCGATGAGTGATGAGCGACGACTTTTTAGTCATCACCCATCACCCATCACTCATCACTGTCTTAAACTACCAGCGCGGTTCGCGGTCGTTGCGCCCGCCGCCACCGCCGCCGTAGCCGCCGCGATCACGGTCACCGCCGCCGCCGCCACCGTAGCCGCCACGTCCGCCACCGCCACCGCCGCCATAGCCGCCGCGGCCGCCGCCGCCACCGCCGCGATCCGTCTTCGGCTTGGCTTCGTTGACGGTCAGGTTACGGCCGTTCAAATCCTGGCCGTTGAACTTTTCAATGGCAGCCTGCGCGTCTTCGGCCGTCGCCATTTCGACGAACCCGAAGCCGCGTGAGCGTCCCGTTTCGCGATCTTCGATGACGGAGGCCGATTCGACCGTCCCGGCTTGCGAGAAATGCTCGCGCAGGTCGTCGCTCGTGGTTTTAAAAGAGAGATTACCGACATAAAGTTTCGTAGCCATTTTCTTCTTAGTCCTTCAGGGTCAAAGGAAGCGCGGGCTTTGTGGAATCGCGGAGATGAAGGCGGGGAGCCAAAATTCCTCTTCAGCGAAACGCGACGCACCCGATGCTCTAACAGTAACGAGAGCGGCTTCTAACAGGTTGATAACGAGCCTCACTCTCTCTTCAGCCGAACGTCGTCGCTTTACGGTCACGGGCAGGCGCAGTCACCATTGATGCGCGAGAGTAGGAACTGACGTGTAAAGTATGCCTGATATTTCACGGCGAGCGCAAGCCGCTGGATTTATTTCCGCCTCGCGGTAAACTCTCTTCCGCCGTGAAGGCAGCGGGGTGAATATGATGAACAGAAAACTGCTCTCCTTATGCTTGATCCTCTTCACTCTTGCGCCGGCGTTTGCCTCGCCTCGTGCCCGCATCTACGACGCCGCGCATTCGCATCTGCCGGGGGCCCCGGGAGCGCACAGGCACGCGAGCAGAGTCCTCGGGAATGGGAAGCGCGGCGAGCCGCTCTGGCCCGGCTCACGGCTGACGGAGCTTGACCGCGCGCGGGCGACCTATCGCGGGCTCGAGTTCATCTACCGGACGGCGCTCGACAGGCGCAACTTCGCCGAGTACGGCCACGACTACGTCTGGTGCTTTTACACTCTCTCGGAGGCCGTCAGAGACCCGCGGCTAAGACGCATGGCGCGGCGGATGGGCAGAGAGCGCGCCCGCCGCTGGCGGCAGCTTCACCGCTCGCTCCCGGCGGACGCCGACGCCGGGATGATCTCCGACATGGCCTTCGGGGACGACGCCGCAGAGAGCCTCGGCATCCCCGACCCGCAGCTCAAAGAGCAGCTCAAGCGAGCGGCCCCGCGTTTTTCGGCGCGCGCTTACCTGCTCTTCGACCCGCTGACGGAGCCGCCGCCGTCAGACGTGCCCGATGAGTGCAAATTTTGCGGGACGGACGACAACCGGCGCGGGAGCAAGGTCTGTCACGTTTGCCGCAGGCCGCTCGTGATGCGGACGCGTTACGACGTTTGGTACGACGCGCTGATTACGGCCTACGTCGGCGAGCGTTCCGGCATTCGTCTCGGCGCGAGCTACGCGGACGTGCTCAAGTGGCTGCCCACCCTGCGCCCTTATCGCGCCGCCGCGAGTCCAACCGATGCAGAATTTTACGACACGGTCTATGCCATCACGCACATCGTCTACACGCTGAACAACTATAACCAGTACAGGCTCTCGCCCACGCTCCTGCGACCGGAGTATGAGTTCCTGCGCGCGAATCTCAAGGAGGCAATCGCGCAGCAGGACGCAGACATGCTCGGCGAGTTTATGGACACGTTGAGGGCCTTTGGCCTGACCAGCCGCGATCCGGTCATTCGCGCCGGGATGGAGTATTATTTGACCCATCAGAATGCCGACGGCAGCTGGGGCAAGAGGCGCGAGCAGGACATCTACCTGCGTTATCACCCGACCTGGAACGCCGTCGCGGGTCTCAGCGAATACGCCTGGCAGGGCGAGCGGTTGAGCTTCCCGGAGTTGAAGCCGCTGCTGGAAAAGTGGGCCGAGCAGCCCTAACGGATGCGAGACAAAGCAGGCTCGAACCCGCAGCGAAGCATCAGAGAACGCGAGACAAAGCGGGGAGGCTCGAAGGGTTTTGAGCCTCCCCGCTCTTCTCTGTTGCATGACTTCCCGGCCCTTACTTTCCACCCGCAGCCGTTGCCCGGTGGATAAAGGCCCCGACTTCATTGTCGAAGGGCTTCTCGAAAGTGCTGGGCCAGTTTGCCTGGTCCGCGTACAACCGTTTGAGGTTTTCGCGGATGCCGGGGTCGCCGCCCGTGAACTGCTCTATCAGGTCCGCCCACCTGGTGGCCAGTGCCTGCGCCCTCTCGCTCGACGGGTCCACGCCCTCCGAGACGGCCGCTTCGACATCCTTAATCAACGCCTGCCAATCGCGCTGGCCGCGTTCGAGCACTTCGGGCGTGGCGCGCCGCGCCAGGTCCGCGAGCTGCTCTTCCGTGTAATATTTCTTCATCCATTCATTGTTCTGCTGCATGTTAATCACCTCGACAATCTTCTTGAAGGCTTCCCACCCGGGTTGGCCGCCCTGAGCCGAGACGCTTTCAGCATGAGCGACCGCCAGCAGCGCCGCGTCTAACTGACGGCGCTTCTCTTCGAGCACTTCACGCTGAAGGCGGAGCGTCGCCGCCAGGTCGAGCATCTTGCGGTCGAGAAGCCCCTTGATCTGTTTCAGAGAGAGGCCGATGAATTTGAGCGTCACTATCTGTTGCAGGCGCACAAAGTCCGCTTCGCCGTAGAGGCGATAGCCGGCACTGCTGCGCCCGGTGGGCTTGAACAGGCCTTCCCGGTCGTAGTGGTGCAGCGCGCGCACCGTCACGCCCGTCAGGCGTGCGAACTCGCTGGCCCTGTACAGATTGTTCCGCGACTGATTCAAAACGCTTCCCTCCCTTCTTCACCCGTCATCCTACGGCCTGACGCAACGTCAGGGTCAAGCACTATTTTTCGAGGAAAATAATTTTGATTTTCCCCGCGCGGTAATGTGTTATATTCGAGTTTGCCGATAGCCCGCCCGGCGGCGCTCCCGACGATCACGCAGGAAACTTCGGCGCACTTCGCGCCGTATTCCCTTATGACAAAGAGCAGTAGCTCATAAATCTTCCTCGCCGGACAAGCCCTTTTTGTCTGCGAATGTAAGGATGAGGCTATGTTGAATCGCAAGCTACCCCCATGGCTGGCGCTCGTACTATTTTCGACGCTCGCATCAATCGCACAGGCCCAGGCCACGCTCCCCGAGCTGATTCGGCGGGTCAAGCCCTCCGTCGTCGCCATCGTCACTTACGATGCTAAAGGCGAAGTGATGATTACGGGCAGCGGTTTTTTCGTCCGCCCCGGAGAGGTGCTGACCAACCTTCACGTCATCGAAGGCTCCAGCCGCGCGGAGATCAGGACGCTCGACGGTAAGGGTAAGACTTATCCCGTGACGGGGATGCTCGGCGTTGACGACGAGGGCGACCTGGCGCTGCTCAGCATAGAGATGCCCGCCGACCGTGCGCGCTCCCTGGACATCACGACCAGCCTGCCCGAAGAAGGCGAGAGCGTTTTCGTCATCGGCAACCCGCTGCGCCTCGAAGGCTCCATCTCCGACGGCATCGTCTCGGCCGTGCGCGAAGTGCCGAGCCTCGGCGAGGTCATACAGATTACGGCCCCCATCTCTCACGGCAATTCGGGCAGCCCGCTCTTTAACATGAAAGGCCAGGTCATCGGCGTCATTACGATGAAGGTGACCAACGGCCAGAACATCAATCTCGCGCTCGGCGCGACGCGCCTGAACCAGCTCAGGCCGGGAAAGTTGTTGAGCTTCAGCGATCTCGCCAACAGGAACAGGACCGGCGCGCAGGCTGAACTGCTGGCCGAGTGGTGGTATCGCAACGGGCTCAACTCGCTCTGGCTCGGCAACTACGACAGCGCGCTCGGCTTCTTCGAGAACGCGGTCAATAAGAATCCGAATCGCGCCGAAGCCTGGATTCAGGTCGGCTACTGCAAGGTCAAGCAGGGCAAGAACAACGACGCCATCCGCGCCTTCCAGCGTGCGCTTCAGCTGCGCCCGAACTCCGTTGACGCTTACAATAAGCTCGGCGACGCCTATTACTACGCGGGCAGATTCTACGAGGCCATCGAAGCCTACCGCCAGGCCGCGCGGCTGCGGCCCGAGATGGCCGAAGCCCATTACAATCTCGGCATGACCTATCTGGAGATAGGCGACCGCATCGCGGCCCTCGCACAGAGCCGCACGCTCCAATCGCTCGACGAAAAGCTCTACCGCAAGCTGCTCAGCGAGATTCAGCGCTGAAGCCCGAAGACGCAGCGACGGAAAACCGCAGGCAGACGCAAGGCTTAGAGAGACACAGAAGGACGCGGCGATGAAGGCTCACTTGCTCTTCATCGCCGCGTCCTTTTGTGTCCACGCTCTTCCGCGTCTGCGCTCAGGTTCCCGCGCCGGTTTACTCCCCGGCCTGGCTCGTGAAGACGGCCTTGTCCACCCGCTTCGGATCGCCGATGACGACGAAGCGGATATTGCGCATGTACTTCTGCGCGACGCGCTGCACGTCGGCGGGCGTCACGGAGCGCAGGCGCAGCAGCGTATCGAAAGAGTTTTTCCAGCCGCCGCCGATCAATTCATACTCCGCGAGGTTCGCGCCCTGCGCCGCGTTCGTCTCCTGGCCCATGTAATAGCCCGTCAGGTACTGCGAGACGACGCCCGTGATGTCCTGCTGGTCAATCGGTTGCGTTTGCAGCCGCTTAATCTCGCCGAGCATCACGCGCACGGCCTGGTTAGCATCAACGGCCGTCACGTAAATGCCGCCGACGTTCGCGCCCTGGCTATTCAAAAACGCATTCGGCGCGTAGGAGAGATTACGCTTGACGCGAACCTCCTCGAAGACGCGGTCGCGCAGCATGCTGGAGGCGACCTGCATCGGGTAGATGTCGTCTGCGGTCAGGGGCGGCGCGGCGAAGAGTCCCTGGATGTAGTTGGTCGGCAGCCCGCGCTGCGTGACTTCGACCGTCGGCGCACTGAAAGAGAGCTGCGGCACGGGCTCCGCGCGATAGTTGCCGCGCGGCAGCTTGCCGAAGGCAGCAGTGATGCGCTCGCGCAGCGCGGCCGGGTCCAGATCGCCGACGATGACCAGCAGCAGGCGCGACGTTTGCATCATCTGCTCGTGATAGCGACGGAGGTCTTCGAGCGTCAGCCGCGCGACCGATTCGGCAGTGCCCTGCGGGCGATTGAGATAAGGATGCCCGGCGTAAGCGACGCGCTCCTGAAGCCTCTGCAAGTAGGTGTCCGGGTCGTCGGAATCATCCCGCAGGCCGGAAACCGTGCGGGCCTGCGCCAGCTGAAAGTCCTCCTTCGTAAAAGCCGGGTGCAGCGCCACGTCCGTGAAGATGTCCCAGGAGCGGTCGAAGTTCGCGCGCGTCGAAGTCAAAGACACGACCGAGTAGTCGTAGTTCGAGCTTGAGCCTACGACCGTTCCCATGCGCGCCAGCTCTGTACGCAGGCGCTCGCGCGGGAAATTGACGCCCGCTTCCGTCGCCACGTCGAGCATCAGCGATTCTATCCCCGCGTTCTCGGCCGTGATGTTGCGCGAGCCGCCGCGCAGGAAAAGCCCGGCCGCCACCGTCTGGCTGCCCTCGCGGCGCTTGACCAGCACCTTCAGGCCATTGACATCGAACTCCGTGACGAGCGCGGCTGCGGCGGCCGCCGCGCGCCGCTCGGCCGCAGCCTCTGCCGAATCAATCTTCGGCGCTTGCCTGGACGCCCTCTCCTCCTGCGCGGCCGCGGGCTTCTGCGCCGAGACGGTAGAGTTTAGACCGGCGGCCGAGAGCACCGCTGCCATCGAGAGGCTCAAGAGAGTGACTAAAGATTTTCGCATGATTGCTTTAAGTATCCCGTCCGCGCCGTTTGACCGGGCGGCGGGCCGGAGGAATTGACTGCCCCGTCTTCCCTGTTCTTCAGTGATGTGTGTCATTGCCCGATCAACTCCTCCGGTTTCAATTGTATTTGCTGCTGCGCTTCATCCGAGATGAGCGCGAGGCCGATGTGCGGCTTGCCCTGGATGTAGGTGGTGATGTAGCGGCTGATGTCGGCGCGCGTCGTCCGCCGCAGGTTGCCCAGGTAGCCGCGGAAATATTCGAGCCCCGTCGAGGCCCACCAGAACGAGAGCGTATGCGCGTACTCGCTCAACTTCTCGCGCGAGTAGAGATCGTCGGCTTCGAGCAGCGCCTTGGCGCTCTCCAGCTGCTCGTCCGTGAAATAGTCCTTGTCGTTAAAATGCGCGACCTCGTTATAGATGGCGCGGACGGCGGCGCGTGCCTTGTCTGGCGTCGTCTGGGCGAGGATGTTGATGGGGCCGACGTTGCGCTGCGTGAGATAACCGATGGTCACGCCGTTGACCAGCCCCGTATCAACCAGTGCGCGCTGGAAACGCGAGTTGGGCTGCGTCAGGATGAAGGAGAAAACGTCGGCCGCGTAAGTGGCCGGGTTGTCCTTGCCGATTGAAGGCCCCTGCCAGCCGAGTTCGATGACGACGTTCTGGACCGGCTGCTTGATGACCGCGCCCTCGCTCTTGGTGAGCGGCGCGTGCTCGACGAGCGGAAACTTGACGAAGGGGTCTTCGGTGCGCGGCCAGTCGCCGTAAAACTCCTGCGCCATCTTGAAGACCTCTTCCGGCTTCACGTCGCCCGTCACGACCAGCGCCGAGTTGTTCGGCACGTAGTAGCGCGACTGGATGAGGCGCATCATCTCGGTCGTCGCGGTCGAAACGGTCTGGCGATTGCCGAGCGGGTTCTTGCGGCTCGGGTACTTGTAGAACATCCGGTCGTTCATCTCGCGGTTGAGATAGTAGAACGGGTTCGATTCGTTGCGGTCAATCTCGCCGATGACGACCTCGCGCTCGCGCTCGAACTCGCCCTTGTCGAAGAGCGGGTAGCGCGCGGCGTCGCGCATGAAGTTCATCGCGGTGCGCAGGTTCGGGCTCGTCGTCGTGAAGTAATAGTTGACGATCTCGGTCTGCGTCGAGCCGTTGTAGGCGATGCCGAGCTGGCCGATCTTTTGCAGGTACTCTTCCGCGTTGGCAATCGCGCGGTTGGCCTTGAAGAACATGTGCTCGTAGAGATGCGAGAGGCCGTTCAGTTCGGGAGGCTCCGTGTAAGAGCCGTTCCTGACGGCCAGCTCGATGGTCACGAGCGGCACGGAATGGTCTTCGAGGACGATGATTTCGAGACCGTTGGAGAGCGCCCGGTTGACCAGCTGCGCCTGCTGCGGGGCGCGGGCAGGGGCCGTGGCCGCGCGCGGCGTCTGCTGCGTCGCCGCGGCGCGGGCCGCCTGCTGCGTCATGAAGGGCGCGAAGAGCGACCAGATGAGCGCAAAAATCAAGAGATTGCGTTTCACAAAAAAGCTCCGTTCGTTGATTTGAAGAGGCTGAATAAAATTTACCACAAATGAAGGGGCAAGGCTTGCCTGCCCGCACGTCTTCGGGCCATCCGAGGCCGAGAGAGAGATGCTCCCCTGCCCCTGGTTCTGCCTGGCCCGAGAGGCCGGTTCTTTCCCCTCATTCTATACGGAGGAATGACCGTTCGTGTTCGATGTCTGAGGAGGCGGTTGAGATGTCAACCGGCGTAAGACTCGTCCTGCTCGATTTTCGAGAGCACCCAGTCGAATTCGCCCGAGGTCACTTTGCCCAGGCAATACTCGCAGATGCCCGTCACGTTGATTTTGAGCGGAGCGCCGCAATTCGGGCAATTGAGGTCCGCGCGGGCATGCGCGGGCCTGGCCTGGCGGTTGCGAATGAAGGTCCAGTACTCGCTCCACTGGCGCAGCTTGGTCGGCGAGCCGCTGACGACCTTGCCCGAGCTATCTATCGTATAGTCGCAGCCCTGCGCCCAGATGCGCATCGTGATCGAGTTATAGAAGGCGTCTTCCCTGATCTTGACGGGCTGCATCCGCGTGATCTGAAGCTGGTCGAGCGCGTTGCGCAGGCCCTGGCGCTTGTAGGCTTCGATCCAGTACTGGTGCATCTGGAAGATATTGTCCGTCTCGTGCGGGCGGGCGCGCTCCCAGTCGAGCGACGACCAGGCCGCCTGTAGCTCGTTGAAGATGAGCCGCACGCGCGCCTCGAACTCGCCCCACTTGAAGGTCGGGTTGTGCTGTTCAAAGTGCCGCGCGATATTGAGAAAGTGCGGCTGGACGATTGAGCGATAGTCGGTCCCGACTTCCGGCACGTTTGAAGTCAGCAGCGGCCCGCGCTCTTCACGGTTGAGAAGCTCGATGGAGCGAACGAACCACTGGAACTCGCCGCTCTCGATCTTCGCGCTACAGAAGGCGCAAGCGCCCGCCGCATCCTTCATCAGCGCGGCCCCGCAGCGCGGGCAATGCAGCGCAGTGGCCTGCGCGGGCGGCGGCGAAAGCACGTCGCGCTTGCGCTCCAAGTGCCAGCGCTCGCGCACGTAGTAGGTCATCTCGCCGCCACGCTTGCCGTTCTGCGCAGTTATCTCCGTGTAGTTCGTCTCGAAATCGACGCTGATGGTGACGACCGGCGAGGCCAGGCCATGAACGCCAGTGACCTGCATCGAGCCGATGATGATCCCGGTGACCGCTTGCAGGTGCGGCGGGTTGCGCTGAATCAGCGCGCCGCGCGCACCTTCGCTGATGTAAGGCGAAAGCTGGTCCAGCCCCAGGTTGCCCCGCCCGCGCGCGTCGTGTGCCCGCGCGTAGAGCGCATAGCAGAAATCAGTGAAGGTAATCTCGGAGAAGTTCGGGTCGAAGCGGCGCAGCTGATTGAACTCCTGCGTGAAACCGCGCTTCTCCGTAGAGCTGCCGGGCCCCGGCGTCGGCGTCACGCCCGAGGCTTCGGACGAACAGACGGAGGGCGGCGCGGCCGCCTTCTTGAAATAGTAGTAGATGAAGCCGCCGATGATGATAATGTCCAGCGGGATGCCGATGAGAGGGTATTCGACCGTCAGCATGACCAGGCGCAGGAGAATCCAGATGATGAAGCCACCGCCGCCGCCACTTCCGCCGCCGCCGCTCCTGCCGCTGCTGCGGCCTCCGCCGTAGGATTGCCCGCCGCCGACGCGCGCCAGCGCCTCCGTCGAAAACAGGAAGAGCGCCAGGAGCGCGACCGCGAAGACGCCCGCCAGCACGGCGTAGCGCAGGTAAGCTCTTCTCCGGTCCTGATTCTTCGGAAGATTCATTTGAGCTCGAAGCGCGGCATGTCCGGCAGTTCGTTGGGATTCTCGCCCGTCGGCGGCAGGTGCTTGGCCAGCAGCGCGCCGAGCGTTCGGATGCCGTTGACCAGGGTTTGCAGCTCTGGCCTGCGCCCGGCGCGGTGCAGCTCATAAAGCTGTTCGTTCCATTGCAAGGGGGGCAGGGCCTTGAGCACTCCGCGGTCGGCGATCAGCTCCAGGCGGCGCTCCAGCAGCGAGAGGTAGATGAGCACGCCCATCTCGGCGTCCGTATTGGCAATCCCGGCTTCGTAAAACATCGCCGCCGCGCCCGTCCTGACAGCCTCGCCGCGGGCCTCTTCGGTCGTCAGCAGACGCCTCACGGCGCTGCTCCGCGAAGAGACGTAAGCGCCGATGACGAAAAGCAGCGCGACATCCACCGCGACCCAGTAGTGATGGAAATCGAAGGGCGAGAAGAGTAGGAAAAGGAGCCCAGCAAAGCTCAACGCTGCGCCGCAGAGATAGTCCGCATGGCGATACGTGCCAGAGCGTGCGCGGACGACGACGACCAGCTCGGCGTCCGTCTCGGCCTCGATGTCATGGACGCACTGCGCAAGTTGATCGCACGCGGATTGATCGAAACGGGGGCGGCTCATTAAGGGAAGTGACGGCCTCTTTCGCAAGCGAGAATCAGGTCAAACCAGAGCAGCCGCTATCTTGACACGGCTCTCGTCTGCGCGACAAGCGAAGTGGGCCGGTTGTGCCTGGCGGCTCTCTGCTATGGAGGAATCCTGACGGGACCGCGCCGGGCCTTTAAGTCCGGCACGGGGCCTGTGTTGGCTTAATTCTTTGACGCTCTCAAAAACCGCTCATCCGTGTGCGTGCGTGTTGTTGCAGGGCTGAGCGAAAGGGCGCGGCCGTTCTGGTCAGGGCGTTTGCAGACCAGATGGTTCTGAGCATCTTCGCGCCGCGCTGGAGCCCGTTTTCGACTTGCAGCGTGTAGCTCTGGCGCGTGCGCGGCACGTAGAGCACGAGGCGGTAGCCCGCCGCATGATCTCTGGCCTTCGTGCCCGTGCAGATCACTTCGTCGCGCCCGTCGCCGTCAACATCCCGGCTCTCGGCCGTCCAGTTTGCGCCGCGAAACTCCGGCACATCGAGCGGCGCGTTGCCCGTCACGCGATAGCGCTGCCCGCTGCGCTCCATCAGGAAAAGATGCGAAGTCCCTGCGCGGCGCTCGTCGTGAATGGCGAGCACGGCCGGGTCGCGGCCCGTCCTGACAACGCGCACGTCGCCGATGTCGCCGTGTGCGACGTTGCGGACGAGCCTGCGCGCGGCGTCGAGCGAGAGCGTTTGCGGGGCTGACTTCGAGGCTGCCACCAGCTTCGGCGCTCCCGCGCTGGTCAGAGAGGAATCGAGTGTGGCCGTCGCGCCCGACTCGGTCTCGTCAAGGTTCGGCTCCTGCCTGCTCCGCGCGTTGTTTCCCCAGACGAAGAAGGAGAGGCCGAGAACCGCGATCAGCGCCAGCGGAGTGACCGCGCGAAAGACCACGCTGCGCCCGGTATTGAGGGCCGCGACGGTCGTCGAGAAGGGCTGCTGTTCGAGCGCCGGGCGGACGGGACGCGCGATGCTTCGCTCCAGTAGTTTACGAGCGGCCGCAGCATTTGCCGGGCGGTCCTCCGGGCGCTTGGCGAGCAGCGTATGGACGGCCATCGTCAGGGGCCGCGGCAGGTCGTCGCGCAGCGTCGGCAGCGGCGGTGCGGGCGCTGTCGCCTGCTTGACGAGCACGGCGGAGGGCAGCGGGTCCGTAAAGGGCGGGCGGCCCGTCAGCATCTCGTAGACCAGCACGCCCAGGCTGTAAAGGTCGCTGCGCGCCCCGATCCTCTGGCCCAGACACTGTTCGGGCGACATGTAGCGCGGCGTGCCGACGATGATGCCCGAGCCCGTCGTGGCGTGCGTCGCGGTCGCATCGGCCGAGGTCGCCAGCACTTTGGCAACGCCGAAATCCAGGACGCAGACGCCGCGCTCGTTGAGCATGATGTTCGACGGCTTGAGATCGCGATGAACGATGCCCAGTTGATGGGCCTCGGCCAGCACGTCGCAGATGTCGGAAGCGATGCGGACGGCGCGCTCCGGCGAAAAGCGGCCTTCCTGCATCAGCGTCTCCGAAAGCGTTTTGCCTTCGACGAACTCCATCACGATGAAGTGTCGTCCGTCGGGCAGGTTGCCCGCGTCGAAGATCATCGCGGCGTGCGGGTGACGCAGCTTGGCCATCGTCCGTGCTTCGCGCATGAAGCGCTCGGTCACGTCCGGGTCGGAAGCGAATTCGGGCTTGATGATCTTGACGGCGACGGGGCGTTCGAGTCCGAGATGGGTGGCGCGATAGACAGTGCCCATCCCGCCCGTGCCGATTTCACATTCGATGCGGAATCGTCCGGCTATGATGTGGGGGACATCCATAACTTCTTGACCCTCTTTTCGGGGTTAAAGGGTCGCTCGACCTGTGCGCGAAATTTGTGCGAGAGAAAAGGCGCGGGTCTTGCGGCTCAATTGAGATTTAACTGGTCCGTACTGAAACGGGAGAGGGGCGCGCCCGGTCCCTGGATTTCCACTGTCCGGGCGAGTGCGTAGTCTAGCACTTTTATGCCTTCATGCAAATGAAAAGCGGAGCGGGCGGGCGATGAAAGTGGGGCCGGGAACCGGGGGCCGTGGCGGCGCGGCGAAAGAAGGGGGCCCTTCAACCCCACGGCGTCTTATCTTCTGCGCCCCCCGGCTTCAGACTCTCGGCCCACACATTATTTAACGGACGGTGACTTCGAGCGTGTAGGTCGCGTTGCCTCTCGTTCCGCCGACTTCGATGATGTAATCGCCGGAGCGCGGCAGCTCGCCGCTCCAATCGGTCGTCTCCTGCGCGCCTTCGAGCAGGCGATGCCCGCGCGAAGCGTAAACGTCGAAGACCGCGTTGTCTTCGACCGATGTGATGTGTGCGGTCAGTGTTTGACCGGCACTGGCGCGCAGCACGTAGCGGTCGCGTGTCCCGCGCACGACCGCGCCCTTGAGGACCGAGGTGGTGCGCCCGCGCTCGAAACGGACGCGCCGGGTGCTGCCGCTTTGTGCAGTTAAGGCGCTTGCCGGGATGAGCAGGAGCGCCGCGATGACGAGCGTCTGGATTGCTTTCAATTTACCGGAATTCACTTTCATTGTTCTCCTTCTTTTGATCTCTTCGATGTTTCTTAGAGCGTTGAAGTTCAGTCTTAGTCCTTCTTCGTGCAGCTTCTGGAAGCCGCCGGTGTCAGGCGTCGCGCAGCGCCTCGGCCGGGCGCACCCGCGCCGCCGCGCGCGCCGGGTAGATGGTCGCCAGCAAGCTCAGAAGAAGGGCGACGAGCGCCGCGAGCGCGACATCGAGCGCGCGCGTGTGAAACGGCACGCTGCTGAGCGAGTAAACGTCCGCGGGTAAACTGACCAGCCTGTAGCGGTCGCCGAAGAAACAGGCGATGAGCCCGAGCAAGACGCCGCCGAGCGCACCCATCAGACCGACGCACGCGCCTTCGATCATAAAGATGAGCATGATGCTCTGCTTGCCTGCGCCCATCGCGCTCAGGATGGCTATGTCCGAGCGCCGCTCGACGACGACCAGGACGAGCGTCGTCATGATGTTGAGCGTGGCGATCAGGATAATCAGCGCGAGAATGACGAGCCCCATCCGGCGTTCGAGCGCGAGCGCGGCGAAGAGCGGGCGATTGGCCTCCTGCCAGTTGACGCTCGTATAAGCCTGGCCCAGCTCCTCGCGCAGTCTGGCCGAGACTTCCCCGACCGCGTAGATGTCTGTCGCCTCAATACTGATAACCGGAGCGACCCGCGCCGTCGCCGCAGAAGCGGGAGCAGCGCCCGCCATCCCGGTCGCCGTCTCCAGCGAGAGATAGACCCACGTCGCATCGTATTCGTAGAGCCCGGAGCGGAAGATTCCGGCGACGCGCAGGCGGCGATAGCGCGGCGCAAGGCCGAGCGGCGTAAGCGTCGCCTCGCCCGAAATGATCGTCGCCAGATCGCCGACGCCGAGGCCCGTGCGGGCCGCCAGCTCCGCGCCGATGACGGCACTCGGCGTGGCCGCTTCGCTCGGAATCTGATCGAAAGAGGTAATCGGCGAATCTTCCGCGGCGGCGGCCGAATCTTTGTCCGGCGGCGCTTGGGAAGAGCCAGGCTCGGCTGCCTGCGAAGCCTGGGGCTCGGCCAGGAGAGGCTCGATTGAGCCCGCGACGAGGGTGCGGCGGACCTCCGCGACGGCGCGCGCGGACTCCCTTTCGAGGCCGCGCAGGACGGCATAGGCCGAGCCGTTTGCGCCGCCGAGGAGAGCGCCGTCATAGGTCGTCGGAGAAGCGTCGGCAACGCCGCTCGTCCTCCTGATGCGAGCCGTCAGGGCGGGCCAGTCCGTAATCGGCTGGCCGTCGCGCCGCATGAGGGTGATGTGCGCCGTGCCGCGCAGGATTTTGTCGCGCATCTCGTCGCGAAAGCCGTTCGCGAGCGAGAGCGCGACGACCAGTGCCGCGACCCCGAAGGCGATGCCGAGCACGGCCGCCAGCGCCGTCACGCGCGCCGGACGGCGTGCGGGCCGCCCGCGCAGGTAGCGCAGCGCGAGAAAGAGTTCGTAAGCCATGAAGTAGAAAAAGAGTAAGCGTCGAGGCCCGCAGAGCGCAAGAGGAAAGCGCCGGGACACCAATTGTTCCGGCGCTTGCGCCTCTGCTGTGACGGAGAGCCGCCGCCGCAGTCGCGGGCGGCGCTTTTCGTTACTTGTTTTCCATCACGTATTCCCTGGCCTTTTCCGGCGTCAGGTACTGGCGAATCCAGGCCGCATTTTTCGGAGCCCACTTGTAATGCTCGTCAATGAAGGGCTGGAATTTATCGTTGGGCTGGCCGCTCGCCTCCACTATCCCGATCTTCTGTGCGACTTCGATAATCAGGGCCTGATCCTTCGTGATGCCGACGGCCTGAAAGAGCTTGTGCGCCTCGTCGTTCGAGTAAGAGCCGGTCGAGACGGTGGTGCTGGTCGTCGTGCCGGTCGTCGCGGCCGGAGTCGGAATGGTTATCGGGCGATTCGCGTTCGTCGTCACCGGAGACCGGTTGCTGTTGTTGGAATTATTGGAGCTATTGGAGTTATTGGAATTGTTGTTTGCCGTCTCCGACTTTGAGCCCGACAATAAAAAGAAGAGGACGCCCGCCCCTATCAGGAGCACGGCCACGCCGCCGAGGATTAACGGCAGCTTGTTTTTCCCGGTCGGCGCGGCGGCAGCGTAGGGCGGCGCTCCGTACTGCTGCTGTTGCTGTCCGTAAGGGTTGGGCCACGGCGGGGGCGGCGTCTGGTTAGCGCCCGGCTGCGGATTCGGATTCTGATAATAGCCCTGCGGCGGCGTCGGGTAGTTGGTCTGCGGCGGCGGCACGTTGAGCATCGTCGCCTGCGGGTCATAGGGCGCGGAGGTATCCCTCACGAGCGGCGTCCCGTCGTTGAGGCAAAAGCTCTGAGCGTCGTCTGGATAGGTCTGGTTGCAAGAGGGGCAGCGTTGCATCATTTTCTCCTTGATTTAATCCTGCTGCGAATCTTATTAAGCTCTGCCGCTGCCGCCTGTGACCGCGCGGCGCGGGCGTTTTAAAGTTCAGTTCACGGAAGACTAAGGGCCCTCTTGCCTGATGCGCAAGCATCAGGCGACAGGGAAGACATTCGGACTATTGGAGCTGGACTGATTGTAACAGAACTTTTGCCCGCTCAACATTTTTCACGCGCGGGCCAACGGGTGCGCCGCCTGCCGCCCGGCTTCGCACGCTCCTTTGCTCAACAGCGGATGAGCATCCTGGCCGCCCCTTCGCCGGTCACGACCGCTCCCTCCATAAAGCCCTGCCAGTCGGCCAGGTGTTCACCGGCAAAGAGGACTTTGCCGTGCGGCTGCTGCAATAAGGGGCGGACTCCGAACCACTGTCCGGGGCGATAGAGCGCGTAAGCGCCCTGCGTGTAAGGGTCGCGCTGCCAGGCGTAGGACTTGATGCTTTGGGAGAGAGCGGGAGCGCGCTCGTTGAAGGGAATCAGGTCGCCGACGACCTGCGCCAGTCGCCTGCGGTCGTCCTGCGCCGCGAGCACGTCTGCCTTCTCGCCGATGGCGTAGCTGCACAGGATGCCCTGCGTTCCCGGCTGGTTCTTGGTGCTATGGAAATAGTAGTGCGAGGTGACATCGCTGACGAGAGAAAAGTCTTCCGCGTCCCAGAATCGCTCTCCGAAGAGGACGGAGTTTTTGATGATGCGCGCATACTGCAACTCCTCTGCGGCGGCCGACTGGCGCGCCGGGAGCGGCGGGTCAAAGCGGATGCGGTCGAGTGTGCGCGCCGGGACCGTGCAGATGCAGGCATCCGCGCTGAACCTCTCGCCGCGGGCCGTCACCTGAACGCGCCCGGCGCGCTGGCCAATCTCCGTGACGGGCATGTTGAGCCGCACAGTGCCCGGCTCAAGGCGCGCCGCCAGCTCCGCGACGAGCCGCGAATTTCCGCCCCGCATCTTGAAATCCATCTCGTTTTCCGGGCTCGACTCGAAGTATTCCGAGGACGCCGCGAAGGCCGAGACGTGGCGGATGGACTCGCCGAAATCCGTGCTGTCCATCAAATCGCGCAGCAGGAGATCGTCTTCCGTAAAGCCGAGGTTTTGCAGCCAGGTCCACCAATCATAACGGTCGAGCTGCTCTTTCTTCCTCTGCCCGTAAGACTTATAGGTCTTCTTGAACTTCTCGAAGGCGGCTTCCGCCCGCGCGGAGAAATTCCATGTGCCGGGACGCGAGACGACGCCGTTGCGCATCAACGAAGCCTTGAAGCGATGGTCCGCCAGCTCGATACCGAACTCGCGGCAGAGCGCCTGGACGCGCTCATGACTCGCCCCGACCCATTCGCCTCCGAGTTCACAGATGAGCTTCGGATTCTCCGCGAAGTGGTAGGAGAGAACCCTGCCGCCTGTGCGCTCCCTGGCTTCGAGCACCGTCACCCGCCAGTTGGCGCGCTTCAGGGCGTAGGCCGCGGCCAGGCCGGAAAGCCCTGAGCCGACGACGATGCAGGAGCGCCTGCGCGCCCGCCCGGGCGAATTGAGCAGGACGGCAGCGCCGAGCGCGGCCCCTCCCGCACGCTTGAGAAACTCGCGCCGGTCCGGGCTCTTCCCCGCACCGTTTCGCTCGATTGAATCGTCGCGGATAGAGCTTTGTTGGGTCATGATAATTTTCCCTGGCCCCCGCACTTTTGAACGTCGGCCGGTCGCTGCTCCGGCAAGAGGGTTTCAAGATTCGGCTCGTCGCGGGCCGCGGCGTCCGCCAGTGGTCTGAGCTCGAATATCGTACCGGAGACGCGGCGGAAGTTGAAGCGCATCTGCGTCGCGGCCAGCTCTCGCGTCTCGGCTTCCTGCCATCCGCACACGGCCCACCAGCGCGGGTCTGCGTCTAGGAAAACGCGCCTTCCCTCTTTCAGGTAACGCTCGATGTCCGGGGCGAGGTGTCCGCCGGGCCAGCCGCCGCCCGTGCCGATGACATCCCAGTGGCCCGCGCCGATGCCGCGCCAGTAGGTGACGGCGACCGTCTGCCCGCCGGGGATGACGACCGCATCCGGCGGCAAGAGTGCGAGCTGCGTGCGGTAATCTTTCGTCAAAGCGCGCGCCCTGGCATAAGCGAGGCTGCCGGGCCACCAGCGCAAGCCGGTCCCGATGGAGACCAGCGAAATCAGCAGCAGGGAGCTGGCAAAGGCGCGTCGCGTCTGACCTGTCAGGCCCGTCAAGACCCGCAGCAGATGGACTGCGACCAGGGGCAGCATCGCCGGTAGTCCCGTCAGCAGATAACGACCGTTCAGGACCACGCTGTAATGAATGATGAGCGAGAGGTTTGCGAAAAAACCGAGGCAGCCGAAGGCCAGCAACAATGTCAGCCCGCGCTGCCTGTATTCGCTGATGCTCGCAAACGGAAAGAGGGGCAGGGCGAGCGGCGCGGCGTACAAAAAATATCGCAGTAAGGTTCCGAAGTTGGCGAGCGAGACCGGATGCCGCGCCGACTCCAGGCGCGTAGATTCGACCCAGCCGTACCAGGCCCCGCGATAGCCTTCAACATCGAGCCAGAACCAGGCTCCGAACAGGCCCAAAGCGAAGAGGAGAAAGACCAGGCAGGCCAGTGCCGTCGTCAATATCTCGCGCCGCTCCAACCTCCAGCCGCAAACGAGCGGCGCAATCAGCAGCCACGGAGCATAAAGCAGCCCGGCCTCGCGGATGTTAACGCTCAGGCCGAGCAACGCAGCGCCGATGAGCACCATCGGGATGCGCCGCCCGCGCACGCCCCGCAAATGAATAATGAGCCCGACCGCCATCCAGAGCAGCGACGGAATCTCCGTCATCACCTGCCCGCTGTAGAGGATAAAGAAGGGCGAGACAGAGAGCAGCAGGACGGCCAGCGTCGCCGCCCGCACCGAGTCCGTCAACTCGCGCGCCAGCACCCACCAGGCCATCACCGCCAGCGGGCTTTGCGCAACGACCGCAAACTTGAAGAGCAGGTACGCCTGGTCCGGCGAAAGATTAAAGAACGCGTGCGCGACGAGCCAGAGCGCGTGATTCGTGAAGATGAAGAGCATCCGCCCGAGGATCATCGAGGAGGGACGCCCGGCCAGCGAGAGCACGGTGTAATCGAGCCCGTCCCAATCGCCGATAAACGGGTCCAGGAAGATGAGCGCGAGGATGAGAGCCAGGAGCGCAGGCGCAAGCCACCAGCGCCACGCCGCTCTGAAACTCCGCGTCCCGGCCGGTGCGTCAATGATGTCCAGGTCTCTGGTCGTCAGGCGTGAAGGCTTCAATCAGTTCCGTTTCGAGCGAATTTTCCGGGCGCTTGACCATCGTCAGGCTATTGCCGCGATCATTGTAGCGGACTTCGTCCATGATGTTGTAGATGAGCAGGACGCCCCGGCCCGAAGTCTTGAAGAGGTTCTGCGGGTCGCGCGGGTCCGGTATCTCCTGCACGTCGAAGCCGTCGCCCTGGTCCTCGACCGTGAAGCGTGCCTCCTGCGAGGAGATTTCGGCCGTGATGCGCACCAGCTTGTGCGGGTCGTTTTTGTTGCCGTGCTTGACGGCGTTGACGAAAGCCTCGTCGAGCGCGACGAAGAGGTTGGAGCGTTCGGGTTTGATGATGCCGAGCTTTGAGACGCGCTCGATCAGGTATTGCAGGACGCCGTTCATCAGCGCCAGGTCGCTTGGCAGCTCGAAGTCTATCTTCTCGCGCACGTAGGGCAGCACCTGCGGAGCGTCAACGAAGCGCAGCTTGTAGGCGAGCGTCTTCTCGACGATTGAGAGCAGCTCATCCTTGTTATAGGGCAGGCGCAGAAAGTTGGCCGCGACCATCTTGAAGGCTTTGACGACGCCGCGCGGCTCGGCCTCGCCGGGCGAGACGACGACGGGAACCAGCAAACGCTTGCGCTTTATCTCGCTCAGGAGCTGGATGGCGGGGTCTGCTTCGTCCGTCAGGTCGGAGATGATGAGGTCGAACTCGTCTAGGTCTTCGCGCTCCAGGGCAAGCTGGCGGTCGCCGATGGCCACGACCTCGTTGCCGAGATCGCGCAGCACTTGCTCAAGCATGGCGCGCAGCTCATCATTGTTGTCAACGATGAGGATTCGTCGTTTGTCCATCTGCCTCTAGCCGCTTCGGACCCAGATTTACGAGGAGGGAAGAACAAGCACAAAAAGGCTTTCCGCACGCGCTATACGAAAAAGTCAGGGACTGCGTTTCAAATAATATCCAATCGAAAGGAGAAAGGTAAAGCTAAGAGCGTGCGGCGCTTGGGGTGCGTTGCCCGCAGGCTTTGACGCGCGGGCTTTTTCCGCTAGACTCGGCAGCCGGAAAACCCTTCATGCAGGCATCAGCGCAACAACCAGAGCAGGGCCAGGACGCCAACGGCAAGGGCCGGGGCGCTAGCCGCAGCCTGAGGCGGGCCGACACGTTCGCAGACCTCTCTTCATACCCCTTGAAGAAGCGTCTGATGATTCGCGCCGCCGACCTGGTCTTCTACTTTCTGATCGGGCTCATCGGCCGCAGCGTCCGCTTCGAGGTCGAAGGCCGCGAGCACCTGGCAGCGGCGTCCGGCGACGGGCGCGTGCCCATTTACACCTTCTGGCACAACCGCGTCTTCCTGGCCACCTACTTCTTCCGCCATCGCGGCATCGTCGTCATGACCTCGCAGAGCTTCGACGGCGAATACATCGCGCGCTTCATCCAGCGTTTCGGCTACGGGGCGGCGCGCGGCTCGTCAACGCGCGGCGCGGTCGGGGCCGTTGTCGAGATGGCCCGCCTGATGCGCGCCGGAAGACCGACCGCATTCACGATTGACGGGCCGAAGGGGCCGCGCTACGTGGCGAAGATGGGCGCGGTGCTGCTGGCGAAAAAGACTGGCCAGCCGATTCTACCCTTCAACATCACGGCCGCGCGCTACTGGGAAGTCGGGAGCTGGGACGCATTCCAGATTCCGCGGCCTTTCACACGCGCGCTCGTCTCGATTGCGCCGCCCATCTGGGTTCCGGCCGATGCGGACAATGCGCTGCTCGACGCCAAGCGCGACGAGCTTCAGCGCGTGCTCGATGATTTAACCCGGCGCAGGACGCCAGGGCCGAAGGCGCAGGGATGAAGACGCCAGGGATGCTCATCCGGGCCGAAGAGAGCGGCTCTCATCGTCAGGCCCCGGCTGCTTCATCCTTGCTTTTCGGGCGGCGTGTAGTAGGATTTAACAAAAGACGTAAACAATAGATGGTTAGCCGTAAAGAGCAGAGCGATTCTCTCTTTTCACGATTGAAGATTGACGGAGGAACAATGATAAATCAAGAGCGCATCAAGAATCTTCTTCTCGAACTCGTCCAGATAGACAGCCATTCGCGCAGGGAGCGCGACGTTGCCGAGCGCATCAAGAAGTATTGCGAAGAGATGGGCGCAGAGGTCGAGATTGACGACGCCGGGAGCAAGGTCGGCGGCAACTCCGGCAACGTCATCGCGCGCTTCAAGGGCACTATCCCCGGCGAGCCGATCATGATGAGCGCGCACATGGACACGGTCGTCCCGGGCGAAGGCGTCAAGCCCATCGTCGAGGGCGATATTATTCGCACCGACGGGACGACCGTGCTCGGCGGCGACGACAAGTCCGGCTGCGCCGTCATCATCGAGACCATCCGCTGCCTACAGGAACAGAATATTCCGTACACGGACATCGAGGCGGTCTTCTCCATCTGCGAAGAGGTCGGGCTGCTCGGCGCAAAGAACCTGGATGTCTCCAAGATCAGGTCGAAGTACGGCATCGTCTTCGATTCGGACGACCCCGGCTTCCTCTTCACCAAGGGGCCGTCGGCCAATCATCTCGAATTCAAAGTTTACGGGCTGGAGTCGCACGCGGGCGTCGCACCCGAATACGGAATCTCTGCCATCAAGATTGCCGCCGAAGCCATCGCCAACATGAAGCTCTTCCGAATAGACGAAGAGACGACGGCCAACATCGGCGTCATCGAAGGCGGCAAGGCCACGAACATCATCACCAACTTCGTCGAGCTTAAGGGTGAAGCGCGCTCGCTCGATGAAGCGAAGCTCAAGGCGCAGTGCGACCACATGGTCAAGTGCTTTGAAGACGCCGCCGCCAGGTACGAGGTGACGGTCGAGGGCCGCACGACCAGGGGCCGCGTCGAGGCAACGGTCGAGCCCGAATACTACGCGATGGACGTGCCCGACGATTCGCGCGTCGTGCAGCTCGTCAAGCAGGCCGCCGCGCAGATGGGCCTCAAGGTCGAGACGATGGCTTCGGGCGGGGGCTGCGACGCCAACATCTTCAACCGCAAGGGCATCGAATGCGCCAACCTCGGCACGGGGATGCGCGCCATCCACACCGTCAACGAATGGCTCGACGTGAAAGACCTCTACGCCTCCACCGAGATGACCTTGCAGATCATGAAGCTCAACGGAGAAATCGCGCAGGGTAGAGGCTAAACGGTCGGATACCGCGGTCGAACATCCGAATAAACATACTGCTCGATTATGTCTGAGACTCCGCAAAGTGAAGGCTATCGCAGCGGCTACGTGGCCCTCATCGGGCGGCCCAACGCGGGCAAGTCCACGCTCCTGAACCGGCTCGTGGGCGAGAAGATAGCCGCCGTCTCGAATAAGCCGCAGACGACGCGACATCGCATCCAGGGCGTTATCTCGCGCCCCGAAGGTCAGATCGTGCTGGTTGATACGCCCGGCGTGCATAAGCCCGGCTACCTGCTCAACCGGAGGATGATGGCCGCCGTCCATGATGCGCTCGAAGGCGTGGACCTGGTGCTCCTGATGCGCGATGCTGCGGTCCCGACGGGCAACGGCGACCGCTTCGTGCTCGAACTCGTCAGGCAATCGCAGAAGCCCGCCATCCTTCTGCTCAATAAGACGGACAAGCTGGCGGATAAGACGCGGCTCCTGCCCCTGATGGAGTGGTACGGGCAGGAGCACGACTGGCAAGCGGTCATTCCCATCTCGGCGTCGAAGGGAGAGATGGTCGAAGTGCTGCTCGGCGAGATCATCAATCATCTGCCCGAAGGCGAGCCCATCTTCGACGAAGACGAATTGACGGATCAGCCCCTGCGCCTGATGGTCTCGGAGATTGTCCGCGAAAAGATTTTGCAGGCGACCGCCGAGGAGCTGCCCTACGTGACGGCCGTCGTCACCGAGCGTTTTGATGAAGAGCGGCCCGACTTTACGCGCATCCACTGCGCCATCTTCGTCGAGCGCCCGAGCCAGAAGAAGATCATCATCGGCAAGGGAGCCGAGCAGCTCAAAGAGATCGGCACGCGTGCCCGCCGCGACATCGAACACCTGCTCGGGCATCGCTGCCACCTGGAGCTGTTCGTCAAGGTCGAAGCGGGCTGGCGCGACAAGACAGGGCTCCTCGACGAGCTGGGCATTAAGGAATAAACAGACCGGCGCGCGCTGAAAGAAGAAGGGAGACGGGCTGTATGCTCTTACTGCTGGCAAGCATGTTCTTCTCTGTACTGACCCTCATTCTGCTGGCCGCTTATTTCATCACGGGCATGAAGAAACAGCTTCTGGCGCGGCTGGCGGGCGCTTCCGGCATGCTCGCCAGCTTCTTATGGATTTTCAGAAGCTCTTCGCATCGTTAAGCGACCGTAAGGAGACTGATGAGCGTCGGGGCGCAAACAGAGCGCGTGTGGTACGCGGTCGAGCTGACGGTAGAGACGGCGGCGCGCGAGGCCGTCGAGTACGCGCTGATGGAAGCGGGCGCGCTCGGCACTGAATCCTCCGGCGAGAGCACGGATAGCATCAGCGTCTCGGGCTATTTCGATGCGCCGCCGGGACGCGAGCGCCTGCGTGCAGCACTGCTTGAAGCCCTGCGCATTTATGATTTGCCGTCCAGTAGCGTCGCGCAGATGCGCTTGCGCGAAGTTGCAGACAGGGACTGGCTCGGCGAGTGGAAGAAGAACTGGCAGCCCGTCACGGTGGGCCAACGCTTCGTCGTCGCGCCGCCCTGGAGCGACATTGCCGAGACCGGAGAGCGCATCATCATCCGCATCGAGCCCGGCATGGCCTTCGGGACCGGAACGCACGAGACGACGCGCCTCTGCCTGGCCGCCATCGAGAAATATTTTGACGGGAGCAGCTTTCTGGATGTCGGGACGGGGACCGGCATCCTCGCAATCGCCGCCGCTAAACTCTCTCCCCGGGCCAGGATAGCGGCCTGCGACACGGACGCCGAAGCCGTCCTGATCGCGCGCGAGAATGCGCGTCTCAACGGCGAGGACGGGCGCATCTGCTTTCGGGTCGGAACGGTGGAAGGCTCGACGGCTGCGGCCAATCTGGTCTGCGCCAATCTGACGGCGGACGTGATTATGCCGCTTTTGCCAGTGCTCACCGGCGCGACCTGCGGCCGGTTGATTCTCTCCGGGATTCTCTCTTCGCAGGCCGGGCAAATTCGTCAGGCCCTGCACGCGCTCGGCATCACGCGGGTCTGCGAGACGGCAACCGACGGCGAATGGGTCGCGATCATTGTTTGATTGACTGTCCGGCGTTTGCAGCGCGGAGGGTTCCGAGTTGGAATAAAGTCCGCCTCTCCGGGCTCTGAACTTCAAGCCCGGGCGCGCACGCTCTGAACGCTGAAACTCCGGGGTCCGAACTCTAAGCTCCGAACTCTAAACTCCTAACTCTGAACTGCGAGCCTGTAAAGATGACACGCCGCCGATTCTTTGCCCCGCCCGAGGCGTTCGCGACCGACGGCTCAAACGTCACACTGGCCTCCGAGGAGACGCGGCATCTGCGCGATGTCCTGCGGCTCAAGGCGGGTGACGAGGTCTTCGTCTTCGACGGCGCGGGCCGCGAGTATCGCTGCACGGTCGAAGAGTGCAGGCGAGACAGCACGACGCTCAAGCTCTGCGCCGGGGTCGCGCCCGCGCATCGGGAATCACCGCTCGGCCTGACGCTCGCGGTGGCCCTGCTCAAGGGCGAAAAATTCGACCTCGTTGTCCAAAAGGCGACGGAGCTGGGCGTCGCTCGCATCGTGCCTGTCCTGACGAAGCACGCCGACGTGCGCCTGCGTGATGAGACGGATGCGGCGCGGCGCTTGGCGCGCTGGCGGCGTGTCGCGCTCGAAGCGGCCAAGCAGTCCGGGCGTGCTCTCGTTCCGCAAGTCGCGGCCCCGCTCGCGCTCGCTTCTCTGCTCGGCGCGGCCTGGGCAGGCGATGCAGAGTGGCGCGTCATCTTTGCAGAGCGCGGCGGCCGGACTCTATCCGCAGAGATGGCGGCACTGCACACGCGCCCGCATGTCTTGACGGCGCTCGTCGGCTCGGAGGGTGGCTGGGCCGAAGAAGAGCTGGCGCTGGCGCTCGATGCCGGGTGGAGCG
This sequence comes from Pyrinomonadaceae bacterium, assembly GCA_036389715.1. Classification (GTDB taxonomy): domain Bacteria; phylum Acidobacteriota; class Blastocatellia; order Pyrinomonadales; family Pyrinomonadaceae; genus DASVWH01. Next base: position 14,348 of record DASVWH010000252.1, on the reverse strand, counting down.
CGGTCACGCTCGGCGGGCGCACGCTGCGCGCAGAGACGGCGGCCATCGCAGTCGCCGTCCTATTACAACATCAATTCGGCGATCTTGTCTGAGCCGGGCGTTGAGAGCCGCGCTTCATTCTCACGGGCGACGAGCTGCGCGCCGGGCCATTCCGCGCAGGCAGAGCATTGCTCCGCACCCGGCGAGGACCGGCAAACCCACTGAGTGATAACCGGCGGTCTGTAGCTGGCGCGGGCGGCGAATCCATAATAGAATAAGAGTCCTCCCCCTCATGATGCCGCCGGGGCAGTTGCGCCCTGACGTGGCATTCGGCAGACATCCCAATTACAGCACTGTGGTTAATATGAATCGTCTTCTCTCGCTCACGCTGCTCATCCTCTTTCTGGCGACGCAGCTTACCTTTCCACTAAAAGCGACGGCCGCTTCCAACACGCTGAGCTACACGGCGCTCGGCGATTCGCTGGCCGTCGGGATTGCGGATTTTAGCGGCGGCGGGTACGTGCCGCGCTATGCGACTTACGCGCAGGCGGACACGGGCTCAAGTGTGATTCTACAGAATCCTTTGGATAGCAACCTCAGCGCGCCGGGGCGACACAACGGGTGGACCAGCAGCCAGTTGCTGGACGCGCTGCGTAACGATGCTGTGCTTCGCAACCTGATGGCTAATTCACAGGTAATCACCTGGGACATCGGCGGCAACGATTTTCTGCGCGCCTTAAACACATATTCGGACGGCACTTGTGGCGGCCCGGACAATCAGGATTGCTTTCGCAGCGCGACCGCCACACTCAAAGCTAACTGGAGCGCGATTATCGCGGAGGTCTTATCGCTGCGCAGCCCCGGCAACACCATTATTCGCACGATGGATATCTACAATCCGTTCGTCAATGTAGAGAAGAACACAGGCACTTTTACGATCATCAAAGGTTATCTCGACGATGTTAATAGATACATAGCGACGACGAGCGCGGCAAACAATATTCCATGCGCGAGAGTCTACGAGGCATTCAATGGGCCCAACGGCGATCAGGACGCGGCGGCCAAAGGATACATGTCTTCATATGACCCTTCGGGCGTTCATCCGAGCGATTTGGGACACAAAGTGATTGCCGGGCTCCTTCGCAATCTCGGCTACGCGCCGCTGCTCGGGCCGGGCTCTGCGGGTGCGCCGATTTTACTGATGGAAGAAAACTCAAATCGCGCGGCTGCCGTTGATTCCGTCACGCTCGTCCGCGATCCGTTTTCGGTCTTCACGACACACAACTTCAGCGCAGATGGGCGCACCCGTCTGACGCTCTTCGCCGCTAATGCCGCCCTCGCAGCTAACGAGAACGCCTCCGCGCTCACCGCGCAGGCAGAGGATTCGCAACACAAGCTTTATCCACTGGCGATTGAGTACGCAGGCAAAGTCCCGAACTTCGATTCGCTGACGCAGGTGATCGTCAAACTGCCCGATGAGCTTGCGAGCGGCGGCGACGTGTGGGTCAGCATCAGCCTGCGCGGTGTGAACAGCAACAAAGCACTTATTACTATTAAATAGGCTTTTAGTTGGAATAGCGGGTAGTTTGCTCAAGCAGTCCCGGTCAGGGTGCTGCGCCGCGCTCGCCTTGTCTGGAAGAGGTGTGCCTGCCGATGCAGTTCTTTATGGAACATGATTATCCTGGGACAGCTAGGCCCATGATGAATCAAGCGGCGTGTACTGCAAATGAAAACCTGCCCGAAAAAGATTTCGTCTAGGGAGACGTGCTCGGAGAAGGGCTGACGCTGATAAGCACTTTATTGCTGGGCGTGCCGCGCATCTTGATGCTGACCTGCATCTCCCCTGCGCTATTCATTCCATCGGGGAGCTTGATGATTATCTGTGTCAGCCAATCCAGTCCTGAGACCTTGCCGACGTACTCGATGGATAAGGGGAAGATTCTGTGAGCAGAGTCTTCGCCCTCTGCCGTGATGACGGAGGCGCTTTCGCCGGGCTGCAACTCCACGTTGCGCGCGAAGAGCATGAAGCGAGCGCGCTGGTCCAGGCTGAAGTTGTGAGATGTCAGCAACAGAAAAGGCTCGCGCATCCACGTCACGGAGTCGAGAGCGGCCGCCCGCCCGCTGCCTTCCTCGGTTAGCAGGACAGGGGCCGGAGCAGGCGTCTGTTTAACTTCGCCTGAGGGCGTCGGCAGTGAAATGTTCGTCGCCGACGGAACGCCGAACCGGGGTGTCCCGTCCGCGAGCCAAGTGAATTTCTGCGCCCTTGCCGTCCGCCCCTCCCAGGTCTGAAAGGGAGTGTCTCTCGCGTGATAAATGATCCAGTCCTCGGTCTGGTCCGGTGACTTGACGAAAGAGTTATGGCCGGGCCCATACACTGTGTCCGTCTTTGCGAAGACACAACCCTGCGACTTTTGCCAGGAGCCCGGGGCCAACAGGTTCCCGTCCGTATTGGTCAACATGCCGAGGCAGTAATCAGCCGTCGAGCCGCCGCTCGCCGAATAAACGATGAACACCTTCCCGCCCCTTTGGAGAGCCACAGGCCCTTCGTTGACTGCCCAGCCGACATTCTCCCAGGGATTCACGGGCGCGGAGATCAGCGTTCGTTCCCCGCTGATGGTCCAGGGATTACTCATCGGAGCGATGTAGATATTCTGCGGGCCGGGGTTGAGATTGGCCCAGCCGGACCAGATGAAGTAGAGCGAGCCGTCCGGCTTTTGCAGCACTGAGCCATCTATCGCCCACCTGTCAGTCAGGGCGGATATTTTCCCCTTATCAAGGTACGCCCCCTGCGGGTCGGTCCCCGTACTTTCGAGGACATACATCCGGTGGTGAGCATCGTTGCTGTCGTCGGCGGCGTAGTAGATGTACCACTTGCCGCCGATGAAGTGGAGTTCGGGAGCCCAGATGTTGCAGCATTGCGGACCAAAGGACGGCGCTTGCCAGACGGTCACCTTCGTGCCCTGTTCAATGCCCGTGATGGTCGGAGACTTCCAGACCTCGATGCGATTTCCCGCCGTGAAGGTGAAGTAGTAATAACCGTCCCTGTAAACCATCCAGGGGTCGGCGGCATCCCTGGATTTCACTATCGGATTTGTGAAGGTGGCGGATTGAGCCAGCGCCGCCGGGCACGACGAGACAAGGAAGGCCAGGAAGAGAACGACGGTAATAAATCTCGTGTTAAGTATTTTCGCGCTCATGAAATCAGGAGATATTTGCGCCCGGCGGGACACGCTGCAAGAATGCCTTTCACGCTCTGAAGCAACACGGCTCTTCGGGAGGAGGGTTACGTCATCTCTTCCGTGTTGGACACGGCTGGCATTATACACCAATCGAACCCTCCTGGAAGATTCAACGTGTCGAAGGCATCAACTCTTGCCTGCGAGCCCGTTCAAAAGCTCGCGCGCGATGCGGCGGTCGCGTCTAATCTCAAAGGCCCAGCCGGAATCGAACGGAAGATTCAAGAGCGCTTCAAGCTCAAGACGGGCGCGTGTGTCGTCTCCGGTCTCCAGCAGCAGCTCCGCAAAGTAAAGGCGCGTGACCGTGTTGGCGGGCGCGAGACTGATGGCCCGCTCGTAGTTGACGCGCGCGCGCCCGCGTCCGCCGCCGAGCACGAAAGGGAGTCTGCTTTGCAGGCGCGCCAGTACGCGCAGCGGCCCCGCCCCGTGATAAGCCGGGTCCAGACGAACGGCGCGCCCGAGCGAGCGGCGGGCGCGCAGCGCGGACGCCAGGGCCTTCAGCCGTCTGCGCTCCAGGCGGGCCAGCAGCGCATAGTTGACCCCGAGCCAGAAATGGCCCTCGACGCGCCCGGGCTCAAGCCGCGCGGCGCGCAGAGAGGCCCGCACCGCGTCCGCGTGAGACGAGCGTGCCTCCTCTTCGTCGCAGGCTTCCTGGCCCAGAAAGAAGAGGGCGCGACCCAGCCGCCAGGCCGCCTCGTAGCCCTGCGGCTCTCCCCCGGCCCGCAACAGCTCGACGCTCGCGCGCACCCCCTCCGCTTGCTCGCGCGCCCCGTAAAGCGCGTCAGCGCGGGTCGTCACATCTTCCGGGGTGATGTTCATCGGCGTTCTCCGGCGGGCGCTGCAAATACTTTGACGAAGCGCCCCGCGCAGGCGCAGAATAAGCATACGGGCACAGGCCGGACAAGTCTGAAAGGCGATTGCCGCCGGCCCCTTGCGCCGGGCCGCAAGCGTGAGAGCCCGGATTTTCGAGAGGAGCGATTGAGAGAATGGCTGCAACCAAAGAAGAGGCCGTCAGGCGCGCACGCGCCGATCTGGCAAAGCGACTCGGCGTCTCCGAGCAGGAGATTAAGGAAGAGTCTGTCGAGGAGAGCGAGTTTCCAGACATGGCGCTCGGCGCGCCCGTCCGCGGCGAGATGAGCGGGCAGATGATGACCTCCGGCTGGAGCATCCGGCTCAGGGCGGGCAACAAAGGCTACGAGTACCGCGCGGACCGCGACCAGCTCAGGCTCTTCAATTACGAGGGCTCTAATTTCCGTATCTGAATGGCTGGCTAATGGTCAATGGTCAATGGTAAATCGTAATAGGCGAACTGCTTCTCTCTTCTATTGACCATTTACTATTGACCATTGAATTGACCATTGACCGGCAGTTATATGAGGTAAAGCAATGAACCGGCAGAATTTTTTAGGACACCTGGCCCTGGCGCTGACGTTGATTTTGCTGGCCGCGTTCGCGGGCCAGATCAGGCGCTGGCAGTATGAGCCGCAGCCCGTGACTCACGTCCGGTATGAATTAAGGGGCGAGCCCATGCGGCAGGAGAGCGCGGCGGGCCTTCCGGCACGTTCGCAAGTGCTCGTCCATTTTCGTCCGGGGACGCGGCTGGAGAAGATTAAAGAGCTGGCCCTCGCCCATCACGACCGCTTTCAGGATGAGTATGAGAACATCAGCGGCTGGGTCTCGATTGAAGACGAGGACGGCCTCGATGCCGAAGCGGTGGCGGCCGAATATCGCGGACTGACGGGCGTCGTTGATTACGCCGAGCCGAACTACCTGTACGGCGACGAGCCGGTCGTCCTGGCGCGGCCCGAGAGGGACGCAGCGCCCGCCGAACTCGATAGATTCATCCCCTTTAACTGGCCCAACGATCCGCAGTTCATAGAGCAATGGTCGCTGGCCAATACGGCGCAGCGCGGCGGGAAAGAGGGCGCCGACATTAGCGCCTTGCGCGCCTGGGAGAAGACTAAGGGCAGCAAGAAAGTGGTCGTCGCCGTGCTCGACAGCGGCGTTGACTATACGCACACAGACCTGGCCAACAACATCTGGCAGCGCCCGGCCGAGATGGCCGCCTACCGTGATGAGCAACTGGGCGAGTTCGACGACCTGCACGGCTTCAACGCCACGGACCGGCTGCGCGACCCGATGGACGACAACGGCCACGGCACGCACTGCGCCGGAATCATCGGGGCGGAGGGCGACAACGGCTTCGGCATCACGGGCGTCAACTGGAACGTCGAGATTATGCCCCTGAAGTTCATGGCGGCCAACGGTTCGGGCACGACCCGCGATGCGATTGAAGCCATCAACTACGTGATTGACCGCAAGCGCGCGGGCGTCAACGTCCGTATCATCAGCGCCAGCTGGGGCTCGACGCAAAAGTCCAGGGCTTTGCAGGATGCCATCAAGCGTGCGGGCGAGGAGGGCATACTCTTCATCGCGGCGGCGGGCAATTCGAGCGCCGACGCAGACCGCTCGCCGCACTATCCGGCCGGGTACGATCTCTTCAACGTGCTGAGCGTCGCCGCGCTTGATCGCAACGACGCGCTGGCCTCCTTCTCGAACTACGGCGCGAAGAGCGTTCACGTCGCCGCGCCGGGCAAAGAGATTTTGAGCACCTGGCTGGGCGGCGAGTTTCGCGAGGCTTCAGGGACTTCGATGGCGACGCCGGAAGTGGCGGGCGTGGCGGCGCTGATTCTTTCGGTCCAGCCGGAGCTTTCCGTCAGGGAGCTGCGTCAAAGGCTCCTCGATTCGGTTGATAAACTCGATTCTCTCAAGGGAAAAGTTCAGACGGGCGGGCGCATCAACGCGGCCCGGGCCGTCGGCGTCAAGTAAGCTCAAAAGAGACGCAAGACACCCTGCCCGGGTGCAGACGCAGAGGACGCGGCGAGAAAGGTCAAAAGAGCCTTTTTCGCCGCGTCTTCTGCGTCTGATGAGAGCCGCTGGCCTTCGCCGCAACTTGCGCGCAAAGCACGGATATGTGATTATCAAAGGTTGAATGAACCCTTGATACATAACTTTATATTCCCTGTTCTTTTGAGGAGACCAACCGAAGTGAAAGCGGAATTAGAGCAGTTAATCGCTTTGCAGAACATGGACACGAACCTCCGCAGACTACAGGCCGAGATAGAGGCCATCCCGAAAAGGCGCGCTGAGATCGAAAAAGAGTTCGAGCAGCGCGCCTTTGAAATTCGTGCCCTTGAATTACAGCGTGACGAAGCCCGCGAAGCCCGCACGCGCCTGGAGACCGAACTGGCCGAGACGCGCAGCGGGGCCGAACGCGCCGAGCGTAACCTGATGTCTTCAAAGAAACAGGACGAATACGCGGCCGCGATTCGCGAAGCCGATGCGGCCCGCAAACACATCTCTCAGCTTGAGACGCAGGTGCTCGAAAAAATGGAGCTGGTCGAGCAGGCTGAAAGCCAGCTCAAGGAGCGCGAGCCGGAGATTATCAGGCTGCGCGCCGAGATGGACGAGCGCCTCAAAGCATTCGAGGAACAGACGCGCACGCAGGCGGCCGAGATGGAGGAGCGCCGCCAGACGCGCGAGCGTATTCTGGCCTCGCTGCCCAAACCCATGGGCATGCTCTATAACCGGATCAGCACGCGCATCCGCGACGGCGTCGCCGTGGCCGAAGCGCGCAACGGCTCCTGCACGGCCTGCTTCATGTCGCTCAGGCCGCACGTCATGGCCGAAGTCCGGCGCGGCGAAGAGATCATCACCTGCGATAATTGCAGCCGCATCCTCTATTACGTCCACGCCGAGCAACAGGCAGCACAAAAGGAAGCGCCCGCGACCGCCTGATGCTATCGGGAAACGAGGAAGGACAAGAGCCGAGAGTGTGCGCGTAGATGGCCGTGCGGCGTGATTCCGCCTTTGATGAATCAGCGCCGAACGCGGTCAGCACTCTCTTCTTTCGCTCTTCCCTTCTCTTTTTCACCGAGCGCCTTACGCCTCTCTTTTCAGCCTCTTCGCCTCTCTCTTTTGAGCCTCCGATTTCAAGCCTCGCATGTTATGATGAGGCTTGATTTCCAAATCATAAAACTTGATGCAGACAGGGTTGCGGGGCGGGCGGCGCAGAGCGAGAGCGCCCGGCGTCGCGCGCGCCGCAAAAGAAGAGGGCGAAGATGCGTGTTCTAGTCACGGGCGGGGCCGGTTACATCGGCAGCGTAGTCACGGAGGAACTGGTCAAAGACGGCCACGAGACGGTCGTCTACGACAGCCTCTACAAGGGGCATCGAGCGGCGGTCGTCAGCGGCGCAAAGTTCGTCGAAGCAGACCTGACGGATACGGAAACGCTCGGCCGGACGCTCAAAGAGAACGGCATCGAGGCCGTTATTCACATGGCGGCCGATTCGCTCGTCGGAGAGTCCGTGCAGAAGCCCGCGAAGTACTATCGCAACAACGTCGTGGCGGGCCTCGCGCTGCTCGACGCGATGCTCGGGGCCAACGTTCGCCGCCTGGTCTTCTCTTCGACCGCCGCAACCTACGGAGAGCCGGAGAAGCAGCCCATCGAAGAGAGCGACCCGACCCGCCCGACCAACCCTTACGGCGAGAGCAAGCTGGCTTTTGAGCACGCACTGCGCTGGTACGACGAGGCTTACGGGCTGCGCTCGGCTTCGCTGCGCTACTTTAACGCGGCCGGTGCGACCGAGCACTGCGGCGAGTCGCACGATCCTGAAACACACCTGATTCCAATCGTATTACAAGCAGCCGCAGGCAGGCGCGAGGCTGTGGAAATCTACGGCGACGATTACCGGACGCGCGACGGAACCTGCGTGCGCGATTACATACACGTCGTTGACCTGGCGCGCGCGCACATCCTCTCGCTCGGCGTCCTCTCGGAGGGCAGCCGCATCTATAACCTGGGATGCGGCGGCGAGGGCTACACGGTGCGCGAGGTCATCGAGACGGCGCGGCAGGTGACGGGACGAGACATCGCCGTGCGCATGGGCCAGCGCAGACCCGGAGACCCGGACGTGCTCGTCGCCAGCTCCGAAAAGATCAAGCGCGAGCTTGGCTGGGAGCCCTCGATGCAGGACTTACGGCTCATTATCGAATCCGCCTGGAGTTGGATGCAGGCGCACCCGGAAGGGTACGGGACGGCCCAGAAGCCGGGCGTTTAGAGGTGAAAAGCAAGAGAAAAGCCAACTCTTCTTCACTTTTATCTTTTATCCTCGGCCCCTCATTCCCGGCGGGGCACGGTATTTGATGGTTATCCTCGAAAGCCGTGAGAGTTGAGGCGTTTTCGGACAGTGCGGAAGCCGGGCCGGAGGCGAAGGCCGCTCGGCGATGTCAACGGAAATATCTAAGAGGAGAGCGAGATCATGGAATCAATGCAAGAGGCGCTGCAACAGGCAGGCGTGGTTGATGAGCAGGGACGCCCCGCACTGAATGCCGGTGGCGGAAGCGAAGTCAATGTCGGGCAGTACGAGCGTTGGGCATCGGCCATCGGCGGCGGCGCGCTCGCCCTCTACGGGCTGACGCGGCGCACCTGGGGCGGCGCTGTGCTCGCCCTGGTCGGCGGCAGCCTGATTCATCGCGGCACGACCGGCCACTGCTACATGTACCAGGCGACGGGCATCAACACGGCCGGGACGGGGACGGATAACCCGCTGGTCAGCGTTCCGGCCGGACACGGCGTCAAGGTCGAAGAGAGCGTGACGGTCAACAGGTCGCCCGAGGAGCTTTACCGCTTCTGGAGAAACTTCGAGAACCTGCCGCGCTTTATGAACCATCTCGAATCCGTCAGGGAGATGGGCGGCGGGCGTTCGCACTGGGTGGCGAAGGCCCCGGCGGGCTCGACCGTCGAATGGGACGCCGAAATCTATAACGAGAAAGAGAACGAGCTGATCGCCTGGCGCTCGCTCGAAGGAGCGGACGTTGACAACGCGGGCTCGGTTCGCTTTGAAGGCGCGCCGGGCGCAGGCAGCACGGTCGTCAGGGTGACGCTCAAGTATGACCCGCCGGGAGGCGTGGTCGGGGCGGCCATCGCCAAGCTCTTCGGCGAAGAGCCCGCGCAGCAGATCGCAGAGGACCTGCGCCGCTTCAAGCAGGTGATGGAGGCGGGCGAGGCCGCGTCTCCCGAAGGCCAGACTTCGGAACGCAGCGCCGGGGCCGGAAGTTAAGGCTCTCAGCGCAGAGAGCTATCGGTTTCGAGTTTCGAGATTTCAAGTGCGGAGTCGGCCCGGGCTGGCTTCGCACCCGAAATCTTGCAAAGGGAGACGAGCATGGCGGAACAAGACGAACGCGATGAACAAGCGGGGAGCACGCGCCAGGCCGCGGCAAAGGGCGCGGGCGACCAGACGGGCGATCCGGGCAGAACGCCTGGCTCGGCCGAAGGCGACGAGGAGACAGTAGACCAGGACATCAAGGACAAGGAAGAGAAGGGACAGCTCTAGCTCTCTTTGAGCCGGGCCGCGCGGAATCCCTCGCCGGGTCCGCGCCGTCGCAGAGCGCCCGGTCCGTGCCAGCGGCCGCGCCGCGTCCTCCTTTAATCAGGTCTGGACACTTTGGGGGAAGTAGTATTAGGATAGTGCCTAATACTACTTCCCCCATAAACTTTTTGAATGGCCAGGGAGGCCCGGCATGAGCATTCCGAATGATCTGGAGGGGCTGCGTTTTGCCTGTGAGTGTGTCTCGGCGTGCGGAGGCTACAGCGACCCCTGGGCCGCCGTCGCGCGGCACAAACTGTTGCCGGACGGGACGAAAGAGCAGATTCTGAATCTCCTGGCGCGCGAGCCGCGAACCATCGCGCAGCTGGCCAAGGAGCTTAAGCTTTCGCAGCCGAGCATTCACACGCATATCGGCGAGATGATGGCGAGCGAGCTTTTGCGCGAATCCGAGGAGTGGGAGAAGAAGTATCCGACCGAGCGTTACTACGAGCCGAACTTTCCCATCGTCAGGGCAGGGGAGCGCGCCGAGTTCGAGGCCGTCTGCCGGAAGATGAGCGCGCGCGTGGCGGACATCTTCGAGCAGCAGGGCAGACAATTGGAGCGCGCTTTCGACAGGACCACTCTCGCGGAGCACGGTTGGGACTTTCAGGATTTGACGCAGTATCTCTTCGCCTGCGTGCAGCGCGGGGCGCGTGAGCTGCTCGAAGAACGCGGAGCGCTGCCGCCGCGCTCGCGTCACGGCAACGGCGTCGAGTGGGTCTTCTGGGCCGAGGAGCCTTGAAATGACAGACTTGCTCTCTAACAGTCATCAGGGCTCTCCGGCTTCGCTCTTTAGAAGCTACCGGAGGCAATAACGAGATTTCGTTCTCAGCTAAATGGAAGGGGGATACATGAACACAGCGGACATCAGCGCAGAGCGCGACGGCGATGAGCTGCCGGGCAAGCCCGTCTCACTCTGGTTGGCGACGACGCCGCGCACCGGCTTTCCCGCGCTGGCGGACAACGTCTCCGTTGACGTTGCCATCCTCGGCGGAGGAATAGCCGGAATCACGGCCGCCGTGCTCTTGAAGAAGAGCGGGATGAGCGTCGCCGTCATCGAGGCCAAACGCATCGCCGAGAGCGTGACCGGCAACACGACCGCCAAGCTCACTTCACAGCACGGCTTAATCTATGACCAGCTCATCTCGGATTTCGGGACGGACGGCGCGCAGGCTTACGCGGATGCCCAGGAGGCCGCGATTGCAAGAGTCGCCGCGCTCGTTGACGAGTACAGGATAGACTGTGATTTCAGGCGCACTTCGGCCTACGTTTACACGGAGGCGGAGGATGAGGTGCAACGGATTACGGACGAGGTTGAGGCCGCGACCAGGCTCGGGCTCCCGGCCGCTTACGTCGAGACCACGCCTCTGCCCTTCGACGTTAAAGCGGCCGTCGAGTTTACCAACCAGGCCAGATTTCACCCGCGCAAATACCTGCTGGCGCTGGTCGAAACCCTGCCGGGCGGCGGCAGCCACGTCTTTGAAGAGACGCGCGCGCTCGACATAGAGGAGGGCGAGCCCTGCACGGTCAAAACCGACCGCGGTACGCTCAAAGCACGGCACGTTATCCTGGCGACGCATTTTCCCTTCTACGATCACGCGCTCTATTTCACGCGGATGCATCCGAAGCGTTCCTATGTCCTCGGCTGCCGCTTAAACGGCGCGCCGCCCGAAGGCATGTACATCACGCCCGGAGACGTGACCCGCTCTTTCCGCTCGAACCCTGCCGACGACGGGGGCGAGATTTGGATGGTCGGCGGCGAAAATCACAAGACGGGGCAGGGCGGCGATACGAGCGAGCGTTACCGGCGTCTTGAGGTCTACGCTCGCGAGCGTTTCGACGTTGCCTCGATTGAGTATCGCTGGTCCACGCAGGATTACACGACCGTTGACCGCGTGCCCTACATCGGCAAATCCACGCCCGCCTCGAAATACATTTACGTGGCGACGGGCTTCGGCGGCTGGGGGATGACGAACAGCACCGTCTCGGCGATGATTCTCTCGGACCTGATCGCGGGCCGAGAGAATCCCTGGAGCGAGCTTTTCAGCCCGAACCGCTTCAAGCCCGTGGCCTCGGCTAAGGACTTCGTCGTCGAGAACGTGGACGTGGCCAAGCACTTCTTCGGCGACCGCATGGGCACACCGGAGGCCGAGAACGCTTTCGATTTAGTGACGGGCGAAGGCCGCGTCGTCGAGATAGAGGGCGAAAGGGTCGCGCTCTATAAAGACGAGCAGGGCCAGGTCCATTCCGTCTCGCCGGTCTGCACGCACTTGAAGTGCATCGTCGGTTGGAACAACGCCGAGAAGAGCTGGGACTGCCCCTGTCACGGCTCGCGCTTTAACTACGACGGCACTGTCATTCAGGGGCCTGCCAACGAGGATTTGGCCAGGGTTGAATTGAACAAGCAGGGCGAGCCGCAGGACAAGGATAAAGAATGAGCGCCGAAGGCTGAAAAGAAGGCGGAAGGAAGCAGGCTTCGACCTCAAACAGTCACGCTTTGAGCCTGCCTGCCTTTCCGCCTTCGCTTTGAACGCTCAACCCGGACGCTCGACCGAAGTGCGTCCTAAAAGTGAGAGCGCGTATGCTGCGGCCTCTTATCCTTCCCGCGCTTTCTTGATTTGCCGCCCTCCGTTCCCTTCAGCGAGGCCAGCGGCCAGAGCCTGTACTCGATGGTCGCCAGGCCCGCTCCGACGACCGCTTCGATGACCTCTGCCGCCGATTTATAGGCCGGGGCCGCCTCGTCCAGGGGCACGCGCCCGTCCACGTTGACGAGGATTCCGGCGGCCGCATACTCGTCGTCAATCTGGCGCTGGTTGAGACTGCGGTTCGCTTCTCCCCTGGAGAGGCGGCGGCCCGCGCCGTGATTGACGGAGAACCCGCTGTTGAGAGCCTTTTCCGACGGGCGCAGGATGTAGCTCCAATCCTTATTCGAGCCGGGAATCAGCACCGGATGGCCCGTCTCTTCCCAGAACGTGCCCGCGAGCGCCGGATGTCCGGCCGGGAAAGCGCGCGTCGCGCCCTTGCGATGCACCCAGACCTCGCCGAACTCTGGATGCCATTCCTTCTGCACCAGGTTATGGCTGATCTCGTAGATTAATTCCAGCTCGCCCTTGAAGACCTCGCGGAAAGCCTCGGCGATCTGCTCGAAGATAATCAGGCGGTTGATGATGGCATAGTTGCCCCCGGCCGCGACCGCGTTGAGGTAATCGCGGTAATGCAGAGAGTCCGGCGTGAAGTAGCCGAGGTCGAGGTCCGTAATCACGTCGGGCTTTTCGGCCCTCGCCATCTCGAAGAAGTTGGTCGCCAGCCCGTGACCGAAGCCGCGGCTCCCCGTGTGCGCCTGGACGAAGAGGGTCTGCGTCTCTTCCGCTCTCTGAAGCTCTATGAAGTGATTGCCGCCGCCGAGCGAGCCCAGCTGGTTAAGCCCGCGCTCGGGCCTGCCGTTGCCGCCCCAGGGAATCTGCCAGTCGTCGTCCACCGGCATCCTGTGACGCTCGGCGCGGCTCCTATCAAAGGTCGCGCCGTACTTCTCGACATAATATTCAGCGCCGCCGCGAACCAGGTTATTGAACTCCCGCTTGTCCACCTCGCCGAGCCTGACGCTCTTGCCGCCCGCGCCCATGTTGACGCGCTTCATCACCTCCTGGTTAAAGCGCAGGCGCTTCTCCGGCGTCGCCGCCTCGACCCCGACCTCCGACTTCGCGCTGACCATCCCGCAGTTGTGAACAAACACGCCCGCATCGAGCGCGAAGTTTCCATACTCGGGGACGGTCAAACAATATACGTCAGCGGTCTCTTGCACTAACTCGACTGAAATGACCTTGTGATTATAGCCGTGCCGCCAGCGACGGTGATTGTGAAGACCAAAGCCATCGACTAAAACCTCATCGCATATCTCGCAAATATATTCTCTGTGCGCTATTTCAGAAGATTTTTTTCGACCCTCCGGGCTGACATTGTAGGCTTGCAAATACTGTTTGCCTCTCGCCCCGTTGCCGGTGACCGCCTTCTTAAAATGCGCCTGGTTGTGTGCCATGTAAGCAAGAATGTTTCGGGTCCCACGCTCGGCAAGGTATGCATGGCCTTCGGGTGTCTTCGCTTTAGCAGCTAAAGCGGCTTTCCGCCTGGCTTCAAACTCTGCTGATTGAAAGTGCGGGTTTCGCTCGACCAGGGATTTGTGATAACTCATATGATCCCTATCGCCCATGAACTTTAAGTTCTCCGGGCAATTGTCGGTAGGCTTGAAGTTTTGGTGATGGATGATTGTTCTTTGGCCTGGGAACGCCGGGATATTTCCGAGCAATCCGCAACGGGCCATAATCCAATGCACTCTTTGATTGAGGCCCGTTGCGGGATGCCTGACTAAGCTATAGCCATCTTTATCTATGCGCGAGTCGAAAGGCATTAAAGAGGTCATCGGCGACAGCTCTTGAGCCTGGCGATACGTCCCATCACGCAACATAAATTCGTGGTCAGGCGTGCAGAAGATTTCCCTCCCATTGTCCAATGTCACTTTGACTAGGGCCGCATCTGTCCGAGTCTTTTTCGCTGTCGCTCTTGCGACGACAACCCTGTGATCTGCGGATAATGAATAGACCAAAATCTCTGCGGCTGATTGAGCCAGTTCCCCAATCGGGTGCGAGCGGCCATCAACCAGGGGAATCAGCGTATCAGCCGTAAAGCAGCCGATGTCGTAGCCCACCGG
>DASVWH010000251.1:0-13234 GCA_036389715.1 Pyrinomonadaceae bacterium | reverse complement strand
AAAGCGAGCGTGCCCGGCGTCGTGCGGAGTGCGTATGAGTGAATTCGCGAGCCTGCTCAAGCATCTCAAGTTCGGACTGCGACCCGCCGACGAGCCCGTCAGCGTCGCGACTGGAATCCGCCAGGCTGCGGTCGCGCTCATCCTCCGGCAGCACCTGGACGAGCCTCAACTGCTGGTCATCAAGCGTGCGGAATCGGAGCGCGATCACTGGTCGGGCCACCTGGCGCTGCCGGGCGGGCGGCGGCAGGCTGAAGACCCGAATCTCTGCTTTACGGCGCTGCGTGAAACGCGCGAGGAGGTCGGCATAGACCTCTCCGGCGGCGGGGAAGTCCTCGGCCGTCTTGAGACCGTCACGCCGCAAAGCTCATTAGCGCCACAGGTTACAGTCACTCCGTTCGTCGCCGTCGCCCCGCCCGAATATCACCTCCGGGCCGCGGGCAGAGAGCCGCGCTCGCCCGTGCTCAATCACGAAGTGGCCAGCGCCTTCTGGATTCCCACGGCCTTCCTGAACCGCAGCGGCCGCTCCGAAGTCTTCCGGCTGGTGATTGCGGGCAGGCAGCGCGAATGGCCCGCTTACCCGAGCGAGCAGGGGCTCATCTGGGGGCTGACGGAGAGAATCCTGACAGGCTTTTTAGAGTTGATTAAGAGCGCCTGACCTGAAAGAGGCAAGGGCGGGTTTTGAGATGGCCGATTACACCGTCAAAGAGATGTCGGAAGCGGATTGGGAAGAGGTGCTCTCTGTTTATCTGGACGGCATCAGGACGGGCAATGCCACCTTCGAGACGAGTGCGCCGCGATGGGAAGACTGGGACGCGGCGCATCTGCGCCAGAACCGTCTCATCGCGCGCAGCGAGAGCGGAGTGCTCGGGTGGGCCGCGCTCGGCCCCGTGTCCAGGCGCAGTGTTTACGCCGGTGTCGCCGAAGTGAGCATCTACGTCAAAGAGCAGAGCAGGGGATGCGGAGTGGGCCGCGCGCTGCTTTCCGCGCTGGTCGAAGGCTCGGAGCAAAGCGGCCTCTGGATGCTCCAGGCGGGCATCTTCCCTGAAAACATTGCGAGCATTAACCTGCATCTCAAGTGCGGTTTTCGCCTGGTCGGCAGGCGCGAGCGGATAGCACGGATGCACGGCGTCTGGCGCGACGTAGTCTTGCTCGAACGACGCAGCCAGGTTGTCGGGATAGACTGAAATTGCCTGGATAGACTGAAGAAGACGGCGGCGCTGCGGGGGTGCGCCGGTTATTGCGCGAGCAGGTCGAGCCCTTCCATCAGGACCAGGTCGGTCATTGAGACCCCGCGCGCGAAGGCCAGCTGTTTGCCGTCGGAGGACCACGCAAACCGGAAGATGAAGTCCGACTTCCAGTCCGTCAACTGCTTCGGCTGGCCGGTTTCGAGCGGCAGGCTCCAGAGGTTCGAGACGCCGTCGCGCGTGTCTATGTAATTGAGCGCCCGGCTATCTGGAGACCAGCGCAGGAGACCCCCGTCGGTCGGCGCGTCCAGCGTCTTGACGGGCGCGCCGCCTTCGGCCGGGATGACCTCTATTTGCAGGCGCGCGGCCACTTCCGGCTCGCGGTGATAGTAGGCGATAAACTTTCCGTCGGGCGAGAGGGCGTGCCCGAACGTCTGTCGCTCCTGCACCTGCACGGGAGCGCCGCCCTCAATCGGGACTCTCCAGAGAGACTCTTTCCCGTCCGCGTTGGCCGCGTAGACCACCGAGCGCGAATCGGGCGAACACTGCGGCCAGGCGCTCTCGCCGATGTTCTTGACCAGCTCGACCGGACTGCCGCCGTCCGCGTTGACGCGCCAGATGCCCCAGCCGACGCCCCTGTTGGACTGGAAAATGATGTAGCGGCCGTCGGGCGAAACGCACGGGCTCAAATCTGCGGAAGTCTCAAAGCTGAGCTGCTTCTGGCCGCTCCCGTCCGCATTCATCATCCAGAGGTCGCGGTTATCGCGCTCCATCGAGGTGTAGACGATTCTCCCGTCGGGCGTCCAGGCCAGTCCTTCGAGCCCTGCGAAACTGTTGGACGTGACGGGCCGCGCGCCCTTGGTCTCTGCGCCGGGCGCAACCCAGATATTCGAGGTGTGGGTTTCCATGCCTGCGACCAGCGTGCGTGAATCGGCCGAGAGACTGACGCCCGTGTAATAGTTCCAGTCGTTGGTGATCCTGCGCGCCTCGCCGTTCGGGTAAGAGAGCTGCCAGATTTGCATGGGGCTGCCCGCGATGGAAGCACGGTCTCTGGCGACGGCGACCATCCCGCTGCCGTCCGGCAGCCACGAAATCGAACTCAGCGACCGCCATCTCTCGGCGGAGATTTTTCTCTGGGCCTTGTCTGCTAAGCGGACCTCCTCGACGTTGACGAAATAGCCTTCCTGGTCCGTGCCGTAGCGGGCGAAGGCGATCACTTTGCCGTCGGGCGACCAGGCCGGGTCAATCAGGTCCTGTGGAAACTTGACCGAGATGACGCGCTCTTCTCCCGTCCCGTCCGCGTTGGCGATGAAGAGAGCCTTCTCGCGCTCCTTGAGATAGCCGCGCAGGAAAGCTATTTTCTTCGCGTCGGGCGAGAACGTGATGCGGCTGTCTATGTCGTAAATCAACTGCCGCGCAGCGCCGCCCAGAACCGAGACCTGGTAGAGCGCGCGCACGCCCTTGCCCTTCTCGCCGAGCACGTAATAGAGATAGTTGCCGTCGGGCGCGAAGGCGGTTTCGAGAAAGTATCCGTCGGTCGGCGCGACGATCTCCCTGCTCGAAGTCGTCGCCGTCTGCCGCAGCAGGAGGCTCTGCCTGTTCCCCTCTTTAACAATATGTGCGATGTATTTGCCGTCGGGCGAGATGGCGGGTCCGAACGCCTTGCCCGTGCTGGTCAGCCGTGTGACCTTCATCGGCGGCGCGAGCGCGAGCGGTTTGCTGCGCGCCGTCCACTTGTAGATGCCGAAGGCGAGCCCGGCGGCGGCTATCAATCCGAAGACCAGCGCGAGCAGCGCGCCCGTCCTGTGCCGCTTAATCCGGCTGGCCAGGTACTGGGCGCTCGAAGCCGTGGCGGCAGCGCCCACGTCGCCCGCGCCGACCTCTCCGAAGCGCACGGTCGTGCGGCCCTGTCTCTCGGCGGTTGATTGCGTGCCCTGGCTGCGAAAGCCCTGCGCGGCGGCCGTCGAGCCGCTCGGGAGATGCGGCGCGACCGAACGCTCCAACTCGGTCCCGGCGTCAATGCGCTGCTTGAGGCGGCGCAGTTTCCCGAGTATCTCTTTGGCCGTTTGCGTCCGCTCCTCGCGGTCCTTGGTCAGCGCCTCGGCCACGATCCACTCGACGGCTTCCGGCACGCCCTGCACGTAATTGGCCAGCGGCGGCGGCTCGTCTTCGAGCAGCGAGACGATGACGTGGCTCGGCGTCGCCCCCGTGAACGGCAGATGTCCCGCAATCATCTCGTAGAGCACGCACCCCAGGCTCCAGATGTCCGTCCGCGCGTCCACCTGAAGCCCGCGCGCCTGCTCCGGCGACATGTAACTGACAGTGCCCATCACGGAGCCGGGGTCCGTATTGACGAGCGCGCGCGTCTCGGCTTCGGAATCAACGGAAGAGGACTGGCGCTCGGTCGGCTTGGCGAGGCCGAAGTCCAGCACTTTGACGTAGCCGTCGGTTCGGACCATCACGTTCTCCGGCTTGATGTCGCGATGCACGATGCCCGCAGCGTGCGCCGCGACCAGGGCCGAGGCGATCTGGGTGGCGATGTCGAGCACTTCGCCGAGCTTCATCCTTCTGCTCGACACGTATTGCCGGAGCGTCACGCCGTCAATGAACTCGGTGGCGAAGAAGGGCGCTGAATTCTCCTCTTCGCCGATGCGCCCGATCTCGTAGACCGTGATGATGTTCGGATGATTCAAGGCGGAGGCGGCGCGCGCTTCCTGGATGAAGCGCTTCATGCGGCTCTGGTGCAGCGCGAATTCGGCGGGCAGAAACTTGAGCGCGACGGGCCGGTTCAGCTCCGTGTCGAGCGCGCGATAGACCTCGCCCATCCCGCCCGCGCCGAGCAGCGACTGAATCTCGTAACGTCCGAAGCGTGTGCCCGCTTCAATTGCCATAAGCAGCTATTTCCGAGCGGCTCCGGCACGAAGCTCGGAGGCTCACAAGCCGAGTGCCCGTTCGTCGAATATCGCGTCAAGCAGTTCAATTGTAGAACACCACTTAACGCTCTTTTGTGGCAAAGATTACGCCCGGCCTGCCGACGCGCATGGCCCCGATGCCGGGCGTCATATTTGGAGTCAATTTTTACGAAGATGAGCGGCTGAAAGTTCCGCGTGTGCCCCGGGCCTGCGAGGTATCGAGGCGGCCCGCTCAGGGCGCAAGCGCACGCGCTTCCGGCGCTCGCGGAATCCCGCCCGGTGCTTGAGAAAGTTGGTCTTGAAACGCCCGAGGCCGCGAGCAGCGTCAGGACCGAAGGCCGGGCGATGAAGCATGAGAGCGTGCTTACGCAGGTTGAATAGTCACACTCTGATGCTTCCGGCCTTCAGGTCTTTATCGTCTCCTGCTTCACAGGCGCACGTATTCAAACTCGAACGGCTTGCCTTTGATTCCGGCGGCGGGCGGCGCAATCCAGTTGGCGATCTTGCCCGGCTCCGTCACGGGCTGCATCAGGCTCTGCACGTATTGGCGGTCCTGCATCGTCGGCAGCCATTCATCCTTTTGCGCCGCGAACTCTTCGCGTGAGATCAGATTTCCGTAAATGTCGAAGGCGTGTCCGGCGAATTCTCCGACGTGGCGGTGAAAGCGCGTGCTTGGCAGGAAGAGCTGCGCGTCCGCGCCCTCTGCGGCGAGGAAGCTGTTCCAGCGTGCCAGCGCGCGCTCGCAGTCCCTGACGTACTCGCCGCGCAGGACTTCGTTGAGCGCGTTTCTCAAGGGCACTTCGCGCGGCACGACCTGTCCGTCTTCGACCACCATCAGCGTAAAATTCTCGTTGGCCGCGATGTGGTCTTCGTACTTCTTCTGCTCCTGGTAGCGCCCCTTGAGTCCGGCGGCGAAGAAGTCCGCCGAGTTGGAGCTGATCTCGCTGCCGAAGAGGTCGAGCGAGTAGCTGAACCAGAAGTTGATGTAGCGTTGAATGATTTCGAGCGGGATGCCGCCCTGCGCGCGCACGTCGCCGCCCTGGCTCTCCTTCATCAACTGCGCCGTGCGCTTGACGACGCGGCCCACGCCCGTCTCGCCGACGAAGAGGTGATGCGCCTCTTCGGTGAGCATGAACTGGCAGGTACGCGCCAGCGGCTCAAAGCCGCTCTCGGCCAGCGCCGCGAGCTGGTACTTGCCGTCACGGTCCGTGAACATCGTGAAGCAGAAGAAGTTCAACCAATCGTCGCACGGCTGGTTAAAGGCTTCGAGGATGCGCGGCTTGTCCGGGTTACCGCTGCGGCGTTCAAGGAGCGCATCGGCTTCGTCGCGCCCGTCGCGCCCGAAGTAGCGTTGCAGCAGGTAGACCATCGCCCAGAGATGGCGTCCCTCTTCGACGTTCACCTGGAAGAGATTGCGCAGGTCGTAGAGCGAAGGGCAGGTCTTGCCAAGCTCGCGCTGCTGCTCGACGGATGCTGGCTCCGTGTCTCCCTGCGTGACGATGATGCGGCGCAGGGCGTTGCGAAATTCGCCCGGCACTTCCTGGTAAGCGGGCATCCCGTAGTTGTCGCCGAAGCCGACCTTCGCGTCCTGCTCGGCGGGTTTGAGAAAGATGCCCCAGCGATAATCGGGCATCTTGATATAATCGAAATGCGCCCACCCTTCAGGCTCGACGCTGATGGCCGTGCGCAGGTAGACCTCTTTTTCCTGAAAGCCGTCGGGCCCCATCTCGCGCCACCAGTCCAGGTAATTCGGCAGCCATTTCTCCAGCGCACGCTGAAGCCGCTTATCGTCCGAAAGATTAACGTTATTAGGAATCCGCTCGTACAAATCCATGATGCCCTCTTGGTAGTTTTCGGTTTTCAGTTTTCAGTTGTTTGATTTGAGCCTGCTGCCGAGAGCGTAAAGCATCCTGCGTATTTCAGTAATCCGCCCGTCCAATTGCGTGCTGATTTCGAGACTCATGAGGTGCAGATTCTCGGCGATGGTCCGCTGCGTATCCAACTCGGCCAATGAGCCATTCGCAACGGAGATGAAATGAAGAAATTCTTTGACGTGCTGTCGCCCCTGCCCTTCGGCGATATTAGACGGGACTGAAACAGCCGCTCTCTTCATCTGGTCCGCCAAATTATACAACTCGCTCTTCGGAAACATCTCACAAGCCTTGTAAACCTGCACACACAGCGCAATGCTCTTCTGCCAAACCAATAAATCCCAATAAGACTGTGACCCCACAATCACACCCCCAACACAAAGCACTGAAAACTAAAAACTGAAAACTGAAAACTCCTCACGTTCTCTTGTAATCGAATTGGGGTTGCGTCGGTTTTCCGTAATTGGTCAGCGCGCCTTGCGGGCCGACGGCGTTGGGCCGCTGGAAAATCCAGTTTTGCCAGGCGGTCAGGCGGCCATAGATTTTGGTGTCGAGGGTTTCCGGCCCGGCGAATCTGAGCGACGCTTCCATGCCGGTCAAGGCGTCGGGCGAGAGCGACGTGCGCTCCTCGATGGCGACGCGAATCTCGTCCTCCCAGTCCAGGTCGTCCGGCGCGAAGGTCACGAGGCCCGCGGCTTCGGCTGCCTCCGTGTCGAACGCCCCCTCGTGCTCGAAGACTTCTTCGGCCTGTGCGGGATTGGCCAGGAAGCGCGATTGCAGCCTGGTCAAACCGTTGCTCATCGGCAGCGCGCCCTTGTTCAGCTCGCTGATGGCAATCTCGACCGCCGCTTCCGGGTCGTTGAGCATATAGGTCCGGTCGGCCGAGAGCGCGAGTTCGAGGAGGTTGCCCGCAAAGCAACTGCCCGGCTCGATCAGGGCGAAGAAGCTCTTGGCCGTCAGGTCCAGGCGGCGGAGCACGCGCGCCATGTTGAGAATAATCTCGCGGACCAGCCAGTGGTCGCGGTTGGCAACGAGCGTTTCGTCAACACGTAAGACCTCCGCGATGTTCCCTTCGGTGCGCAGGCAGACGAGCCCGATCTCCAGCTCGTTCATCCGCAGGTTCAGGAGCGCGTCGTCCAGCTCGCGGTAGGCCCGCAGCGGCCAGTAGGCATCGCCCAGCTTCTCTATCTCTGCGAGAGCTGTCGGCGTGCCTGCTTCCGGGGCGCGCACGGTCAGGTCGGCGTAGCGCTGCTCGCGGTTGAGCTTCACGCTGACGTACTTGTACTCGCGCCCGTTGGCCATCGCTTCGACTTGAAGCGGGTTGAGCCTGATGCCCGGTCCGGCATTTCCGCGCCCGTCGGCCTGGACCAGTGCGGAGACGCGCTCCGCCACCGAATCCTGAAACCTGCTGGTCGGGAAATAGTCGTTAATCAGTCCCCACTCCTTGGCGCGCTTGCCCTTGAGCCCTTCCGCGAGCGTCGAAAAAACGTCGGCGCGGTCGCGGCGCACCTTCCGCTTGTCAACGAGCCGGGTCAGGCCGCCCGTCCCCGGGAGGACTCCGAGCAGTGGAACTTCCGGCAGCGAGACGGCCGAATTGCCGTCGTCAACGAGATAGATTTCATCGCACGCGATGGCCAGCTCGTAGCCGCCGCCTGACGCCGTCCCGTTGAGCGCGGCCACGTAGCGCTGGCCGGAGTTCATCGAAGAGTCCTCGATGGCGCAGCGCGTCTCGTTGGTGAACTTGCAGAAGTTGACCTTGAAGGCATGAGACGAAGTCCCGAGCATGTAGATGTTCGCGCCCGCGCAGAAGATGCGCGGCTTGAGGCTGCCGACGACCACGACGCGCACTTCCGGGTGCTCGAAGCGCAGGCGCTGGACGGCGTCGGCCAGCTCGATGTCAACTCCCAGGTCATAGGAGTTGAGCTTCAGTTTGTAGCCCTCGGCCAGCGTCTCGTCTTCCTGCACGTCCATCGAGAGGTAAGCGACGGCTCCCTCGACGTTGAGCTTCCAGTGCTTGTAGCGTTCCGGCGTCGTCTCAAAAATAATCATGTCTGAACAAGGCTCCTGTAATCGAATCCCGTAGTATCACAGACGGCCGGGGATAAGTCCAACAGGCACGAATGATGATTATAACCTCTCAATTACGGGATTGCATTGGCCCGTGCGAGGGGCCATAACTCACTTCGCAAATCGCCGGAAAAAGCTGTCGCTGTTCCATTTCGGCCGCTCGGCACGATTGGCTATCGCCTCGACGATGAGCAGGAAGATGCGGTTGAAATCGGCGGCCGCCTGGAAATCCAGGGGCTGGTTTAAATCATCCGCGGGCGCGTGATAACGCTCCGTGCGCCAGCGCTTGACGATCTCCTGCTCGGGCGAGCCCCTGGTGTATCCGACCTTCAGGGCGATGGCCGGGACGCCCTGCCGGATGAAGCTGTATTGATCGCTGCGGATGAAGGAGTTGCGTTCGGGCTCAGGGTCGGAGAGCACCTCGACGTGAGCGCGACCGGCGACCCCGCGTAAATCCGCAGCCAGGTCAGACTCTTCGAGCCCCATCACGATCAGGCTGCGCAGGGGAAAGAGCGGGAGAAACATATCCGTGTTGACGTTGGCCACGACCGATGAGCCCGGCGGGAGGGCCGGGTGTGCGGCGAAGTACTTCGAGCCGAGCAGCCCCTTTTCTTCCCCCGTCACGGCCAGGAAGACGACCGGGCGACGCAGACGCTTGCCGGACCTGCGGGCCGCCAGCGCCGTCTCGATCAGCGTGGCCACGCCCGAAGCGTTGTCCATCGCCCCGTTGTAGATGGGGTCGCCCTTAATCGGCTGGCCCGTGCCGAGGTGGTCCAGGTGCGCCGAGACGACGACGTACTCATGCTTCAGCAAGGGGTCGCTGCCGGGCAGAATCCCTGCCACGTTCTGCGATTCAAGCTCGCTGGTCTCCGTCTTGACCGTCGCGCGCACGAGGGCCGGGATGGCGAATCTCGGCAACTGCTTTCCGGCGTCGGCCAGTGCGAGCAGCTCTTGAAAGGAGTGGCCCGAACCGGCGAAGAATTTATCGGCCCGCGCCGGATTGATGGTCACGGCCAACTGCTGTCCGGCCGTCTCGTCAAGGCTCGTATCGTCCAGCGTCATGGCCGGTTGCAGGCGCGAGAGCGTCGAGCGTTCCCAGGGGATGTCCATCGCTTTCGGGTTCTGGACCGTGATGACGCCGACGGCCCCTGCGCGGCGTAGCGCGTTCCAGCGCACGGACTGGTAATGCGAGCGCAGCGGGCCGGGAATACTGGCCGGGCCGCCGGAGAGCAGCAGCACGACCTTGCCGCGCAGGTCCAGCCCCGCCAGATCGTCGTAGCCCATCTCCGGCACGCTCAACCCGTAGCCGACGAAGACGATCGGGGCCTCAAGGCGCGCGGCCGGATTGATGCGTACTCCGAGCGTCGCTTCGTCGCCGAGCGCGACGGGCTCGACACGTCCGCCCTCGCGGACGAGCGCGAGACTGGATTGTTCCTCCAGGATGCGCCGCGAGATGAACCGCACGGGTTGGATGTAGCCTGTTATCCCGGCGGGCCTTAACCCGGCGCGCCGGAACATCGCGGCGACGTACTCGGCGGCACGGCGATGGCCGGGGCTTCCGGTCTCGCGCCCGGCCAGCTTATCGTCGGCCAGAAAGGTGACGTGCTTCCACCAATCGCGGGCGGCCTTCGGCGTGCCCCCAATGGCGTAAACAGACTGCGAGGCGCAAAGCGAGAGCAGCAGGAGCAGAGCAGTTATTCGCATTGGATGATTATAAATGGCAACGCGGCCCGCGCGCATCCCGCGCGAGCGGGCGATGCGGCAACGGCGCGCAGTTTATCTCGCTACCAGCCGCGCTCTATGGCCCAGCGGTCAACGATGCGGTTATCCTCCAGCACCTGATAGTGCGAATGCTGGGCCGCCGTCAGGCAGGAGTGATTCGCCAGGATGCGGACGCGCGCGCCGACCTTCAACTGCTCGAAGAGGGCCTCGTCCTCAATCGTTATCTGGCCGTGTTCCTGCGAGAGGGCGTCAACCTGTGCGCCGAGCGCGTGGCCGTCCAGATCGAGCACGCGGCCATAACCGCACGCCGGGTCAAGCTCGCACGCGCCCCTGTCCTTGGAGAGCGCGACGGCCCCCGCGTCAACGACGAGCTTGCGGCGGCTGCGGTCACGATGGACGACGGCCGCGAGCACCGTCAACGCGCAATCATCCAGAGAGCAACTGCCGAGCGTGGCCTGGAAGAGGTCGAAGAAGATGTAGTTTCCGGGCCGGACCTCGTCAATCCCCCGCAGGTCGTCAACCTGCGTGATGGTCGGGGTCGAGCCGATGCTGACGACCGGAACGTCCATGCCGCGAGCGCGCAGCCTATCCGCGAACTCCAGCATCAGGTCGCGCTCGTGCCGCGCCGTCGCCAGCAGCTCCTCCTTCGAGCGGCAGTGATAGGAATGGCCCGCGTGTGTCAGAATACCGGCGAAGCGCAGGTTGCGTGCGCCCGCGATTCGTCGCGGAATCTCCAGCGCCTCCGGGCTCCGCGGCTCGACCCCGCAGCGGTGATAGCCGCAGTCAACTTTGAGAAAAAGCTCAAGCGTGACGCCCGCTCGCCGCGCCGCTTCGTCGAGCAGCGCGGTCGTCTCAAGGTCGTCGGTCAAGAGCGCCAGCCGCTCGCAGTCGCGCGATAAATTGATGGCCGTATCGAACTTGCCCGCTTCAATCGGCACGGCGTAGGTGATGTCCCGGAAACCATTTGCGGCGAACGCCCGCGCCTCTTCGAGCGTCGAGACGGTGATGGCGCTGCGTCCCTGTGCGCGGGCCTGGATGCGCGCGACCTCGACCGACTTATGCGTCTTGACGTGCGGCCGCAACCTTGAGCCGAGACTGTTGACGCGCTCCGCCATCCTGACGGCGTTGCGCCTGACGCGCTCGACATCCAGGACCAGCGAGGGAGTTTTGATGCTTTGTAAATCCATCTCTCTGAGCTTACTGTTATCTTAGTTTGCGACCCGACAATACACAAAACGGCATGAGCAATGCGCAGGCACCTGGCGGGCACAGCGCGGCCCCGGCGGGCGAGTCGGCCGGGCCGGGAGAAGGCGCTTCGCTCGCCCCTCATCCGGGACGATGGCGCGCTCTGGCGCTGCTGGCGACGGCCGAGCTGTTCGGGATGTCGCTCTGGTTCAGCGCCTCTGCGGTCGTCCCGGCGCTGCGTGCGGAGTGGAATCTGGGCGCGGCCAGCGCCGGATGGCTGACGCTCGCCGTCCAGCTGGGCTTCGTCGCGGGCACGCTGCTCGGCGCACTCGTCAACCTGCCGGACATCATCAGCGCCAGGTACCTGTTCACGGTCTCGGCCATCCTGGGAGCTTCGACCAACGCGGCCTTCGCCTTCTTCGCGCGGGACGCCGCGAGCGGCATCACGCTCCGTCTGTTGACGGGCTTCTTTCTGGCGGGCGTCTATCCGCCGGGCATGAAGCTGATGGCGACGTGGTTTCGCAGGGGACGCGGGATGGCCATCGGCGTGCTGGTCGGCGCGCTCACGCTCGGCAAAGCGTCGCCTTACCTGATTAACAGTCTCGGCAGTGAAAGCTGGCGGCTCAATGTCCTGTTCGTCTCCGTGCTCGCAGCCGCGGGCGGCCTCATCGTCCTCTTCTTCGTCGCGGACGGCCCGTACACCGGCGCGGCCGCCCGCTTCGATTTCAGGCAGGTCACAAACATCTTTCGCGACCGCGGCTTGCGTCTAGCCAATTTCGGCTACTTCGGCCACATGTGGGAGCTGTACGCCATGTGGGCCTGGATACCCGTGATGATTCGCGCTTCGCTCGGCGCACGCGGAAGCGCCAGCGCGCTGGTCGAAGTCGCCTCTTTTCTGGTCATCGGGGCGGGCGCGGTCGGCTGTGTGGCGGGCGGGTTGCTGGCCGACAGGCTCGGGCGCACGGTCGTCACTTCCTGGGCGATGGGAATCAGCGGCGCGTGCTGTCTGCTGATAGGCTTTCTCTACGGCTCGAACCCTGTGCTGCTGTTGACGGTGGCGGCGGTCTGGGGCGCGAGCGTCGTCGCGGACTCGGCGCAGTTCTCCACCTGCATCACGGAGCTGAGCGACCCGCGCTACATCGGCACGGCGCTGACCTTGCAGACCTGCCTGGGATTTCTTTTAACGATGGTCTCCATCCAGTTGATACCCATGCTGGTGGAACGAATCGGGTGGCGCTATGCGTTTGCGGCGCTCGCTCCCGGCCCGGTCTTCGGCATCATCTGCATGCTGCGCCTGCGGCGGCTGCCCGTCGCATCGAAGATCGCTGGCGGGCGGCGATGAGAAGGAGAGAGCAAGTCTGAGAGCCGCTTGAAGCTGCGTCCGGGCGGGGCTAATTCAGTCCGGGGCTCTGCCCCATGTTTCTCCCGACAAGGTAAGTGGGCCGCACGCGCGCCTGCGTTCTGGGCCAGCGAATCATCTTCGCCGTGACCCATTCATCGTAAGAATCATCCCACCCGTAATAATGGACTCTGAACTCTCTGCCCGTTTTGCTGGCGTCAACGATCAGGGCTTTGTACCAATCGCCTTCGGACCTGACGCGGACGCGCGCGCCGACCCGCTCGTCCATCTTTTCTCCGGCCTCCGCCAGAATCATGCGCGGGCTGAAATCCCCCGTGATGGCGAAAGAGGCAGACTGGTCTTCGG
This sequence comes from Pyrinomonadaceae bacterium, assembly GCA_036389715.1. Classification (GTDB taxonomy): domain Bacteria; phylum Acidobacteriota; class Blastocatellia; order Pyrinomonadales; family Pyrinomonadaceae; genus DASVWH01. The sequence continues at coordinate 588 of DASVWH010000251.1, read as the reverse complement.
CGAAAGACATGTCTTCCCTGGTCCGGCTGGCCAACTCGCTCAGGGTGATGCGCCCGTCGCCGTCGGCGTCCGCGTAAGGACGGCCGCGCAACGCCGCGAGCAGGCTTTCGGTAAAAGTCCAGTTTTCGGTCGAGACCTGATCGGCGGCGGCCGAGGTCAGGACGGCATAGGAAACGCGGCCCGGACGCCGCTTGACGGCTTCGGCCAGCGCGCCCGAGAAGCAGCTATCAACCGCCAGGATGGCGCGCGAGCCCTTGAAGTATCTGGCGACGGTGGCCGGAATAGAATCAACCGCCCAACCCTGAACGTCCTCGTCCCCGGCATCGTAAGTCGCCAGGTACGTATGCACGTCGTCGGGCTTATAGCCGTGACCCGAGAAATAGAGAAAGAGCATGTCTCCCTCCCTGGCCCCGGTCAGTTGCTTTGCCAGTGCGGTTTGAATCCTGCGCAGCGTGGCCTGCCTGTCCTGTAGATAGATGATCTGCGACGCGGGCACGCCCTCGCGCCTGAAGAAGCCGACCAGCTGCGCGTCGCGGCGGTGCTCTTTGGGGAAGGAGTCGAACTCGTCAGGATGTTTCCACTCCAGCA
>DASVWH010000250.1:0-20480 GCA_036389715.1 Pyrinomonadaceae bacterium | reverse complement strand
GCGGCTCTCGCAGCAGGCACTTCCAAGGCGAAGTACTTGATGAGTTGATAGAGCTGCCGGTTAGTCAGCTTGCTGTTTGTAACTAAACGCTTGGACACTGGAACAGCCTAATTCCCTTTAGCTGTTCTATACAAGCTCCTTAAAAATAGTAATGAGTCATGAGTCATGAGTAAAAGCGTTCGCCCTATCACTCATTACTCATCACTTTCTTAGCTCGTCACTCATCACTTCTTTACTTCTTTGCTCACGAATTAGGCGACCATCCGTAATGGCCTATCAGCGGCACGAAGGCGCAGGGGCCGTGATCTTCGCGGAGATACTCTTTTTCCGTTCTGATAATGCGAATCAGTCTCTGCGATTCGCGTTTCTCGCCGACGGGTATCACCAGCCGTCCGTCTACCTTCAACTGCGTCAGCAAGGGCTCGGGCACATCGGGCCCGCCAGCCGCGACCAGTATTCCATCGTAAGGCGCGTGGGCGCTCCAGCCGCGCGTGCCGTCAAAGCACTTGACGGTCGCGTTATAGATGCCCAGGTGACGGATGCGGGCCTGGGCTTCGCGGGCCAGGTCCGCGATGCGCTCGATGGCGTAGACCTGTGCGGCCAGGCGCGAGAGCACAGCCGTCTGGTAGCCTGAGCCCGCACCTATCTCCAGCACGCGGCTTCTCTCGTCCAGCTCCAACAATTCGCTCATGCGAGCGACGATGAAGGGCTGCGAGATGGTCTGGTTGGCGGCAATCGGGAGGGCGTGATCGCCATAGGCATGGCTTTGCAGGGCCTCCGGGACGAAGAGATGACGCGGGGTCGAGCGCATGGCTGCGAGCACGGGCGCGGACTGAATCCGGTAGTGATCGCGCAGGCGCTCGACCATCCGCTCGCGCGGGATGCGGTATTCGGCCGGAGATGTTTGGGGTCGTAAGGGAACGGAACTCAAACCCTTCTCCAAATTCAGCGAATAGCCAACAGCAGAGAGTGAGCGGGCAACCCGGCTTCATTCCCGACCATTTACTATTGACCATTTAGCAATCACGAATTTTGCAGGACTTCGCTGGTGCTGATGTAATTCCAGGCCTCTATGGCCGAGAGGGCGCTGTGATCGGTCATGTCGCTCTTGAGCGGCGTGACGGAGATGCAGCCCTCTTCAACCGCCTTGTAATCAGTGCCGTCGGCCGAGTTCCAGGCGAAGTATTCCTCGCCGATCCAGTAATAAGCCTTGCCGCGCGGGTCAATGTGCTCGCTGATGACGGGGCGGGCGTTTTTGAGGCCCTGGCGTGTGACGCGCACGCCCTTAATCTCGCCCTGCGGGATATTGATGTTGAGCAGCGTGCCTTCTGGAAGCCTCTCTTGCAGCACCTTGCGGACGGCCGTGACGGCGAAGCGCGCCGCCTCCGTGAAATCGAAGTTCTCGCGCGCGACGAGGCTAAAGGCGATTCCGGGGACGCCCAGAATCGTCGCTTCGAGCGCGCCCGCGACCGTGCCCGAATAGGTCGCGTCGTCGCCCAGATTGCCCCCGTGATTGATGCCCGAGACGCAGATGTCCGGGCGCTCGTTTTCGGGGATGATCTTGTTGAGGGCCAGCGTGACGCAGTCTGTCGGCGTGCCGTCAACGGTCCAGTGGCGGTCGTCTATCCGGCGTATCCTGAGCGGGCGGGCCAGCGTCAGGCTGTGCGAAGCGCCGCTCATCTCCGAGGCCGGCGCAACCGTGTAGACCTCGCCGAGCACGCGCATGGCCTCTTCGAGCTTAATCAGGCCGTCGGAGTGGATGCCGTCATCATTGGTCAGCAAAATTCGCGTCATGGGAAAAATAGACCGCCCGAATCTGACGGGGCCGAGAGAGCTTACGGGCGGCGCGGTTGGCCGCAAAGCTATCCTGACACTCTCTGCCGCCGTCCGGTCTGGACGGTCCGCCCGGTGCGCCGGGCGCATCATCTTTTGCTTTGCAGATAGCCCGTTGACGGACGCTCAGGGCGCGCCGCTCTGTGCAGACTTGTTCGCTTAGTCGCGGGGAGGACGGGGACGGCCCTTCTTCTTGTTGCGCTTGCGCGCGAGCGCCGATTTGAGCTTGGCCTTCTGTCCGGGAGGCATGAAGAAAGCGTGCTTCTTGGCGTCCTTGATAATCTCTTCGGTCATCACCCTGCGCTTGAACCGGCGCAAGGCGCTCTCGATTGATTCTCCCTGGTTGACTGTCACTATTGCCATCGTGTCTCTCTATCTCTCTCTCTAAAAAAAGTTAAAGCCTGGACGTGTGATCCATCATGGTTGCGGATAGTAATTTAACACGCCGCAATCCGTTGCGGTCAAGCGCCCTGCGGCACTTGAAGGCACTGGAAGCGGCCGTCTCTGCCCTACCGAGGGCGCTCTGCACGGGTGAACCCCGCGAATGCCTTCGTGCATGTTCGCGGGGTTCATCCGGGAAACCGCGTGGCCCTCTCCTTAGACGGAGGCCGCGGTGGTTGACTTGTTGCGGCTCAGGCCCTTGATCTGGACCGGCTTATCACCGGCTTCGGGCTTGATGTTCTGCTTGTCTAAGACCATCTGCTGGTAGAGCTTACGCATCATCTGGGCCTCTTCGGCGGCCGTCTTCGGGCCTTCCATCTGCGGCTTGTTCGGACGCTCTATGTCCACCTGGTTGAGAATCAGATTATGCGTCGGGTCGTCAAGGCCGACCTCCTTGCCCTTGGCAAAGATTTCGTGACGGCCGTACTCCTGATACCACTTGGCGACGGTCGCGTTCTGGTGCATGTTCTCGATGATGTTTCTCCAACCGATGCCGGTGTTGTAGGCGCAGAAGGAGATTTCGCCTTCCTGCGTGCCGTAGGGGATGATGCACATCTCGGTCCGGCGGAAATCGTAGTTGAAGAGGTCCTGGAACCACATGCCCGCGATAAAGAGGAAGTTCCAGCGGTCGGCGCGGCGCTTCTCGATGTCAGTCTTGGTGCGCTTGCCGTCCACTTTGCCGTAGTCTTTGCCGGTCAGCCCGAAAGACTTATCGAATTTCTTGAACAGCTCCGAGAGCGTGAACTGCGTCGGCGACTTGGCCGGGTTGTAGTGCTTGAGCAACGCTAAACCCATCATGATGTTCGACATCCACTTGCCGCGCGCCGCGTCCGTGATCTTCTTCATGTCCGTGACGAGGCCCGGAATATTCAGGAACTCGGGCACGGGGCGCATCTCTTTGGTCTCTTTGTCAATCATCACGGCCGTGCCGACGCCGCAGTTCGGGTGGCAGCCGCAGGAGACCTGTCCCCAGTCCGCATCGGGGCCGTGAACTAAGTCCGCGAAGTCCGCGAACGCGCCCATCAGCGAGAGCGGGAACCAATCGCGCGTCGGCTCAGTGATGCCGACCTGGTCTTTCACGTCGTGCGCCAGGTGCGAGAGCGTGTAGCGCTGCTGCAAGCGGCGCTGCTCGGTAATCTCTTCGTCGCGGCCGGTAAAAGAGACCGGCTGGAAGGAGAGAAACGCGATCTTCTTCGGATTGTCGAGCGCGAAACGGATGATCGAGCCGACCTGGTCGTTGTTGATGCCGTTGACGAGCGTCGTCACGAGCACGATTTCGACGCCCGCTTCGTGCAGGTTATTGATGGCTCGCAGCTTCACGTCGAAGAGGTTGCCGACCTGGCGATGGCTGTTGGCGTCGTTGCCGATGCCGTCGAATTGCAGGTAGACGTAGCGCAGCCCGGCCTCCGCGGCCTCGCGGCAGAAATCCTTGCTCTTGGCGAACTCGATGCCGTTCGTGGCAGCCTGGACGGAGTTATAGCCGACCTTGCGTGAATACTTGACGGCTTCGATAAAGTGCGGCGAAATCGTCGGCTCGCCGCCCGAGAACTGGACGGACATCTGGCGGCGCGGCTTAATCGAGATGGCGTTGTCGAGAATCTCCTTGATGTCGTCCATACTCAATTCGTGGACGAAGCCGACCTGGTTGGCGTCCATGAAGCAGGGGTCGCACATCATGTTGCAGCGGTTGGTCAAGTCCACCGTCAGGACGCTGCCGCGCCCGTACTTGATGGTGCTCGAACCGTGATTGTGCAGCTTTTCGTCGTTGTGTGCCTGGATGTCGCGGCCCGGGAACATCGCTTCGATGTGCGTCAGGAACTTCGAGTCTATGGCCATCATGTCTTCAAAGTGGCCGTGAGTCGGGCAATCCTTGACCATCCAGATTTGGCCGTCGCGCTCGATAATCTGCGCTTTGATTTCGCCGACCTTCTCGTTAATCAGGATGCTGACATCCCTTTTGCCGCTGAGGATTTCCGAGCGCGCCTCGATGACGCACTGCGGGCAGAGCGAATCGGTCGTCCGCGGCCAGCCAAGTGTCGGTTTGCTCTTCTGCCAGGACTTGAGCAGCGGCTTGTCGGACCACTTCGGGGTAAAGGACGGATTGGGCTTGTATTTGTTGACGGACTGAATCGCATTGAACAGGCCACCCGCGAAGACGGTCAAGCCTCTCTCGACATATTTGATCGGTCGCATTAATGTTTTTCCTTCTCTACGTTTAAAAGTTGCCACTGGGCCGCACGCGCATCTTTTGCGAACCAAGGTGATTGCGATGCAGACCCCGCAAGAGAGGCCGCAGCGGTAATCCCGGAAAGTCACCGGGCAAAATAACAGCCGGTCCAGGCCGAACGTGTGATCGTCAGGTCATGAGCCAGCGCGGGCGGAACAATCCCCAATTGGACAGAGATTACACGCCCCGTTGCACTTAAGCAAGCCGCGACGGCGGCCTAAAGGCATTCAAACTGCTTCTTTACCCTACTGCCCCGCCCGCTTTTAAAGAGCTATTCGACTATCAAACCTCGCCCACAGTGCGGTTCGCAAAACGGCAGCCTCACAAGAGCAATGCCCGTGCCGCTCCGCACCGCTAAGGCTAATTGCTGCAATGACGGGGCTTATCTATCACAAAGAGCCGTCCGTGGAGATTTCCCCGGGCACGCGAATGTATCACATCAGCCCACATAGAGGCTATCCCGACGACTTGTAGCGGAATGACACCCAACTGCTCCGACAGACCGGCGTTTGCTACCTTTCTGACACGAATCTGCCGCCCGCACCCCTCTCAAAGCCTCCCGCTAGTAACTCTCCGCCCTGAGAGACGGCCTTTCGCCACTCAAAGAGCGCTTTTACTCCTGAGAAGTCAGGCTTCACCCACTGGAAGCGAACTTTTCAGCCTTTTGTCTCGAAGTTACGCCGGGAGAGAGCAGCTTTGATGCCTGCTTGTGCGAGTTTTATGCTTGAGAGAGGAACTTTCGGGCTGATGGAGATAGGTTTTCGACCCTGAGGTGACCTTCGCGCCTTGAGGGATGTCTGTTGCAGCTTGAGAGCGGGCGTTTCGAGCGGACCGGTTCCTCGAATCGCAAAAGACGGCTCCGGCGGCTCACCTGCCGGGCGCGAAGTAGCCGATTCTGGCGGAAATCTTGTGTGTGGGGTCGGTCGTCTGGACGCGGACGCGGCGAAAGCGCGCGTCGCGTGCCTTGTTGAGCGGCGAGTAATAGAGGGCGTACTGGTGGCGCAGCTCGTCGGCCACTTCCGCGTAAGTCGCATCCAGTGCCTCGAAGCTCGCGGGTTTATAGAGTCGCCCGCCCGTCGCGGCCGTCAGTTGCGCCAGGTTTCGCTCGCTCGCGTCCAGGACGCGCAGCCCCTCGCGCAAATCCCCTATCCGCAACTCGTTAAAGCGAATGAGCGCGTCCGTCGAAGAGAGCAATACGTCCAGCTCTTCGCGCTTGCGACGCCGCTCGATCTCCGTATTGCTGACTATGTAGACGGTGGCCTGCGCTTCGAGCAGGGCTCGCAGGGCGGCTTCCAGCGTGCTGTAGCCGCGCCCGCTGTCAATACCGTCGGTCAGGACTATGACGGCGTGCCGCCCGCGCGCACGGGCAAACTGTTCGCGCGCCGCCAGCAACAGCGCATCGTTGAAGCGCGTGAAGACGCCCGGCACGATGCGCGCCAGCGAGCGGCGCAGTTGCAGGCGGCTCTGCGTCCAGTCCTGCAACAGCTCGACGCGGTCGTCGAACTTGATGAGGCTGACGCGGTCTTCCGGCGCGAGCCGCCCGGCAAAGCCTTCGACGGCGCGGCGGAAATCCTCAAGGTTGGCGGCGGCGCTCGAAGAGGCGTCAACCATCAGGACGACATCCACCGGAACCTGCCGCAGCGCCAGGTCGCTCAGGGGCTGCTCACGCCCGTCCTCGAAGACGCGAAAGTCCTTGCGCGTCAGCGTCGTCACGAGCCCGCCCGCAGCATCGCGCACGGTCACAGGCAGCAGTACTTCGGTCGTGCTGACGGAGACCACGTCGCCCTCTTCAATCTCCCCTTCGTCGGGCGTCGGACTGGGCACGGCGCTGCCACGCGCCTGTGCCTTTCCCTGCGCCAGCGAAGGCGCGCCCGCCCCGAGCGCCGCGCAAACCAGCAGCAGGCAACCGATTATCAAGGCCAGCTCTCTTCTCATCTTCTCTCTCGCGGGACAAAGGGTTTCGGTAAACGGCTCATTGGCCGGACTTACCCGCGGCGGGCGGCGCGGACTGCGCCGGGTCGTCTCCCATGACGGCGCTCATGGCGGCGATGATCCGGTCGCTGACGCGGCGGCGGCGCAGCTCCGCCAGCTTCGGCGGGCTCAAGTCGAACTCGGCGGGCGACTGTTCGATGCGGCGAATGATCGTGCCCTCGGAAAAGCCTGCCTCGACCAGCTCGACGATTGAATCGTTGGTCAGCGTCGGCGTCTTTTCGAGCTTCGGCCCCGCGCCCGCTTCGAGAGGGGGGCGCAGGATGCGGACAGAGGCGCTGCCAGTCGCCTGCGTGTCGCCGCCGCTCGTGCCGTTTCCGGCGCGCTGCCGCGTGCGGCTGCTGGAGCCGCCGCTTATCCCGAAGATGTCAGTCCCGCCGTCATTGCCTGCCCTCTGCTTTCCGGCGGGCCTCGGGCCGCCCGAATCGTTGAAGAAGGGGTCGTCGCCCCACTCGTCCGCGGCCGCCGATGCAGAGTCGCCTTCCGTGGCCAGCATGGCGAGAATGATGGTCTCGCTGACGCCGCCGCGTTTAAGCTCGATCAAGCGATCAGGGGAGAGCTCAAACGAAGCGGGCCTGGTTCTGATGATGGCGATGACCGTCTTCTCTTTGAATCCGGCGCGCACCAGCTTGATGATGGAGCTATTGGTCAGCGGCGCTTCGGTTCTCTGCGGCGCTTGCGCCTGCACGGCGTAAAAACCCTGGCAGAGGCAGAGGGCGAAGGCGAAGGCGAGTTTCACTAAACAGTTCTTCATAGCACGTTCATGTTCCAGGCAAGCCAGGCTTCAAGACTCTCCGGCGCGGTCTGCACAGAGCAGAGCCGACCGCCGGTAATTGATTAACGCCGTCAGCGCAAAGGCGACGTTGCAGCGGCTACCGCTGCCGGAGCCGCGGCGGGCGTCTGCCCTTTGGCGTAGCGCGCGCTGATGCGCTTAACGTAGTTGCGCGTCTCTTTGTAGGGCGGGACGCTGCCGCCGTACTTGAGCACAGCGCCCTCGCCCGCGTTATAACCGGCGAGCACCAAATCCACGCGCCCGTTAAACTGTTCGAGCAGTTGTTTGAGATAGCGCGTCCCGCCCATGATATTTTCCGCCGGGTCGAAGGGGCGGCGCACGCCGAACCGCGCACCCGTTCCCGGCATCAACTGCATCAGCCCGCGCGCGCCCTTCGGCGAGACGATGCGCGGCTTGAATTGCGACTCCTGCTCCATCACGCAGAAGATCAGGTAAGGGTCAACGCCGTAGCGCGCGCCGCTCTCCTTGATGAGCGCGTCGAACTTCGGGTTACCGGTGCTCCAGCCGCGCTCCGTCCAGGAGGGCGACGGGTTGGAGGCCGTCTCGACCGGCTCACGCTCGATGCGCTCGATGCGCGCGCGCTCGATGAAGATGGAGAGATTGCCGCGCCTGTACCAGGCCCCGTCGGCCGTCTCCGTCACGTCGTCGGCTTCGACCCGCGCGCCGCCGACCATGTAAATCCAGACGGGGCGGGCCGCCGTGCTGCGTAGCGCGTCGCTCACCTCTACGACCCTGGCCAACGACGATGCGGGGGCAGTCTGTTGAGCGTTGTTTCCACCCTGAACGCGCTCGCCTCGGCCTGCGGCCAAGACCGGACGCGAGCCGCTTCCGCTCCTGAACCAGACTCCCTGCACGTTCTCCCAGGCCGCGCCGGTCTCGGACGCGGATTCGTCGGGAGAGCCGGACGGATTTCCGACCTCACGACGGGAGAGCGCCTGCGCGCTCAGTGCGGCAGGGACGCCGGGCTGCGGCAGCGGAATCATCAACTCCTGTCCGGGCTCGACGCGCGCGGTGGCGACGATGCCATTGAGCCGCGCGATCTCTTCCGCCGTCACGCCGAAGCGGTCCGCCATGACGTTCAGCGTATCGCCCGCACGCGCGCGAACCCTGACCATCGGCCGGTTACGCCGCGCGCCGTTGGAGGGCTGCTTTGCGGCGGCGGTGCGCGTCGGCGGCCGCGCAGAGTTGGCGACGGCCAGGCGTGCGGCGGGCGTCGTGGCGGCCGCGAGGCCCTGCGAGAAGACGGGCGTCAGCCCGCCGCAGACCAGCAGGGCCAGTCCGGGGAGAACGCTCATGCGCGCGAAGAGGGATAATCGGGTCATCGGGTTCATCTTTCTGCTACTCAAAAAGAGATCAGGGTCAGGCGCCCGGTCTCGCAAAGGCTCAAGGGAAAACAGTGTGGCCCGGCGGCGCTCGGTCCGGCGGAGCGCCGCTCAGGTCTCAGACGGGCTCAGATTTGCAGCGGCTCTTCGACGTGCTGTTCCGCCCTGGCGGGTTGCGCCGGGGGCTGCGTCGAGAAGCCGTGCGCAGTGCCGAAGTAGTTGCGCCAGGCCAGGTCAATCAGCTTCGGGGTCAGCTCCAGCGGGCGGCCCTCGAAGAGACAAATATCCGTCACGCGGTCGAGCAGGTCGCGCGGCTCGCAGGCCTTCATCTGCCGGTGCTCGATCATGTAGTTATTCAGGAGATGGTCCAGGCACGCCTGCGTGCTCTTGAGGCCGCGCGTGTAGGCCGCGCGCTTGAAAATCTCCATGTAGGCGGCGGGCGTCGGCGGCTCGACGCGGGCGCGATAACCCATCCGGCGCAGGAAGGCTTCGTCGGCCAGGTCCTTCTCTTCGAGATTGGTCGAGAAGAGGACCAACTGCTCGAAAGGGACCTCGATCTTCTTGCCCGTGTGCAGCGCCAGGTAGTCAACGCGGCGTTCGAGCGGCACGATCCAGCGGTTGAGCAGGTCCTGCGGCGCGGCGCGCTGGCGTCCGAAGTCGTCTATCACGAGCGTGCCGCCGTTGGATTTCATCTGGAACGGGGCCTCGTAAAAACGCGCGACATCGCTCCAGATGAGGTCCGTGTTCTCCAGGGTCAACTCGCCGCCGACGACGATCAGCGGGCGCTCGACGTGTATCCAGCGGCGGTCGTAGTCGGCTGGCAACTGCTCTTTGGGCGCGACGCGGTGGCTGTGCGCGTCGAAGACGCGGATGATCTGGCCGTCAATCTCAATCGCGTAGGGAATCCAGATGGCTCCGGGCAACGCCGCGTTGATGCGTTCGGCGACGGCCGTCTTCCCCGTCCCCGGCAGCCCCGCGAGAAAGAGCGACCGCCGCGAATTGATGACGCAGCCCAGGGTTTGCAACAAGGAATCGGGCAGCACCAGGTCGCGGAAGGCCGCGCGCACGGTCTCCATCGAAGCCGGGCGCGAAGGGATGGCCTGAAGGCGCATCATGTGCGAATAGTCTTTGAGCGAGACCGGAGCCGGGCCCGTGTAGCCGCACATCGCCTGCAAACGCGCCAGGCGCTGCCAGCCGTGATCGAGCATCGCGTAGCGCGTCGAACCGGCCGTCGTTTGTAAGCGCACCTCGATTAACTTCTCGCGGTAGAGCGCCTGCAAAAGCTCTTCGGCCAGAGTGCGCGGCAGCCGCATTCTTTCGGCAACCGCCGCCGTCGTCGGCTCTGAGAGCATCGCGACGTGCTTGAGCGCAAGCTCGCAGAGAAAGCCCTCCGAGACACCCGTGTCCGCAACCTCGTCCGGCACGGGCGGCCCCATGCTCTCGATCTCCGCGCGCGTCAGAATCCCTGTATGCGTCATGTGAATAATTCCCTCCGGCGATTTTAAGGTTCAAGGCTCAAGGTTCAGAGTTGCGGGTTCCGGGTTCCGAGTTCCGGGTTCGAGACCCGGGTGTGAATCTGACTTTGAACCTTGAACCTTGAGCTTTCTATTTGGCCGCCATCTCGTGCTCAAGCTCGGAGAGGGCCTGGCTGGTGGCCTGCCATTGGTCCAGCTTCCCTACTTTGTGATAGAGGTCCGCGAGGCGGCGCAGCGTGGCCGAGGATTTCGGCTGAAGACGGCGCGCGGCCTCGTAATGATTGATCGCCTCTTCGTCGCGGCCGAGGCGTTCGAGCATCGCGGCCGTGTTCAGCCGCCCGGTCAATTCGCCGCCCGCGCGCGCGAAGCTCTTGAAGGCATCGTCATACTTGCCTAGCCGACACTGCGCCAGCGCCAGGTTATTCATGATGCGCTGGTCGGTGGGCGCGAGGCGCGCTGCGCGCTTGAGCTTGTCAACGGCCGCCCGGTAGTTGCCGTTCTGGTAGAGCGAGAAGCCCAGATTATTGAGCGTCTGCGCGTCTTCCGGCCCGGCCCGCAGCGCATGACCGTAAGCCTCGCGCGCACGCTCGTGCATTCCCTTGCGGTCGTAGGCGAGGCCGAGCAGGTTGCCCGCTTCGGCCAGGTTCGGGTCGAGCGAAGAGGCGAGCGAGAGTTCCGCAATAGCTTCGTTAACGCGCCCGAGCGAGAGCATGGCGCGGCCCTGCGCTAGATGCTCTCTGGCGCTTCCCCCTGCGCTCGGCTTCGCTTCGGCCGGAGAACGGCTGTCGTCAACGCGCATCATGCCCGTGCTCTGGAAGTTCGCCACGTCCTTTTCGGACAGGTGTTGCAGCTTCCCGTCGTCCTTGCCTCCGCCGAAGAGCCGCTTGACGGCGCGGAAGGGCGAGGTCAGGATGCGTGCGATGCGGTTGCCCTCCTTCTTCTTGACCTCGCTGCTGCCCGCGGCAGAGCCTGCATCCGTCACGACGTTGGCGTCGGCGTCTCCGTCGCGCTCGGTCGTCTGCGCGCTCCAGAAGGCGGTCGCGCCGAAGCAGAGGCTGATGGCGATGGCGATGGCGATGATGGTGCGTTTAGGCATAACTCGTAGACTCCTTTACATGTTGCCGAGGGTATCAATCAGGTTGAGCGCCGCGGGCCCGAGGATGGCGATAAAGAGCGTCGGGAAGAGAAAGCAGGCGAGCGGGAAGAGCAGCTTGACGGCGGCCTTCTGCGCGGCCTGCTCGGCGCGCTGGCGGCGCTTCGTGCGCAGGCTGTCGGAGAAGACGCGCACGGCCCGCGCGATGGATGTCCCGAAGCGGTCGGCCTGAATCAACATGGCGACGAGGCTGCGCAGGTCCTCGACCCCTGTGCGCTCGGCCAGGTTGCGCAGGGCTTCGTCGCGGTCGCGCCCGACCCTGATCTCCAGGTTCGCCAGCTCAAACTCTTTGCTGATGTCCCTGTGAACATCCTTCAGCTCTTCGCTGATGCGCTGCATGGCCGCGTTCAGTCCGAGCCCGGCTTCGATGGAGACGACCATCAGATCGAGCGCGTCGGCCAGGCCCCAGCGCACGCGCAACTGGCGATTGCGAATCATCTTGTTCAGGGCGAAGCGCGGCAGGAAGAACCCCGCGATGAAGCCCAGCAGAATCCAGGTCAGCGCGCTGTTGAGCGGGCGCGCCATCAGTGCGCAGCCGAGCGCCACCGCGCCGGGGAATGCAGCGAGCATCGTCAATTGAACCGCGCGATAGATGATGGGCGCGTTCGGCCCGCGAAAGCCCGCCTGCATGAGGAGCTTTTGCAGCTTGCGCGCCTCGGCCGCCGATGGCGGGACCAGGCGGCTCAAGGGGGCCGCCAGGCGCTCTGCAAATTCCGTCACCGGGCGCTCGTCAAGGGCGGGAGCGGAGACGCTCGCAGCGCCGCCCGCCTGGCCCATCTTCTTGAGCCTCTCGGTCGCCGCGCTCTGCGGGCGATAGATCAGCCAGTAAATGCCGAGCACGCCAAACGTGATACAGACGAAAGTGGAAATGGTGATGATGAACAGCATGGCTTTTTAGGGGTTGGGAACGGGAACGGGGTCTGCAAAGCCTTTTTACCGGCCTCCGACCTACGCCACCCGGCCCCTGCTTTTCAGATTTTGATATTCAGGATTTTTCGCACGACGAGCATCCCCGTGAGCTGCATCCCGAGCGCGATGGCGATCAGGCGATGGCCGCGCGGGTCCGTCCAGAGCACGCTCATGTATTCGGGATTCATCACGGTGACGGCGACGGCGACGGCAATCGGCAGGCCGCAGAGCAGCCAGGCGGACATCCGCGAGCTGGTCGTCAAAGTCTTCAAATCGCCCATGATGCGAAAGCGCTCGCGGATCGTGTAGGCGACCTTTTCCAGAATCTCGGCCAGGTTGCCGCCCGTCTCGCGTTGAATCATCACGGCCGTCACGCAGAGCCTGAGGTCCAGGAGCGGCATCCGCGCCGTCAGGTTTTCGAGCGCCAGCTTGAGCGAGAGGCCCAGATTCTGCTCCTCGTAAGTCTTGCGAAACTCCTTGGCAATCGGGTCCGGCATCTCGACCGAAACCATTTGCAGCGCTTCGGAGAAAGCGTGACCGGCCGAGAGCGCGCGGCTCATCAGTTCGAGCGCGTCCGGGAGATATTCGAGAAACTTGTTGAAACGCTTCTTGCGTTTCCAGGAGACGTGAATGAACGGGACGGCCGCGCCCGCGAGCCCGGCCCCCAGCATCAGGAGCCACGAGAAAGTCAGGACCGAGACGGCCAGCGCGGCCAGCATCCCCGCCATCAGCGAAAACATGAAGAGGCGCGTGACCGTTATCTCGATGTCGGCCTGGTCGAGCACACGCTTGAGGCGCGTGGCGACCTGCACCTTGACGAGCGCCCGGTTGAGCCAGGGAATCTCGCTCATCAGCTCTTCGCGCGCCAGCAGCACTTCAACGTCTTCGGTGTGTGCCGAATGGAGCAGCGCTTCGGAGAGCCGCTGTTGCAGCCGCGCGCGGCGCGCGTCCGAGCCCCGCGTCGAGAGCAGGTAGGCGAAGAGCACCAGGAAGAGGCAGAAAGCGAAAACCAGAAAGGCGATCATAGCTATTTACTCATTTACTCATTGATTCATTGATTCATTGATTCATTGATTCATCTGCTCATTCGTCCATCGGGCCGGGCGCATGAGTGAATCGAAAAATCTTCTTCACAGCTCCTCGAACATGATTCTCGGGAGTTGGAGTCCGCAGGCTTTGAGTTTCTCGGCGAAGCGCGGGCGAATGCCGGTCGGGCGGAAGCGGCCGATGACCTTGCCCTCGCGGTCAATGCCTGTGCGTTCGTACTGGAAGATTTCCTGCATCGTGATGGTCTCGCCTTCCATCCCGGTGATTTCCGAGATGGAGGTGACGCGGCGCGTGCCGTCGGAGAGGCGCGCGGCCTGGATGACCAGATGAATGGCGGCGGCGACCTGCTGGCGCATGGCGCGGTCGGAGAGACGCATGCCCGTCATCTGAATCATGGTTTCGAGCCGCGCCAGCGCGTCGCGCGGGGTGTTCGCGTGAACGGTCGTCAGGCTCCCGTCATGGCCCGTGTTCATGGCCTGGAGCATGTCTATCGCCTCGCCGCCGCGGACCTCCCCGATGACGATGCGGTCGGGCCGCATGCGGAGCGCGTTTTTGACCAGGTCTCGCTGCGTGACTTCGCCGCGCCCTTCGATGTTGGGCGGGCGCGTCTCAAGACGGATGACGTGCGGCTGCTGCAACTGCAACTCGGCCGAGTCTTCGATGGTCACGATGCGCTCGTCTTCAGGGATGTAAGCCGAGAGCGCGTTGAGCAGGGTGGTTTTGCCCGCACCGGTTCCGCCCGAGATGAGCACGTTGAGGCGAGCGCGGACGCACATCTCCAGGAGTTCCGCGATCTCTTTCGTCAGCGCGCGGTTCTCGACCAGTGCGTCCATCCTGAGCGGCTCGGAGCCGAAGCGGCGGATGGAGAGGACCGGGCCGTCTATCGAGAGCGGGGGGATGATGGCGTTGACGCGCGAGCCGTCCGCGAGGCGGGCGTCAACCATCGGGGAGGATTCGTCTATCCTGCGCCCGACGCTCGAAACGATGCGCTCGATGACGCGCATCAGGTGCTCGTCGTCCTTGAAGGCGACGTTGGTGGCTTCGAGCTTGCCGCGCCGCTCGACGTAGATCATGCGGTGCGAGTTGACTAGAATGTCCGAGATGGTCGGATCGGCGAGGAGCGGCTCAAGCGGCCCGAGGCCGAACAGTTCGTGCCGCACGTCGTTGACTAATCGCTCGCGCTCAAGCGTCGAGAGCGGCATGGCCTCGACCGCCAGCACGATCTCGGCCAGGCGCGAGACTTCCGCGTTGATCTGCTCCGGGTCGAGCTGGCCGAGCTTGGTCAGGTCCATCCGGTTAATCAGCGCGCGGTGGAGACGCGATTTCATCTCCTGAAAATTGCGCTGGGTGGTGGCCGATTCCTCTCCGGCGAGTGGCTGCGCGCCCGGTTGTGCGGTCTCTCTGATTAATCTTTCGCGAAGTGCCATGATGAATTTATCCGTTTGAGCCGAGGGCTCTTGATGAAGGGCTTCAGACTTTTTCCAGTTCAGACTTTGCCGAGGGTGGCGTGCAGGTCCATGCTCTGCTGCCCGCCGCTGCTCTTGCCGCGTTTGAAGAAGGCGGCGAAGGGTTTGCGTCGCGGCGTCTTCTCGCCCTCGGCGTGTGGGCCTTCGCCGCTGATGGCGGCGGCGATGCGCTTAATCTCGACGGCGATTTTCGACGTGGGCTCGGAGAGCACGAGCGGCTGGCCGAGATTGATCGAAGTGACGGTCGTTTGATAATCGCTGGCGACGTAGCCAGCGACTTTTTCACCCAGGAAGCGCTCGACCTGCTGGAGGTCGAGGTCAATCTGCTTGCTCCAGCGATTGACGATAATCCGCACCTTCTTGCGCGGGTAGCCGAGGCGGTCGAAGATTTCCAGCGCCCGCTGCGCGCTGCGAATCGCCGGTATATCCAGCGTCAGGACGAGCACGATGTCGTCGGCCTGGTCCAGCGCGGCCAGCGTGATGGCGTCGAAGGTGTGCTGCGGGTCGAGCACTACGTAGTCGTAGCTTTCACGCAGGCGTTCGAGGGCTTCAAAGACATGCTCGGGCTCGATGTCGTCGGCCGAGTCGGCCTCGCGCGGCGCGGCCAGCAGCGAGAGCCTGGAGGAATGCACCGTGACGTAGCTTGAGAGCAAGGAATCATCCAGCCGCGCACGGTTCTCGACTAAGTCCGCGATTGAATATTTCGGCTCGACCCCGAGAAAGAGCGGGAGGTCTCCGGCCTGCAAGTTCAGATCAACAAGCACGGTCGGAGCGTTGTTGGCCGCCGCCAGGTTGGTGGCGATGAAGGATGTGCCGCAGCCGCCCTTGCTCGAAAAGACGGCGGTCATGCGCCCCTTCTTTTTCGGCGCGGCCACCTGCACGGAGCAGAATTCGGCCGTCCGGTTAAGGACCGTCTTGAACTCTTCGGTGATGATGGGGAGCCGCAGAAATTCCCGCGCCCCGGCTCTCATGCTGCGCAGGATCAACTCGGGCGAGGCGTCGCGCGCCGCCGAGATAATCGCCGTCTGCGGGTGTTCGACAGAGAGCTTTTCGATCAGGGCGAGCGCCGCTTCGCGATTAGCGCCGAGCGTAATAATCGCGGCCGACGGGCGCAGATTCTGAATCTCTGTGCTCACCTGCTCGACATCGTCGCCCCCGGCCAGGAGGCGCGCGCGCTCGTCCGTTCCCAGGGCCGCCCGTATCGCCTTGAAGGTGTCGAGGCCGGTGCTCAGAATTACGAATGTCAGTGGTTGGCTCATAATTGGTTTTTGAGTTTTCAGTTTTCAGTTTTGAGTCTTCAGTTTTCGGTCTTCAGCTTTCAGTGAGAGTCTTGAGTTCGGAGTCTTTTCTGAAAACTGAAAACTGAAAACTGTCGCCTAAAGATTGGGCGGCACGAGTCCGGCGTTTTCGGCCGTCAGGGTCGTTCGATAGTCGGGCATCTTGATGGTCGTCCCGACGACCGGGATGACGAATTGAAACTGGTAGTTGACGACCGTGACGGCGACCGTGCCGTTGCCCAGGCTGAAGCCGGAATATTGGACCTGCACATTAGTGGCCGTCAGGTTATCAACCAGGGGCTTCGTGCCGCCCGCCGGATCGCCGAAGACGACGACGTTCTTGACGGCGCTCACGTCGCTCTCGGGATGATTGATGGCGTAGCGCGCGCCGCGCCGCGCCGCGTCCGAGAGCGCGTTGTGCGTCCAGAGCGCGCGGCCGAACTCTATGACGGCGAACATGGCTATCAGGAAGACGGTCGCGCCGATGGCGAATTCGACGAGCGTCGCGCCTCTCTCACTGCCTGCGGATGTGCGTCTGCGTCTCATCTCGATGGTTTCCTAAATGGGCGGCTGCGTCAGCAGGTAGCGCATGGTGACGCCGGGCTTGACTTCGACGTTCAGAGAGAAGGCGGACGATTTCGTCAGCTTGCCGAGGTCAAAGAGCGGCTGGTACTTGTAGCCCGTAATCTTGATCGTGACCGTCTCGGGCAGGACGGGGACGCCGCCCGTGCGCGTGATGACGACGTTGGCCGTCGTCAGTCCCTTGACGAGGGGAGAGCCCGTGCCTTCAGGGTTGCCGAAGACGACGATGTTTTTGGCGCGCGCGTCCTCCGCAGAGTTGACGGCGCTGGTGACGAGATAACGCGTCGCCGCGCGCGTCGCTTTCGAGAGCGTCGTGTATTCGTAGAAGTAGCGCCCGATGTCCGCGGTCGCCGCGAAGAGCACGAGGAAGATCGGCAGGACGATGGCCAGCTCGATGAGCTGTGCGCCGCGCTCCTCGCGCGCGAAGCCGCGCAGGCTGCGAATCGTTCTTCCACTGTTCATCATCGTGACGCCTCCTTTCATCTGCTCAATCTCCTGCGGCGAAGCTCAAAACCCGGCTTTTACTTGTAGAGCACCGGGATGGCCAGGAGGTTATTGGCGGGACCGGCGGTCGGGCTGTACCCGCCTTTGCCGACGGCGATGCGGTCGCCGATATACTCCGCCTGGATGTCGCCGCCGTTGCCGCTGCCCGCCTTCGTTCTCAGGAAGAAAGCGCCGAAGCGATTGAACTTGACGGTGTTGCGTCCCTGGTCGTACTCGGCGAGCTTGACAATGGGGATGAGCACGATGCGGCGTCCGGGGACGCCCGTATGCGATGGCGCCTGACTCGCCGTGCCGTCGCGGTACTGCGTGTAGGTGATGTTCTCTTTGATGTTGGTATCGGGCGGGTAGAGGGCCGGGTCGAGCTGGCTGCCCTGGTAATCGTCGAAGCGCGAATTGATGCCCTTGCGCACTTTGCCGGCCGTCTCGCCGGGCTTCGTGTCCGTGTTGTAGGTCGCACCCGCTTCGGCACAGGCATCCACGCCCGCACCGATGCCGAACTCCACGTCGTAACCGCCGTTACCGGCGACGGCCAGGATTTGATAGTTGCCGGGCGAGGGCGAGCTGCCCGTGCCCGCGCGGATGGTGTAGACCTGGCCCGGTATCATCGGCACGTCGTAGTCTATGACCGAGAGCGGAATGAAGTTGCAAAAGATGTTAATGGGAACCGAGAGCCCCCCGGTCGCGGAGGCGTTCATGTTGCGGCTATCGCCGAGGACGGTCGAGGCGAAGGACATGCTGACGGGAGATTGCGCCGTCGTGACGCGCAGGAAGCGTATGTTCTGCGCCGCGGCCTGCGCCGCCGACTCGCTCATGTAGGGGCCTTCCAGATTAACTGCGAAGAGGACGTTGGCGCGCGGGAAAGAGACGCCCGTTTTATTGAACTCGTAGGTGTTCATGGCCTTAACGGCGCGGTCTGCGGCCTTCTTGATCCCGGTGGCCGACGAATCCAGGGCGGAAGCCCCGGCCAGCGCCGCCGCGTCGGCCGCGTTCTGTAGCTCTGTCTTCGAGAGATACAGGTGGCTGATGTCAATCCCGAGACCGATGGCGAGCAGCAGGGCCAGCATTCCGAGCGTTGCCATGGCCAGCACGGACCCTCGCTCGCCCCGGCGCTCGCCTCTTGTCAAGCGGTTCTCGCTGCGTTTCTCTCTTCTCATCACTCTTGCCTCCCCGGATTGCTTTCTGAGTGACCGCTTACGGAACCGGCACAACGTCGGGTTTGGATTCGGTCGCCGGTATCACGGGCATCAGTGTGGAAACATCACGCTGGCTCGCAGGCAGCAGGCTGATGGCGTTGCTCGCGGGAGGAAGGCTCGCGGGCTTCGCCTTGGCGGGGGCTGCGACGGCGGGCGGCGGGGCGGCGGCGGGAGCGGTCTGCGACGTGCTGCCGGGGGCGGAGTAGCCGCTCGGGCCGGTGATGCCTTCGCCCCTGGGCTCTGCGCCGAGCAGCGGAGAGCCGCTCTTGAGTCCGTCAACGCCGCGCAGCTGCGGCAGGTCGTCCGGGCTGACCGGCTTGACCAGCTGCGCCGTGATGAAGAACATCAACTCCGTCTCCTGCTTCTGGAACTCCTTGGACTTGAAGAGCGCGCCGAGGATGGGGATGTCGCCGAGCACCGGAATCTTCGACATCGAGCGCGTCTCGTTGTTGTCAATCAGCCCGGCGAGCGCGAAGCTCTGGCCGTCGCGCAGCTCGACGCCCGTCTTGGCGCGGCGTGTGCGCAGCCCGGGAATCAGGAAGCCGTCGAACTTAACGCCGGTCGAAAAATCTATCGTCGAGACTTCCGGCTCCAGTTCCAGACGGATGTGGTCTTCGTCAATGATGGTCGGCTTGAAGTTGAGCCGCACGCCGTAGGGCTTAAAGACGATGGTCACGCTGTTGCGCTCGCCGCCGCTCTGAATGACCGGGACGGGATACTCGCCGCCCGCCAGGAAGCTGGCCTCCTGGCCGTCCATCGCGATCAGGTTAGGCTCGGCCAGTGCGCGCAGAGCGCCCTGCGTCTTGAGCGCGTGAATCAGGGCCTGCGTATTAATCGCGCTGTTGAAGAGGAAGAGATTGGCCCCGGAGAAGAGATATTTCAGCGCGCCGCCCGCCGTCTCGTTGAGGGTGGCCGGGCCGCCGCCGCTGGCGAAGACGGAAGTGCCGCCGTTAGCGGAGGCAAAGGACGAGCCAAGCTCGCGCATCTTCGAGCGGCTGACTTCCGCCACACGCACGGACAACTGCACCTGCATCGCGTTCTTGACGGGCGTGGCCAGCATGTTGACGGTCTTAAAGCCCGCGGCCTCGATGACGCTCTGGACCTGCGTGGCCGTCCTCGGCTCCGTGACGTTGCCGGAGATGACGACCGAGCCGTTGGCCTGGCTCAGGCGGATGTCGTCCTTCGGAAAGAGCGCGCGAATCTGCGAATCAATCAGGGAGAGATTGGCACGGACGTAGACATCGAAGACGATGAACTTGCCGCCCGCCTGCTCCCAGGCGATGAAGTTGACCTGCCCGAACGCCTTGCCGTTGACCAGCACCTGGTCCGGGGCGACGAGCACCGCTTCGGCTATCTCAGGATTCGAGACCGAGAAGCGTCCGATGGGCCGGTCAAAGTTGATGACGCGCGATTGGCCGACGAGGACGTTGACGGGGACCGACTCCTTGTTGCGGTCAAACGATGCGCTGTAGGAGGTCTCCTGCGCGTTGGCCGTCCAGATGACGCTCGATAAGATCATCGCCGCGCACAGACTGACGAGGCGAGCGAGTGGGTAACGGGTCTGCATGATGCTGTTGGCTCCTTGTGATAGCTAACTGTCGGAACGATGGAAGCGGAGGGCTGTGCGACGCGCTGTCAGGGCCGGTGCTTTCAGACAGCTTATCGCGGGCGGTTCATCCTTCATCGTTTCTATGGGAAATCAACGTTGCGTTTCTTGCCGCCCTCGATCATTTCAACGGCGGGACGCGAAGGCGGCGGCGCGGGGGCGCTCGTCGCCGCGGGCGTGGAGACCGGGTCATCAATCATCGGCTCGGTGCGGGCACGCATGCGCGGGCGCGGCGCTGGCCTGCTGGCGTCCGGGGCGGGCTGCTCGCTCTTGAGCGAGCCGGGCTCGGGCGCGGGCATCGCACGCTCTCCCGAAAGAAGTGTGCGCTTGTTGACGCCCGTGGTCTGCGTATCGCCCTGGTCAATCGAGTTGCGCATGATGAGCTGGAGCTTGCCTTCGTTGGCGGCCAGCGCGAGCTTCTCTGCCTGCTCCGGCGTGACCTGAAGCGTGACGGCCTTGACGGTCGTGGCGTCGCGCTCGCTCTTGGGCTTGTCCATGTTCTGGCCGTTGGCGAGGACCTTGATGTTCTGTAAAACGACCTTCGAGATCGGGTCCTGGTTGATGCCCTTGTCGGCCGGGTCAATGACGACGACGACATCCACGAGCGCGCCCGGCTGAATGAAGCCGGAGACGCCGACCGCCTCGTCAACCTTGACCGTCATG
>DASVWH010000249.1:0-4233 GCA_036389715.1 Pyrinomonadaceae bacterium | reverse complement strand
CGCCATTCGAGCGTGAAGCGGCACTCTCCGGCGATGATGTTCTTGGCCGTGCCGCCCTCTATCAGTCCGACGTTGAGCGTCGTGTGCGGCGGCTCGAAGGCCTCGCTCACGTCCGCTTTGAGTTCCCCGGCGAGTTCCTCTATCCGCTTGACGAGACGCGCGGCGCGAAAAATAGCTGAAGCGCCGAGCGCCGGGTACGCGCTGTGGCCTTCGCGGCCGCGAACGATGATTTCGGCCAGGCAGTAACCCTTCCCGGCGCGCATCGGCTGCAACCCGGTCGGCTCTCCGACGATGCTGTAACGCGCTCGCAGGACGCCTGCGTCGGCCAAATGCTTCGCGCCCAGGCAGCCGATCTCTTCGTCGGCCGTGAAGACTAACGCGAGCGGGCGTTTGAGGCTTGCCATCCCGGTCGCTTCGACTGCCGCCAGCGCGGCCGCGATGAAACCCTTAGTGTCGCACGCGCCGCGCCCGTAGAGCCGCCCGTCGCGCTCCGTTAAGCGCAGCGCCGTCGCCCATGCAGGGTCAAAGGGAACCGTATCCGTGTGCCCGACGAGCGCCAGCTCAACTTCCGTCAAGGCTTCCGTCGCCGATGGCGACGACGAAGCAGCGCCCGCCAGCGCAATCATGTTCAGCTTCTCGACGCCGCGCTCGTCCGTGTACGAGAGTCGGCGCACGCCGAGCCCGAGCGCCTCGCAGCGCGCCGACAGGTACGCGATAATCTCCGCATTCGAGCCCATCGAGACGGATTCGATGCCGACCAGCTCGGCCAAAGTCTCTTCTACATTCATGCTGTCGGTTATATCAGATGAGCCGGGAAAAAGAGAGTCTTCGGGCGGCGGCAGATGAAGCACCTTCACGGCGGCTTCAGCGGTCAGGGTTGACGTGAAGCCGGGATTGAAGATGCCTATCTTACAGTAACTGTGACGGTAACCGTCGCCGCACGGGGCGCTCTTATTGCAGGAGGAAGTTGTACATGATGACGCCTGAAACCTTGACCGGCTCGCCTGAAACCCGCGTCGGTGTAAACCGCGCACGGCAGGCTGCCTGAACCGCCGCCGCTTGCAGCAACGGGTGGCCGCCCGTGGCCTTGGAAGAGATTACACAGCCCGTCTCGTCCACGACGATCTGCACCGGCACACTACCGGAAGCGTGCGCGGCCATAGCAATCGGCGGATACGCGGGCCTCGGCAGGCTGACGGCCTTGCCGTTGAGAATGCCGCCCGAGAAGACCTTGCCATGCTTGCTTATCTCCGACAATTTGTCGTTGCTCTGGCTGCAACCGCAAGGCTCCGACGCGGGCTCGCCGTCATTGAGCACAGGAGTTGACGAGCGCGGGTTGACGTTCGAGACTCCAGCTGCCGCGGGCGCGGGCCAGAGCCGCAAGGTCTTCAAGAGCATGCTGGCCGAGATGCCGACGACGAACGTCAGCAGCGCAACGAAGAGATAGGTGACGTAACGACGCATATTGATATTCTCCGGTGGAAAGCTAAAGCCATAGACGTGCGGCGGGACGGAAAAGTTCCCGAATTCCGGCAACCGGGCTTTCCGCCGAGCCTGCGCCTGCCGTCAATATACAGCCATTCGAGCTTAACTCCATAGGCGCTGCTGGAGCGCTGTAAATCTTTCCGTGATCTCCGGCTGCGCGGGGTGCTCGCCGCTTCGGACGACCTCCCGGCCGCCGACGAAAACATCCCTGACGGCAGTCCGCGCCAGCGAAAAGAGGATGCCCGAGAGCAGGTCTTCGCCCGCTGCCCCGGCGATTGAAGCGTCGTCGAGGGCCACCGTGAAGAAGTCCGCGGGCAGCCCGGCCTCCAGTTTCCCGCCCTCCGCGCCGATGCTCTGAGCGCCGTTGATGGTGGCGCAATCGAAGAGCCGCGCGGCCAGCGCCGACGCAGCCAATTGCGGCGCGGACGCGCCCGCGGGCGAGAGCACCGCGCGTTCCAGCTTTTGCAGCCGCAGGTGATACTCAAGCTCGCGCGCGTCTTCGAGCAGGTCTATCTGCGTGTGGCTGTCCGTCCCGAGACAGACGGCAACGCCCTCGGCAAAGAGCAGGTCTGCGGGAACGATGCCGTCGCCGAGGTTGCGCTCGGTCGTCGGGCAGGCGCAGATGCGTGCGCCCGCGCGGGCCAGCTGCCGGGCCTCTGCCTTCGTCAGGTGAATGCCGTGAACGCCGGTGAAGCCCGGCCCGAGCAGCCCTTCCGCCGAGAGCAGCTCGACGGGTGTGCGCCCGTACTCTTCAACGCAGGCCGCCAGCTCTGCCGGTTGCTCTGCGACGTGCATGTGAAAGGGGATGCCGCCATCGTCGTCGCGTGCGTAACGCGCCAGCTCGCGGAGGTATGGCAGCGGGACGGCGCGGACGCTGTGCGGAGCGATGCCAACCCAGGCCATCCGCCCCGTCCCGGAGCCGGAGAGGTCCGCCCTCAATCGTTCCAGGCTTTGCAGGTAAGCGTCCGGCCGGGCTTCTATGAAACGGGCCTGCTGAGGATTCGCGTCGAGCCGGTAGCCGGAGCGCGCGTAGGCTACGCGCAGCAATGCGATGCGCAGCCCGACGGAGCGCGCCGCGCCGACGACCGCCTTGGCCATCAGGTTCGGGTCTGCGTAGGGCGCTCGGTCCGGCGCATGATGGATGTAATGAAACTCTCCGACGGCCGTGATGCCGCCGAGCGCCATTTCGAGGAAAGCCATCCGCGAGGCATCGTAGATGTCTTCGGGCGTCAGGCGCAGCGCCGCGCTGTACATCAACTCGCGCCAGGTCCAGAAGGAGTCGCGCTCGCCCGTGCGCCGCTCCGTGCGTCCGCGGATGACGCGCTGGAAGGCGTGCGAATGTGCGTTGACGAGGCCGGGCAGGAGGGCGCGGTTTTCGAGCCGGACGAGCTTGCCCGTCACTTCGCCTGCACCGGCCAGGCGAATGATGCGGCCCGCCGCGTCGCAGACCAGGGCCAGCCCGCTCTCGAAGCGCCCGCCCGTGTAGAGCATGTCCGGCAGCCAGGAGCACCCCTCGCCTTTGTCCTGTTCCGCTAAGCTGTTCATCGTCTTCAAGAGCGCCAGGCGCGTGCACACGAGCCGCAGGAGATTTTGCAGACCGGAAGAGAATACAGTATCGAACCGGCCCGGCGCACGCTGCCTCTAGCGCGGAGCCAAAGCCGCCCGCCGCGAACCTCTCAGCTTTACCGTGTGGAGTGACGGGCTTGCGTGCGGACGCTGCGCGAACACCGTTTAATCAACGGAGCGCAGGAGGCTCACGATGCCCGCTATCAGGAAGAGGCTTCCGAAGAGGATGCCGATGCCGCGGATGAACAGCTCAGCGCCCGCGCCGTACTTGCCCGTCCACTTCTCGCCATAGCCTATTCTTCCCCAGGAGTCGCTAAATGCTTTGTACTGTTTCCAGAAAATCGTGAAGAGCGAGATGATGACGAAACCGACAAAGACGAAGGCTCCCGCCAGCAGGATTCTATTAAATAAGCTGTGTTCCATCTCGAACTCAGGCCCTTCCAGAGTGCCTGCAAGGCCATCGTCAGCTATTAAACAAGCTGTGTTGCATCTCGAACCCTCTACACGGAAACCGGGCGGCGAAAGCTGGCGCGCACGGCCCCTCTAATCGCAGCCCCCTTAATATTTTGTGCAGGATGACGGGTTTACGCAAGGGCGGCCCTGTCAAACGCGGCGCGCGCAGGGCTTCGGGCGGGCGCGGGGGCGAGCACCATAACGGGCCGCCGGGGCATCTAAAAGCGAATGAATCAAAAACTGGCAAATCTAAGGGCTTATACACGATTTGCGCGCCAGCATGCGGGCCGCTTCATCGCGCAGCGCAGGGAAGAGGCGCACACGCCCATCGCCCTGCCCGCGCACCGGCCGGACCCCTCGGGCTGGAGCGATGATTCGCTGACGGTGGCCTGGCTCGGCCATGCGACCGTGCTCATCAACTTTTACGGGACGTGGCTGCTGACGGACCCCGCGCTGCGGTCGCACGTCGGCGTCCGGTTTGCGGGAACGACCTTCGGGCCGCGCCGGATAGTGATGCCCGCGCTCTCGGTCAGGGAATTGCCGAGACTCGACGCCGTGCTCATCTCGCACGCGCACATGGACCACTGCGACCTCGGCACGCTGCGTTCGCTGCCGCGCAGGACGCGGGCCGTCGTGCAGTGCGGCAACCGCGACCTGGTGCGCCGCTTCCATCCGGTAGACGAGCTTGAGTGGGGCCAGAGGACGGAGGTCGGCGGAGTGAGTATCGAA
>DASVWH010000248.1:0-14322 GCA_036389715.1 Pyrinomonadaceae bacterium | reverse complement strand
CCGACTCCTCATGCATTACTCTAATAAGCCGGGGACGAAAGGCGTGCAGGAGCGCCGCGGACCAACAACCTACCGCGACCGACCGGCGCACTGCCTGCTATGGAACCCGCGAGGGATTGTCCGGCGTGTTGATGAACTCTTCGCCATCGCTGCGGTTCTGGGGGCGCTGGATGACGACCGTTCCCCTGACTTCGGGCGCGCGCTCCGGGGGGCGGGCTGCGCCAGGAGCGGTCTTGAAAGCGACCTCGCCCGGAGCGGAGTCCGTCTTAATCCGCAGCAGCTTGACGCTCCTGTAATCGCGCGAGAGCATCAGGGAATAACGGCCCTTCTGGTCCGGTCTCAACTCGCCCGGCTCCAACTCTAAAGCGCGCACTTCGTTGCCGCCCTCTTTGCGGCTTACCAGCTCGACTTCGACCCTTAAGCCCGAGAGCGTCTCGTTCGAGATGTTATGGACAGTGCCGCCGACGAGCGCCTGGTGGCCCTTATTCAAAGCCTCGTCCAGGTAGACCTGCACTTTGGCCGGAGCGGATGGCGGCGCGACAGTCTTTGGCTGCGCCTGCTGCTCGGCGGCGGCCCGCTCTGCGCCGTACCGCTTTCTCCATAAGAGAAAGCCCAGGAGGAGCGAAGCGCTCAATAAAATGGCGACGACGATCGAGATGAGTTTTCTTCCGGCAGGCTGACCGGCGGTCTCCGAATCATCCTCTTCAAAAAGCGTCCGGCCCGGACTATGCGGCATACTGACACCCTTACAAAGTTGAGATATGGCTTCAAGGCGGGAGAGGCAAACTCCTGAAACAGAAGGGGCGCGCCGCAAAAAAGCAGGGCTCCTTCGACTGTTTCTCAAGCGGCTACTGATTTTCGATGCTGCTGGCCCTTCCGGGCGGCGGA
This sequence comes from Pyrinomonadaceae bacterium, assembly GCA_036389715.1. GTDB lineage: Bacteria > Acidobacteriota > Blastocatellia > Pyrinomonadales > Pyrinomonadaceae > DASVWH01. The sequence goes on along the minus strand of DASVWH010000248.1, from coordinate 13,434 downwards.
GCGCCGGTCAGATTCTCGATCAGGGCGCTGAGGAACTCTTCTTCCGCCGTGCCCAGGCTGCGCAGCGTCACCCACTCCGCGCCCGAAGCCCCGTCCGTCCTGCCTTCAAGTTTTACATTAACAGAGACGTTCGTATTGAGGCCGTCAATGGGCTGTACTTCGACGGTCAGGGTATAGCGACCGCGAGTCCAGCCGCGCGCGGCGGCGTTCGTCACCTGGGCATAGCGGCCGATCTCTCCAGCGGCCACGACGACGCCCCTCGTAAAAGTGTAGGGTTGGCTAATCAGGATTCCTTCGGCGGGCTTGGAGGCGGCCGGGTCAAGGATGAATTTGCGGTCGCGCATCAAGTCCTCGACGGCCTTGAGGACGGCGTCGCGGCGGGCTGAGAAGCGATAGGGGTTGGGAATCGGCGGAGGAACGGGCGTCCGTCCTTTGCCGAAATCCATCCCGCGGCCCGTGCCCGTCCCCTGGTTCGCGCCGTTGACGGTCGGAGTGCGGTCGTTGCCCGCGTCACGAATCCGGTCGTTCTGCCTGTCCACGCCCTTCTCCTGAGCGGAGACGCAGATGGAAGCCGCGACGACGAGGAAGATGATGGCGATTGCTTTTTTCACTGCTGACTTCCTTTAACGGCCTCAAAGCGGCCGGAAGCAAAGAACATTTAAGAGAGCGGGAGACACCCCGGAGCATAAATCAACCTCCGGGCAATTACAAGCATGACGTGCACGGGCCGCGCACAAAAATGCTTATTGAGAGGGCTCGCCTGTCTCCTGGCCGTTTCCGGCGCGCGTATCGCGCTCGCGCTCCCAGTTGCGCAGCGCCTGCACGCCGCGCTCGAAGTCGGCCGAATTGTTATAAAAGTTATGAGTGCCGTCATTCCTCGAAGGCTCGCGGACATAGTAAAGGTAATCGGTTTGAGAAGGGTGCAGCGCGGCTTCGAGCGAGCTTTGGCTGGGCGAGGCAATCGGCCCCGGCGGCAGCCCGGCCTTCAAACGCGTGTTATAGGGCGAGTCGCGCTCTATATCGCTCTTGTAGACCTTGCCGTCGTTCTTCCATTTCCCGGCCAGCTTTGAAGCGTAGATGATGGAGGAATCAATGCCGAGCGCCATACTCTTTCTCAGGCGGTTGTAGATGACGGAGGCGACGATGGGCCGCTCGTCCTTCAATTTCGATTCGGTCTCGATGAGGGACGCGACCGTCACGATCTGGCGCGGCGAGAGCTGGAGCGCGCGCGCCAGCTCCGTCCATTCCGGCTTCCACTGCTGGCGGAAACGCTTAACCATGGCCGCAATCATCGCAGGGGCGGTCGTGTCCGGCGGAAAGTTATAGGTGTCCGGGTACAGATAGCCTTCGAGGTTGGTGGCTTCCGGGTCAATGTCGCGAATGGCGCTCGTATCGTTCATCAACGCGAGGGCGGCGTCCGCATTTTCTAGCTTCAGCTCGGGGATACGCGCCATGGCTGCTGCGATGTCCCAGCGCGTCCAGCCCTCTATGACCGTGAAGCGGCTCAGACGCTGTTCGCCCTCCTCCAATTTTCTGAGGACGGCGAGAGGCGAGATGGGCGAGGGGAAGCGATACTCGCCAGCCTTGAGCCGAGCGCCAGCGCCCGTCAGCTTGAGATAGGCGAGGAGGGGCCATCGGCGTCTGATAACGCCCTCAGCGACCAGTTTATCGACAATCTGGGCAGGCGAGAGGCCGCGGGCAATCTCTATGTACTGCGCAGCCTTTTCGTGCGAGACGGGCGAGCGCAATTCCCTGTATGTCCAGTAGAGAAAGCCGCCCGCTCCCAGCAAAACCAGCAGCAGTCCGAGCGCGATAAATTTACCTTTGCGTTTCATAATGGCTGAAGACAACCGGAGAAATCCTTATTCATGGAAGGAAGACGTTTTAAACCCCGGCCCGGGTCTTCGCCCGCAAACGCTTTCCGGGGCCGGGAGCTTCAATCATCCTTCAGATGCGTCTTCCGAAAGTGGCGGCACAAAATTCCGGTCCTGGCGGCCGACTATGAAATCTCGAAGAATGATGGCCGCGGATTCGCTGTCAATATCCGACAGAAGCTCTGGCACAGTGTGACCGGCGGCGCGTAAGTTCTCTTCGGCCTCGCGCGATGTCAGCCTCTCGTCCTGCAAATAGACGGGGACTTTCAGCGAAAGGGCGAAATTATGGGCCAGTCGTTCGGCCTTCAGGGCCGCAGGCCCTCGCGTCCCATCCAGGTTGAGCGGCAAACCAATCACCAGTGCTTTGGCGTCAAACTCCCGAACGAGGTCGGCCACGTCGCGCAACAGCTTTTTCCAGTTCGTGCGGTGCAAGCGCGGCAGCGGGCGAACGCTAATCCAGCTCTCGTCGGAGACGGCGACGCCGATGCGCTTCTGCCCGAGATCGAGCGCCAGCAGGCGTCCGTCGAACGCTCGACGGATGCCGCCAGTCCTGACCGTCTCGTTTGAGTTTGCGTCGGGCAATCTGTTTCAGCAGGGTGCGCGGAGTATAAGAAGCAGGCCGCTGCCCTGTCAAGCCTATCACTGAGAGCGGCTTGCGCGCCCTGTCCGCCCGCTGTTATGATACGCGAGCGTGCTGCGAACCCGTCGGCTCACGCTCTTTAACCGGGTCAAGACGGCTTTAACTCAGAGGTCTTACATGTCATTCCGCACCAAATTCACAGTGATCGTTTTCTCGGCCTTCCTGGCGCTTTATGCCGTCGTCGGCGGGCTTCTCTCGACGGGCGCGCAGCAGCCCACCAACGACCCCGGCGCGCAACTGCGTATCTTCGAGAACGTCTTGCAGCACATCCAGAATGATTACGTAGATGAGCCGAACATGGAGAAGGTTCGCGCGGGCGCACTGCGCGGCCTGGCCTACGGGCTCGACCCGTACTCGACCTACCTGACGGCCGACCAGGTGCGCGATTACAGGGCAGAGGCCCCGAGCAGTCAGGTCGGCATCGGCGCGGAGCTTTCGCAGGTCTCCTCCTATCTGTACGTGATTGCTCCGGTGAAGGGCTCGCCCGCCGACCAGGCCGGTGTCCATGCCGGAGACATCATCGAGTATATAGACAACAAGGCGACGCGCGATATCTCGCTCTACGACGCGCGGCAACTGCTCAACGGCGCTCCCGGCACGGAGGTCAAGCTGCGTATCTTGCGGGCCAACAGCAAGCCGCTGACCTTGAGCGTCAAGCGCGGCTCGTTCAAAGCACCCGCGGCCGAAGCCCGCATGGAAGCCGGGAAAGTAGGCATCCTGCGCATCAACAGCCTCTCCGAAGGCGAGGCTGCCGACACCAGGGCGCGTTTGCAGGAGTTGATGAAGCAGGGCGTGCAGAAGGTCGTGCTGGATTTGAGAAACGTGGCGGGCGGCTCCCTGGCCGAAGCGGTCACGGTCGCCAACCTCTTCATCAAAGAAGGGAACCTGGCCCAGACCATCGGACGCGAAAGCAAGACGCTCAAGACCTTCACGGCCGACCCGAAGCTCGCGCTCTTCAACGGCCCGCTCGTGGCGCTGATTGATACGGGCACGGCGGGCGCGGCAGAGGTCGTCGCCTCCGCCTTAATCGAGCGCAAGCGCGGTGAAGTGGTCGGCGAAAAGAGCTTCGGCGCGGGCGCTGAACAGCAGTTGTTCACGCTGCGCGACGGCGACGGGCTGCTGCTGACTACGATCAAGTGGGCGTCTGCGAGCGGCAAGCCGTTTCTCGGCGAAGACCGCGCCCGCTCCGGCGTCGAGCCGACGACGACGGTCAAACGGCCCGAAATGGCCGAAGTGATTGACCCGGACGACCTGACCGGCAACGACGACGACCAGGTGGCCAAGCCCGGACAGCAGAACGATAAGCGCGAGGTGACCCCGGATGCCGGTGCTCCGAAACAGCAGCCGGAGGACACTCAAATGAAGAAAGCCCTCGAATTGCTGCGCGAGAACAAATCTGTACCGGCGGCGCAAAGGGCTGCCTGAGAGCCCTTCTCAATGCGGGTAGACGGTCAGGGCCGGGCAGAGAGGCAAGGGCGCTCTCTCCCGGCCCTGGCCTTTTCGAGGCAGACGGAAAAGCTAAAAGTCCGGCCGGATTTGTACTTTAATATCTTGAGGCCCAATTGTGGCCCGGTTTCCAGACGAGGGCTGAATTTAGACTGGCGTTGAGTGGATGATGGAAGAGCAGCATATCCGGGCGGGGGAAGCGAGCGGCGCAGAGCAGGGTCGGCTGAGAATGCTCGTCGTTGACGACGAGGCGGACATACGGCTGATGCTGGACCTCTTTCTGCGCAACGCCGGGCACGAAGTGGTGACGGCCTCTTCCGCTAACCTGGCGCTGGAAGCCGCGCGGCGCGAACAGTTCGACCTGATCGTCTCCGACATCGGGATGCCGGAAATGGACGGCTACCAGCTGGCCCTGGCTTTACGCTCGATGCCCGGCTACAAGTTCGTCCCGCTGATTGCCGTGACGGGTTTTGTCGAATACTCCGACAGGGAGCGGGCGCTGCGAGCCGGGTTCGATGAGCGCCTCACCAAGCCGCTTAACCTGAACGCCCTGCTGAAGATCGTCTCAAGACTAAAACCCCGGCCTCCTAACAGTTAGGGCCTGCTTCTTCAACTAAAACCCAAACTCAGAGCGGGATGTTTCCGTGCTTCTTCGGCGGGTTGGTATCGCGCTTGTTTCTGAGCAGCGCGAGGGCCCGGATGAGCTTCGGGCGCGTCATGGCGGGCTCGATCACTTCGTCCACGAACCCGCGCTCGGCGGCGACGTAAGGGTTGGCGAATTTCTCTTCCAGCTCGGTAATGCGTGCCCTGCGTGCGGCTTCCTGGTCGGCCGCCTCGCCGATCTCGCGCCGGTAGATGACGCCGACGGCTCCTTCCGCGCCCATGACGGCGATCTCCGCAGCGGGCCAGGCAAAGTTGATGTCCGTGCGGATATGCTTGGAGGCCATCACGCAGTAAGCGCCGCCGTAGGCTTTGCGCGTGATGACGGTGATTTTCGGGACGGTCGCCTCCGCGAAAGCATAGAGGAGCTTGGCCCCGTGTCTGATAATGCCGCCGTGTTCCTGCGCCACGCCGGGTAAGAACCCGGGCACATCCTCGAAGGTGATGAGCGGGATATTGAAGCAATCGCAGAAACGGACGAAGCGCGCGGCCTTGACAGAGGCGTCAATGTCGAGCACTCCGGCGAGATACGCGGGCTGGTTGGCCACTATCCCGACGGGGCTGCCGCCCAGGCGCGCAAAGCCGACCACTATGTTCGGCGCATAGTGCTGGTGAACCTCGAAGAAATAGGCGTCGTCAACGACCGAATGGATGATGTCGCGGATGTCGTAGGGCTGGTTGGAAGAGTCCGGGACGATTGTATTGAGCTTCTGGTCCATGCGCCCGGGAGGGTCCGCAGAGACGGCCTGCGGCGGGTCCTCCAGGTTGTTCGACGGGATGAAGGAGAGCAGCTCGCGCACCGTCCTCAGCGCGTGCTCGTCCGAATCCGCAGCGAAATGCGCGACGCCCGAGACGCGGTTATGAGTCATCGCGCCGCCCAGCTCTTCCTTGCTGACATCCTCGTGCGTCACGGTCTTGATGACATCCGGCCCGGTGATGAACATGTAGGAGGTATCCCTGACCATGACGTTGAAATCCGTGATGGCCGGGCTATAGACAGCGCCGCCCGCGCACGGCCCCATGATGCAGCTAATCTGCGGAATGACGCCGCTCGCCAGGGTATTGCGCAGGAAGATGTCCGCGTAACCGCCGAGGCTGACGACGCCCTCCTGAATCCGCGCCCCGCCCGAATCGTTGAGCCCGACGATGGGCGCGCCGACCTTGAGCGCCAGGTCCATGACCTTACAGATCTTTTCGGCGTGCGTCTCGGAGAGAGAGCCGCCGAAGACAGTGAAATCCTGCGCGAAGACGAAGACGCGCCGCCCGTCTATCAATCCGTGGCCGGTCATGACGCCGTCGCCCGGAAATAACTGCCTGTCCAGGCCAAAATCGCGCGAACGATGCACGACCAGCTTGTCGAACTCCTCGAAGCTGCCCTCGTCCAGTAAGAATTCGAGCCGCTCGCGGGCCGTCCATTTACCCGCGGCGTGCTGCTTTTCGACGCGCGCCTGGCCTCCGCCCGCGCCTGCGCGGCGCACGCGTTCCCTGAGCGCTTCGAGCTTGTTGGTCGCGGCCGGTTCTTTTTTTTGTGAAGTCATAGTTTACGGGTTTTCGCCACTGTTTTATCAGTCTCCGGCGCGACGGCGCAAGCCTTTGAGCACGGAAACGGATGAATGCCTGGGATTCAGGGCCCGGCCTCGAAAGGGAACTGTCGAGACTCGATTAGAGTCACCAGCTCGCGGAGCGCCAGCCCCGCCCGCCGCCGGATTTCCGGCGAATAGTTGAAACGCCGCGCGTTGACCTCGAACTCGTCCTCGTCAACGATCTCGTAGGAGAGGTCCGGCGCGACCAGGATGTCTATGTCCAGGTCAACATAGCTGAGCACCCGCCCGTCGAAGGCTGGCGGCATGTTGACGTTGCAGTAGTAGTTGCGCAGGCGGCGCGACGGCTCAAGAAAACGAAAGACGTTGTACCAGCGGTCCAGCCAGTAGTATTCGATACTGAGCGTGCCGCGCGCGAGAGTGCCGAGCAGCGGATGCCTGACCTCTGCGGCGAATACAGCATCGAGCACGATCAGGGAATCCTCCCGGCGCAAGACCCGCGCGTCCCAGCGCCTGTGAGCGCTTCCGTCATACTTGTAGGTCTGGACCGTGATGGCCTGCGCCGCAGACAGCTCCTCACCTGTGGCCAAATGATACTCCTCGCCAGCTCTGACCCCGGACCGAAACCGGCCGTCAAATCCCGGCAGCGTCAATCCTGACGGGATGATTACCGTCCCGCCGCCTTGAAGTATTACCTGAAGAGTCGGCGCGACGACAAACTTAAAGTAATCCCTCAAAGCAGGGGGCTCACCGCACGCCGCCCGCAGAGCCTGAAGCGCGTTTTCAAAGGGCCGCAGGCAATTTATCCAGACTGTCTTATTCGGCGGCGGCCACTTGATTGCGCAGGATGCCGACGCCTGCGACCTCGACCTCGACCACGTCGCCCGGCCGCAGCCGTGAGACGCCCGCTGGCGTTCCGGTCGCAATCAGGTCGCCGGGCCAGAGCGTCATCATCCGCGAGATGTAGCGCAGGAGGAAGGGGACGGAAAATGCCATCATCGAAGTGCGCGCATGCTGTTTAAGCTCCCCGTTGACGCGCGTCGCAAGCTCCAGGTCGGAGGGGTCAAGCTCGGTCACGATCCAGGGGCCGGTCGGGCAGAAAGTATCGAAGGACTTGGCGCGCGTAAACTGCACGTCCTTGCGTTGTAGGTCACGGGCCGTGACATCGTTGACGCAGGTGTAGCCCAGGACATAAGAGAGCGGGTTCTCAGTCTCCGGAATCGAGCTTGCTACGCGTCCGATAACGACCCCGAGTTCTCCTTCATGTTCTACTTGAACTGATGAGGCGGGCAGTCTAATGGTCTCGTCCGGGCCGATGATGGCCGAAGGCGCTTTGAGAAAGAGGAGCGGCTCTGTGGGCAGGGCATTCCCCAGTTCCGCTGCGTGCTCCAGGTAGTTGCGCCCGACGCAGACCACCTTCGAGGGCGTCACAGGGGCCAGCAGGCGAACCTCCGAGAGCGCCAGCCTGTCCGTGTGCAGGCGCGGACGACTGCCGAAGGCATCCGCATCCAGGAGAGGACGGACGAACTCGCCCTCTATCACCCCGTAGCGGGCCTCCTGGCTGTCTCTCTGAACGAAGCGGCAGATAAGCATAATCAGGGAACGGTCTCCGTCACGACCTCCGATGGCGCGCTCTGGTTGCCGTTGGCGTCAACGGCCGTGACATAATAATAGTACTGCCTGCCCGGCTCAACCGTCTCGTCCTGGTAGGTCGTGCGCGTCAGCAGCGTGCTCGTTAGCTTAGTCCAGCTCTCCTTGGCCAGATTCGGGTCGGTCGAGCGGAAAATATTATAGCCCGCGACATCGCGCTCCGGGTTCGCGGGGAAAAAGAGGGAGAGGCGGCCGGGCGCGGGCGCAATCGAGACCGGCCCCGGTGCGGCGGGCTTAAAAATGTCTACGGGCGCGACCAAGATGCTGTTGGAGTTGAGGCTTTCGACCTGCAAGCCACCCGTGCCCAGAGAGACTGAGCGCACCAGATAGTTATACTCTTCGCCGAAGCGGAAGGTCTCGTCATTGAAGCGCGTGCCGGTCACGAGCGCGGAATTGATGGGCGTCTGGCTCATCTCCGTCTGTGATTTCTCGACGCGGTAAACGTTGTAGCCTAAAAGGTTGACTGGCGTGGAGCCGTCTATGTTGGTCGCGGGCGCTTGCCAGGTGATGGTCACTGCACGCTCGCTGACCTCTTGACCGAGGACGGTCGGCGGCTCGGCTATGCGCGCCGCCGGTTCGAGCAGCAGGAAATTGGAGAAGGCCGCGCGCTGGCCTTCCGCATTGACGTAGCGCAGGGCGTAGCGCAGGCGCGTCGGCTGGCCCGCCAATTCGAGCCTGTCAACGTAGGTGATGGTCTCGCCCGCCGTCCTGATAGTCTCGTAATCGATTGAGCCGATGAGGGTTGAGCGGGCTGCGAACTCGTCTTCGGTGAGCGGCAGGGGGGCCGCGGGGCTCTCGGCCAGGCGATACACATCTATCCGCCGGATGCTCTGCACGCTCTGCTCCGGGGCATTACGCCGCGGCGCTGGCCAGCTCAAGATAACCTGGTTGCCGCGCTGTGCGCCCGACAGCAGCTCCGTGCGCTGCGGAATGCGCTCGACGGGCGGCAGCGGCGGGCGACGCTTGCCGCAGGCGCTGGCCAGGCAGAGGAGAACGAGCAGGAGGACGATTGCGAGCAGACGCGATGATGCTGTGTCGCGGCCCGAAGATAGCGCGGCGCGATTCAAGGATACCTCCGGGCGCTTCAAAGCTGGCGGGGCGCTGGCTAAAGCCGCTTCTGCCAGCGTGCGAGCGTCGCCGCCCAGGCGTCCCTGATGATCTTTTCGGCGCTCGTGAAGGCTCACAGAATATACCGGCTGAGGTCCTGGTCCTTAACCGTCTCGGAGAGCATGCGGCTGACGTAGGCGGCGTCAATCCGCTGTTGCTTGGGCTCCAGGTCCGGTCCCTCGAAGCTGATCTCGTCGAGGAGTTTTTCCATGATCGTGTGCAGGCGGCGCGCGCCGATGTTCTCCGTGTTCTCGTTGACGCGCGCGGCAAAATTGGCGATGGCTTCGATGGCGTCTTCCGTAAACTCGATCTCGATGCCCTCGGTTTCGAGCAGCGCGCGGTACTGCTTGATGAGCGCGTTTTTGGGCTCGGTCAGAATCCGCTTGAAGTCTTCGATGGTCAGGGATTCGAGCTCGACGCGAATCGGGAAGCGCCCCTGAAGCTCCGGAATCAGGTCCGAAGGCTTCGAGACGTGGAAAGCGCCCGCGGCGATGAAGAGGATGTGGTCGGTCCTGACCATGCCGTAGCGCGTGTTGACGGTCGTTCCTTCGACGATGGGCAGGATGTCGCGCTGGACGCCCTCACGCGAGACGTCCGGGCCAGTGCCCGATTCGCGCCCGGCTATCTTGTCCAGCTCGTCCAGAAAGATGATGCCCGCAGATTCGACGCGTTCGAGGGCCGCGCGCGCCACCGTGTCCATGTCAATAAGGCGCTCCTCCTCTTCCTGCATGAGGTATTCCATGGCCTCGTCAACGCGCATCTTGCGCCGCTTGGTGCGGCCCTGAAAGAGATTGCCGAGCATGTCTTTCATGTTGATGCCCATCTCTTCGACGCCCTGCGGCCCGGCCAGCTCGATGGTCGGGAAGCTCTTTTCGCGCGTCTCGATCTCGACCAGGCGGTTGTCTAGCTTGCCTGCGCGCAGCTGTGCGCGCAGCTTCTCGCGCGTCCGCTGGAAATTGTCGTCGCGACTGCTGGCTTCGGGCGCGGGTGTCGCGCCGTCGCTCTCGGTCTCGTCGAAATCGAAATAGCCGGCGGCGACGGAGGTCTTGGGCGGAGGCAGGAGGAGGTCCAGGATGCGCTCTTCGACGTTGAGCTCGGCCTTGTCGGCGATCTCCTCGATCTTCTCCTCGCGCGTCATCTCGACGGCGATCTCGGTCAAGTCGCGGATCATGCTCTCGACATCGCGCCCGACGTAGCCGACCTCCGTGAACTTGGAGGCTTCGACTTTGAGGAAGGGGGAGTTGGACATGCGCGCGAGGCGGCGCGCGATCTCCGTCTTGCCGACACCCGTCGAGCCGATCATGATGATGTTCTTGGGCATCACGTCGGCGGCCATCTCGGGTTGCAGCTTCTGGCGGCGCACACGGTTGCGCAGCGCGATGGCGACGGCGCGCTTGGCGTTGCGTTGACCGACGACGTGCTTGTCGAGCGCCGAGACGATCTGGCGCGGCGTCATCTCGTCGAGCCTTGCTTCTTCGTCCACATCGCCTGAGAGATAAATAACCATATCAGTTTTCAGTTTTCAGCTTTCAGTTTTCAGTCGGAGCTGCTCGCTGGCGACCGAGAACCGGCGACTTTCAACTGTTCAAAGTTCTTCGATGATGATGTTCGTGTTCGTGTAGATGCAGATTTCCCCGGCGATGCGCAGGGCATTGACGGCAATCTCGCGTGCGGGCATCTGTGTGTGCTCCATCAGGGCGCGGGCGGCGGCCAGGGCGTAGGAGCCGCCGGAGCCGATGGCCAGCACCCCTTCATCGGGTGCGATCACGTCGCCGTTACCGGAGAGCAGAAAGGAGCTTTTGTCGTCGGCCACGAGGAGCAGCGCTTCGAGGTGGCGTAAGATTTTATCCGTCCGCCAGTCCTTACTGAGCTCGATGGCCGCGCGCTCCAGGTTGCCGTGATACTGTTCGAGCTTGCCCTCGAACCTGGTCAGCAGTGAGAAGGCGTCGCCGGTCGCCCCGGCAAAGCCCGCGATGATGCGGTCGTTGTAGAGCCTGCGGACCTTGCGCGCGCCCGCCTTCATGACGGTCTCGCCGAGCGTGACCTGCCCGTCGCCGGCCAGCGCCACCCGCCCGTCGCGGCGCACGAGCAGGATGGTCGTGCTGCGTACTCTGGAAGTTTCTTTACTCATCTGCGTAGTAAAACACTATAGAAATTCGCGCGAAGGGAAGTCAAGCCGCGCTCGCCCGCAACGGCGTCTGAGCGTCGATTGTCGCCGGGCGGGTGTGAGCCTGGCAGCGGGCGCAAGCGCGTTGAAGAGTTTTGCGCTATCATTGGCGGACGGGGAACCCTGGAGTCCGGCTGAAACTGAAACTGCATTGGAAGGCTAAAGTCAAACGTGTCGTCAAAGTCAAAGGTGCTGTAGATGCGAACTGAGAGACCGCGCATAGGGATTACGATGCGCATCGAATTGGAGACGGACCGCTTTTACCTGGCGCGCCATTACAGCGAGGCGGTCGAGGCGGCCGGGGGCACGCCGCTGCACATCGGCCTGATTCCGCGCAGGGACTACATTGCGAGCGTCGTAGAGGGGCTCGACGGGGTCCTGCTGCCGGGCAGCGATTCGGACGTGGACCCGCTGCGTTACGGGCGCGAGCCGCACCCGCGCCTGGGCAGCGTGCACCCGCTCAAGGATGAAACGGACGCGCTCGTGCTCGAAGAGCTGGAGCGCCGCCAGACGCCGCTGCTGGCCATCTGCTACGGGATGCAAATCCTGAACGTGATGCGCGGCGGGACGCTGATTCAGGATATAGGCTCGGACCTGCGCGAAGCGATCAAGCACCAGCAGGGAGCGCCGCGTGACAGGCGTTCGCACCGCGTGCGCCTGCTGGAGGGCAGCGCGCTGGCCGGGCTGGCGTGCGCAGAGAGCGCGCTGGTCAACAGTCACCACCACCAGGCCATAGAGACGGTCGGGCGCGAGCTGGTAGCCACGGCCTGGACCTCCGACGGGCTCGTCGAAGCCCTCGAAGACCCGCGCGGAGACCGCTTCGCCCTGGCCGTCCAGTGGCATCCAGAGATAGCCTGGGAGGAGGACGCTTTCTCAGAGGCCATCTTCAGGGAGTTCGTCGCGGCGGCGGGCCGTTTTGCCTCCGCGCGGGCGGGGCACTTAAGCGGCGTGAGCGAAAACGTGAGCGAACATTTAAACGTGAGCGAACATTAAGAAGAGCGCAAGGGGCCAGTAACGAGGCCGCAGGCGCCAGTTAAGGCGCCCGGAATGCGTCTGATAACGCCGGAGGTTCGCGGCGGCCGAAAAAATAGGGAGAGGGCGAAAGCGTGGAAGAGGGAGAGCGATTGATGGAGCGAGGTGGAATCAACTTTCAGGGGCGGGTGGCGCTGGTCACCGGAGGCTCCAGGGGAATCGGGCGGGCGACCGTCAGGCGGCTGGCGGAGCAGGGCGCGGATGTCGCGATCAATTATCAGAAGGACCAGCGGGCGGCGGCAGAGGCTGTGCGCGAGGCCGAAGAGTACGGGGTCAGGGCCCTGGCCATCCAGGCGGACGTGCGGCGGCTGGCGGAAGCCGAGCGGCTGGTGAGCCTGACCTTGGAGCATTTCGGGCGGCTCGACATCCTGGTCTGCAACGCGGGCATCTGGGAAGGAGCGCCCGTCGAAGAGCTCAGCGAAGAGCTCTGGGATCGCGTCCTGGAGATCAATTTGAAGGGAACCTGGACGGTCTGTCGCGCGGCCGTGCCGCAGATGAAGCGGCAGGGGGCCGGGCGCATAGTCATCGTCAGCTCGACGGCCGGACAGCGGGGCGAGGCCAACGTCTCCAACTACGCCGCCTCGAAGGGCGGGCAAATCTCTTTCACCAAGTCCCTGGCGACGGAGCTGGCCGGGCACGGGATCAACGTCAACGCAGTGGCCCCCGGCTGGGTCCTGACGGAGATGAACGACGGGGTCTTCGCCGACACGGATTACCGGCGGGCGATAGAGCGCACCATTCCGCTCGGGCGAATAGCGAGCGCCGACGACCTGGCCTGGCCGATAGTCTTTCTCTGTAGCGACTGGGCGCGGCACATCACGGGCGAGGTGCTCAACGTCAACGGCGGCTCGGTCCTCTGCGGTTGAGGGCCCGAGTGCGCGCACGAAACTCTCTTTTAAGGGTTGGACTACTCTTCAACCATTTCTTCAACCATTGACGAATCGGGAGGTGAGGCCTAGATGAACACCTTTGTTTCCATGAATGAGCCGCAGACGCCGGAAGTCGAAGCGGCGAGGCGGGGCGGCGGGCCCGGAAGGGCCGTCAGGAGCGGCGTGCGGACGGTGCTCGGGGTCGAGAGATTGCTGGGGGAGCGCGTCGGCCTGCTGCGCGCAGCGCGCGTCGGGCTGATCTGCAACCAGTCCTCCGTGGACCATCAATTGCGGCACGTGGCGGACCTCTTTCAGGAGCAGAGCGAGGTCAATCTGACGGCGCTCTTCGGCCCGCAGCACGGCATCCGCGGCGACGTGCAGGACAACATGGTCGAGACGGGGCACACGTTCGACAGGAAGACCGGAGTGCCCGTCTTCTCTCTCTACA
>DASVWH010000247.1:0-8791 GCA_036389715.1 Pyrinomonadaceae bacterium | reverse complement strand
GGTGATGCATCACATCATCTCTGACGGGTGGTCATTGGGAGTGATGTTGAAGGAGTTGGGAGAGCATTATGAAGCACAGATAGAGGGAAGAGAGGAGGAGGAGGGAAAGGAGTTAGAGATACAGTATGGAGACTATGCGGTATGGGAGAGGGAGCGGTTAAAGGGAGAGATAGTGAAGGGAGAGATAGAGTATTGGAGAGAGCAGTTAAAGGATGCTCCCGCTCTGCTCGAACTCCCTTCGGACCACAGGCGGGCGTCTATTCAGAGCATGCGCGGCGCGACCGAGCGGCTGGTCCTGCCGGCGAATCTCGCCGAGGAGCTGCGAGCGCTCGGCCATAGGGAAGATGCCACCCTGTTCATGACCATGTTGGCGGCCTTCGAGACGCTGCTTTATCGCTACACGGGGCAGGACGACCTGGTGCTCGGGACTCCTGTGGCCAATCGTCAGCGGGTCGAGACGGAACACCTGATCGGGCTGCTCGCCAACACGCTCGTTCTGCGCACCCGGTTCGACGGCGATGAGAGTTTCCGGCAGTTGCTCCAACGGGTCCGCGAAGTCACGCTCGGAGCCTACGCGCACCAGGACTTGCCTTTTGAGAAGCTGGTCGAAGAGCTGCGGCCGGAGCGCAGCCTGAGCCATACGCCGCTCTTTCAGGTCATGTTCGTGCAGCACAATGCGCCGGGCGGCACAATGCGTTTCGGGAATCTCAAGCTGGAAATCATGGAGGCCCATAACCGGACATCGAAGTTCGACTTGACGATGTTCGTCGAGGACAGGGATGAGGAGCTGGCGGTCTGGCTCGAATACACGCCCGACCTGTTCGACGCGGCCACCATCCGCCGCATGTTGAGACACTTTCAAGTGCTGCTCGAAGGCATTGCGGCGTCTCCCGAAGAAAGCCTTTCGCGTCTACCGCTGCTCGAACCCGAAGAGCGCGGGCAGTTGCTCTTCGAGTGGAACGACACGCGCGAAGAGTTCGATGCGGAACATATCCTGCACGCTCTTTTTGAACAGCAGGCGGAGCGCACGCCCGGCCATTGCGCGCTCGTTTTTGAAGACCGCTCGCTGACATACGCGGAGCTTAATGCCCGCGCCAATCAACTCGCGCACTTCCTGCGTTCGAGGGGCGTTCGCACGGAGACGCGCGTCGGCATCCTGATGGAGCGCTCCGTAGAGATGGTCGTCGCCCTGCTCGGTGTCTTGAAGGCGAGTGGGGCTTACGTCCCGCTCGACCCTGCGTACCCGCGCGAGCGCCTGGCCTTCATGCTCCAAGACGCTCAAGCGCTAGTGCTGCTGACGCAGGAGCGCTTCGCCGGCAACCTCCCGGAGCATGGCGCAGAGGTCGTCCGACTCGATAGCGGCTGGCAGCAGCTCGCGTCCGAGAGCACGGAGAACCCGCTTCACACGGTCGTGCCTGACAACCTGGCCTACGTCATCTACACCTCCGGCTCGACGGGGCAACCGAAGGGCGCGATGAACACGCATCGCGGCGTCTGTAATCGTTTGCTCTGGGGGCAGCGAGCCTACGGTTTGAGCGAGAGCGACCGCGTCCTGCAAAAGACGCCGTTCAGCTTCGATGTTTCGGTGTGGGAGTTCTTCTGGCCACTGCTGTCGGGCGCGTCCCTGGTACTGGCGCGTCCGGGCGGCCACCAGGACAGCGAGTACTTAACCGCGTTGATTCGGGCCGAGCGGATTAGCACGATTCACTTTGTGCCTTCGATGCTGCAACTCTTTTTGGAGAGCGGGGGCTTCGAGCATTGTCCCGGCCTGCGCCGCGTAATGTGCAGCGGCGAGGCCCTGCCCTATGGGCTACAGGAGAGATTCTTCGCGCGTTCGGATGCCGAGCTGCATAACCTGTACGGCCCGACGGAGGCTTCGATTGAGGTCACCTCCTGGGAATGCCGGAGGGCGGGAGCTGAGGAGACTGTGCCGATTGGGCGACCCATCAGCAACGCGCAAATCTATCTCCTCGACGAACAGATGCAGCCCGTGCCGGTCGGCGTTCCGGGCGAGCTGCACATTGGCGGCACGTGCGTCGCGCGCGGCTACCTGAAGCGTCCGGCACTGACCGCCGAGAAGTTCATCCCGCATCCCTTCAGCGCAGAGCCGGGCGCGCGTCTCTACAAGTCCGGCGACTTGGCGCGCCACCTGCCCGACGGCAACGTGGACTATCTGGGGCGCATTGACCAGCAGATCAAGCTCAGGGGCTTTCGCATCGAGCTGGGCGAGATTGAAGGGGCGCTCGGGCAGCACCCACTCGTGCGCGAGTGCGTCGTGCTGGCGCGCGAGGATGAGCCCGGTGAGAAGAGAATCGCGGCTTACCTGACGACGCGCGCGCCGCAAGCGCCTTCGACCGGCGAGTTGCGAGCTTACCTGAAAGAGAGGTTGCCGGAGTACATGATTCCGTCCTACTTCGTCATGCTCGAAGAGCTGCCGCTCTCACCAAACGGCAAGCTCGACCGCAAGCGGCTGCCCGCGCCCGGCGGCGCACGCCCCGAGCTTAGAGAGAAGTACGAAGCGCCGCGCAATGAACGGGAAAGAACGTTATCGGGCATCTGGTCCGAGGTTCTGGGCGTGGACCAGGTCGGCATTCACGACGATTTCTTTGAGCTGGGCGGACACTCCCTGATCGCCACCAGGGTGCTGTCCAGAATGAATCAGACCTTCAAGGCGGAGCTGCCCCTGCGATGCATGTTTGATAGCCCGACCGTGGCGGGCCTGGCCGCCTTGTTGGAGCAGACGCCGCAGGAGGCTCCGGCGGCCGCGCCTCCGTCCATCGCCACCGTCTCGCGCGACGCGCACCGCCGGAAGCTCTCCTCTTTCATCGACAAACCTTTTGAGACCGGCAAGAGCCAGGCAAACTGAGATCGCACTTCTCCGACAGGGCAATGAGTAATTCTCTGACCTCCGATCCATCCGCGGCAGCGGGCCATCCGGGCGAGAGTCCGGCGGACGACGTGTATGTCTTTCCCGCCACTCATGCGCAGCAGCGTTTCTGGTTCCTGAGCCAGTTCGAGTCCGGCAGCGCCTTCTACAACATCCCCGCGGCGATACGGCTGCACGGGCGGCTCGACACGGCTGCGCTCGGCGAGAGCATTAATGAGATCGTCCGGCGGCACGAATCTTTACGAACGATTTTTGTCGAGGTTGACGGGCTGCCGGTGCAGTGTGTTTTCCCTTCTCAGCAGCAGCTCGTGCTGCCCCTGTTTGATTTGACCGGAATGGACGCGGCCGAGCAGGACGCGGAAGTCTCAAGGCTCATTGATGAAGAGATAGGGCAACCCTTCAAGCTCTCTCAATGGCCGCTGCTGCGTGTCAAGCTCTTGCGCCTGGACCAAGAGCACCACATCGTGGTCCTGACGATGCACCACATCATTTCGGACGGCTGGTCTCTCGGCGTGTTTGCCAGAGAGCTGGCGGCGCTCTACGAAAGCTATGCGACGGGAACGCAGGCGCATCTGCCCGAGCTGTCCCTTCAGTACGCGGATTACGCCGTCTGGCAGAAGGAATGGATGAGCGGGGAAGTGTTGGCCGGGCAGTTGGATTACTGGCGCAAACAGTTGGGCGGGAACATCGCTCAACTGGAACTCCCGACAGACCGTCCGCGTCCGCCCGTTCAATCCTTCAGCGGAGCGACGCACACCTTCCGTCTGCCCGCGGAACTCTCGGCGGCGCTCGAAAATTTGAGCCGCGCGCGGGGCGTGACGCTCTTCATGACGCTGCTCGCGGCGCTCGACGTGCTGTTCTATCGCTACACAGGCCAGCGCGATATCTGGATCGGCTCTCCCGTCGCCAATCGCAATCGCGTCGAAGTCGAAGGCATGATCGGTCTCTTCGTCAACACGCTGGTCCTGCGCACGGACCTGTCCGGCAATCCGACCTTCCTTGAGCTGCTGGAAAGAGTCCGCGAGGTCTCGCTTGGGGCGTATGCGCACCAGGACCTGCCGTTCGAGAAGCTGGTCGAAGAGCTTCAGCCGGAGCGTGACCTGAGCCGCGCCCCGCTCTTTCAGGTGATGTTCGTTTTGCAGAACGCGTCCCCGCCGGAAGCGGAGCTGCCCGGCCTGACGCTGAGCTTTATCGAGGTGGATACGAAGACCGCGAAGTTCGATCTGAGCATTTCCATGAGCGAAAACGCGGGCGGTCTCAACGGCTCTATCAGGTACAACACGGACCTTTTCGACGCGGCAACCATCGAGCGCCTGGCCAGGCATTTCGAGGCCATCCTGAAAGCCGCTGCCGCCGATTCTTCACAGCGCATAGACCGCCTGCCGCTGTTGACGCAGCCGGAGCGCGAGCACTTGCTGGCCCAACCGGGCCGCCGCCGCCAGGAATTTCCCCCGGCATCAAGCCTCCATCAGCTCTTCGAGGCGCAGGCCGCGCGCACTCCCGATGCCGTCGCGCTCATCTTTGAAGACCGGCAGCTCACTTACCGGCAGCTTAACGAACGCTCCAATCAACTGGCTCATTACCTGCAACGTCAGGGCGTCAAAGCTGAGACTCTCGTGGGATTGCTCTGTGAGCGTTCTCTGGAAATGATCGTCGGGCTGCTCGGCACGCTCAAAGCGGGAGGGGCATACGTCCCGCTCGACCCCGCTTACCCGCAGCAGCGCCTCTCCTTCATGTTGAATGATGCGGGCGTCAGAGTGCTCCTGACACAATCGCATCTCAGGGATAGCCTGCCCGCGCACGACGCGGAGGTCATCTCTCTGGATGTTGATTGGGCGCAGATTGCGCGGGAGAGCAGCGATGATGCCGCGAGTGGCGTCAGCCCTGAGAACCTGGCTTACGTAATCTACACTTCGGGCTCGACCGGCAATCCGAAGGGCGTTCTGGTCCAGCATGCTTCCGTCTGTAACCTGGCCTTCGCGCTCGACCAGCGGATATACGCGGAGTTACCGCGGCCCCTGCGCGTCGGCGTCAACGCTCCGCTCTCCTTCGACGCTTCCGTCAAGCAGCTCGTGCGGCTTCTCTTCGGAGACGCGCTCTGCCTCATCCCGGATGATGTTCGACTCGATAGCCGGAGACTGCTCGACTACCTGCGACGACACCAGGTCAATGTTTGTGACTCTACGCCGACGCAGCTCTCCGCGCTGCTCGAAGCAGGATTGCTCGCCGATGGAGCGCCTGCCCCGCTGGCAATGCTCGTTGGCGGAGAGGCCATTGAAGACCGTCTCTGGGCTAGATTGGCGCGTGCCCGCACGACGAAATTCTGGAACGTCTACGGCCCGACGGAATGCACTGTGGACGCGACCGTCTGTCCCATCGAGACCGCGGCCGTGAGAGCGAACATCGGCCAGGCAATAGCTAACGCAGAGGTCTACGTGCTCAATGGAATGGGAGAGCCGGTGCCCGTCGGCGTTGCCGCTGAGTTATACATCGGCGGCGCGGGCGTCGCGCGCGGCTACCTCAACAGACCGGATTTAACCGCCGCGAGCTTCGTCCCGCATCCTTACGGCAGGCGCGCCGGGGAGAGGCTTTACAGGACGGGCGACCTCGTGCGGTTCGGCTCTCAGGGAGAGCTGGAGTATCTCGGGAGGGCGGACGAGCAGGTCAAGATCAGGGGGCACAGGATCGAGCTGCGCGAGATCGAGGCCGCGCTTGGACGGCTCGCGGGCGTGCGCGAAGCCGTCACGACGGCCCTGGCAAACGAGCGTGGCGAAAAGCGTCTGGTGGCCTACGTCGTAGCGAACGCGGAGCCTGCGCCGACGGCCAGCGAGCTGCGACGCGCGCTCAAGGAGAGTTTGCCGGAATACATGATTCCGTCCTACTTCGTCATGCTCGAAGAGTTGCCGCTCTCGCCGAACGGCAAGGTCGATCGCCGACGGCTGCCTCAACCGACGGGCGCGCGGCCCGCGTCCGCTCAAGCCTTTATTGAGCCGCGCGACGAGTTGGAGGAAGCGCTGGCCGGGCTGTGGCGCGACGTGCTGGGCCTTGAATCGGTCGGAGTCCGGGACAATTTCTTTGAGCTGGGAGGCCATTCCCTACTGGCGACGCAGATTCTCTCGCGCGTGCGCAGCCGCTTCGGTCTGGAATTATCGCTGCGCGATTTCTTTGTCAACCCGACCCTTGAAGGGATGGCCGAAATCGTCGGGGCCGCGCCCGGCATCCGGCAGCCGCTCCGTTTGAAGCCTCTCGATGCTGCTTCGCGTGACGGCGGTGTGATGCTCTCTTTCGCCCAGCAGCGGCTCTGGTTTCTCGAACACCTGCACCCGGGCAGCCCCCTGTACCACATGCCCTCTGCGGTCTATCTCAAGGGCGAGCTTGACACCAACGCGCTCGGGCAAAGCCTCAACGAGGTCATCCGCCGCCACGAAATCCTGCGCACGACCTTCCGGCTGGTCCAGGGCCAACCCCTCCAATTCATCGCCCCGCATCTTGACCTGGACCTGCCCGTCAAAGACCTGGAGCACCTTCCGCAAACGGAAAGAATGGCTGAGGCGCGCAGGCTGGCGACGGAGGAAAACTGGCGCACGTTTGATTTGACGGAAGGGCCGCTTGTCCGCGCGACACTGCTGCGGCTTTCGCTGACGGAGCATGTGCTTCTCCTGACGATGCATCACATCATTTCGGACGGGTGGTCGGTCGGCATCCTCATCAGAGAGCTGGCGGCGCTCTACGAAAGCTATGCGACGGGAACGCAGGCGCATCTGCCCGAGCTATCCCTTCAGTACGCGGATTACGCCGTCTGGCAGCGAGAGTGGCTGAACGGCGAAGTGTTGGCCGGGCAGTTGGATTACTGGCGCAAACAGTTGGGCGGCACTCCGGCTGTACTGGAAATGCCCGCCGATAAGAGACGGCCCTCCGTCCAGACTTTTCGCGGTGCGACCGAGCGCCTGGAGCTTCCGACGACCCTGCTCGCGGCTCTCAACCAGCTCAGCCGCCGGGAGGGCGTGACGCTCTTTACGCTTCTCCTCGCGGCCTTTCAAGTCCTACTGCACCGCTACACGGGCGAAGAGGAGATCGTCGTCGGCACGCCCATCGCCGGGCGCAATCGGACGGAGATCGAGAATCTCATCGGTCTCTTCGTCAACACGCTGGTCCTGCGCACGGACTTGTCCGGCAATCCGACCTTCCTTGAGCTGCTCGGAAGAGTGAACGAAGTCGTGCTCGGCGCATATGCGCACCAGGACCTGCCGTTCGAGAAGCTGGTCGAAGAGCTTCAGCCGGAGCGTGACCTGAGCCGGGCCCCGCTCTTTCAGGTGATGTTCGTTTTGCAGAACACGCCGATGCCCCGGCTGGAGCTGTCCGGGCTGGCAGTGGAATTGATGCGGACCGATAACAGGACGGCGAAGTTTGACTTCATCCTCAACATGGAAGAGAGAGGCGAGCTGCTGGCCGCCTCTGTCGAATACAGCACGGACCTTTTTGAGGCCGCAACGATCAGGCGCATGCTCGAACACTTCCAGCGCCTCCTGGAGTCGGTCGCCGCCGCTCCCCGGGAGCACATCAAGCAATTGCCGATGCTGGGCCAAGCCGAATGCGAGCAGTTGTTGTACGACGGTAACCATATCTCGGACGATGCGCCGCCCGCACAACTCCTGCACGAACTCTTTGAAGCTCAGGCCGCACGCACTCCAGATGCCATCGCTCTCATCTTTGAAGACCAGCAGCTCACTTATCGACAGCTCAACGAACGCTCCAATCAACTGGCTCATTACCTGCAACGCCAGGGCGTGTCGGCCGAAACTCTCGTCGCACTGCTCTGCGAGCGCTCTCCAGAGATGATCGTCGCGCTGCTCGCTACGCTCAAAGCCGGAGGCGCTTATGTTCCCCTCGACCCCGCTTACCCGCAGGAGAGAATCTCTTTCATCCTTTCCGACTCTCGCGCCTCCGTCCTGCTTACCCAAAAGTCGCTCGGACAGGCCCTGCCCCAGCATCCATCTCATGTCCTCTATCTCGATTCTGATTGGGAGAGCATTTCACTGGAGAGCACAGACAAGCCTCTCTCTCCTGTCCGTCCCGAGAATGCCGCTTATGTCATCTACACTTCAGGCTCTACCGGCACTCCGAAGGGCGTCCTCATCCAGCATTCTCACGTCTCTCGTCTGCTTGATTCCACTCATCACTGGTTTGACTTCAGCTCTCAGGATACCTGGACTCTCTTTCATTCTATCGCCTTCGACTTCTCGGTCTGGGAACTCTGGGGCGCTCTTGCTTACGGCGCAAGACTGGTCATCGTCCCGTACTTCGTCAGCCGCACTCCTTCTGCCTTCTACCAGCTCTTGATTGACGAGCGCGTGACTGTGCTCAACCAGACTCCGTCTGCTTTTCGTCAACTGATGCAAGCCGAAGCAGCGGCTCACGTAGCGGGCCAAGCAGCAGCGGATGATTCCTGCGCCTTAGCTCTGAGAGTCGTTATCTTCGGTGGAGAGGCGCTCGAATTGCAGAGCTTGCAGCCCTGGATAGAGCGTCACGGTGATGCACGCCCGGAGCTAATCAACATGTACGGAATCACCGAGACCACCGTCCATGTCACCTATCGCCGCATTACTTCTCTTGACTTGCAGCAGGGAGCAGGCAGCGTCATCGGAGAGCGCATCCCTGATCTCCAACTCTATCTGCTGGATGAAGAGTTGCAGCCAGTGCCGCTCGGCGTGGCAGCAGAGCTGTACGTCGGAGGAGCGGGTGTGGCCAGAGGTTACCTGGGAAGAGCGGAGTTGACGGCCGAGAGATTCATCCCGCACCCGTATGGAAAGAGAGGAGAGAGGCTCTACCGGACAGGAGATGTAGGCAGAAGGCTCAGCAATGGAGAGGTGGAGTATGTAGGGAGAAGGGATGAGCAGGTCAAGG
>DASVWH010000246.1:0-11317 GCA_036389715.1 Pyrinomonadaceae bacterium | reverse complement strand
AGTTGTTTCACCCCGGCGGCCTATCCGTCGAACTTCCCTCCGCCAGTAGGTAAGGCGCGCGCCTCTCAGCGGGCCGGGGCGGGCGTCGCACGCCGCGCACCCGCCCCGGCTGAACGGGCGGCCCGCAGCTCGGTGGGCGCGATGACTAAATTCATGACTTTAAGCCCGCTGCTCCCGCCCTCCAACGATAACTTCTCCAGCGCGCAAGGCATCAGCGGCACTACGGGGTCAACGACCGGCAACAACATGAGCGCCACGTCCGAGACGGGCGAACCCAATCATGCGGGCCACGCTACGGGCGCCTCCGTCTGGTATAGCTGGCAGGCTCCCGCCAGCGGAAATGTGACCTTCGACACGTCGGGCGGCAATCTGGATACGGTGCTCGGCGTTTATACAGGGAGCAGCGTCAGCGCCCTAACACAGGTGGCCAGTAACGACGACATGGGCGCATACACCTATAGCGTCGTGACCTTCAACGCGACGGCGAACACGGTCTACTACATCGCCGTGGATGTCTATGACCTGACCACCTATCCCGGCACAATCAAGCTTAACTGGCAGTCCGGCAGCCCGTCTCCGGCCCCGACGCCCGCCGCCTCCAACAGAATCGCCTTCAGCAGTTTTCGCGGCCTTGCAACCGGAGTCTACGCGATGAACGACGACGGCAGCGCGCAGGTGCACCTCTCGGATAAAGACCTCTACTACTGCGGCGTGCCCGTCTGGTCGCCCGACGGGAGCAGGCTCGCCTACGCCACGGACCGCGACGGCCAGATGGAGATTTACGTGATGGACGCAGACGGCAGCGACCAGACACGCCTGACCACCTCGGCCGGTTCCTACGACGCGGCATGGTCGCCGGTCGCCGATCAGGTCGCCTTTTCGAGTTACGACTCGCAGGGCAACGAGAATGTCTACGTCATCAATGCCGACGGGACGGGCCTGACCAATGTGTCGAACGACTCGACGGGCAATTCTTACTGGCCCGTCTGGTCGCCAGACGGAACCAAGCTGCTCTTTCTCAGCGCACGCAACGGCGACTGGAGCGTCTATGTCGTAGATGCCGACGGGACGGACCTGGCGCAGCTCACCACGACCGAAGACGACCTGCCCGTCTGGTCGCCGGATGGAACCCGGATAGCCTTTGTCACCTGGCGCGACGGCAACGGCGAAATCTACGTGATGGATGCGGACGGCACTAACGAAACCAACCTGACCAACACGCACGGGTTCTCCTCGCCGCCCTTCAACTACTGCCCGTCATGGTCGCCCGACGGCACGCAGATAGCCTTCTCCAGCAACCGCAGCGGCCATCAGGAGGTTTACGTGATGGACGACGACGGCAGTAATCAGACGCGGCTCACGACCTCTGCGGAGTCCGACGATCCGCTCTGGTCGCCCGACGGCACGAAGATAGCTTTCACGACTTCCCGTGACGGCAACCGCGAGATTTACCTGATGGACCCGGACGGCACAGACCAGGTCAACCTGACCCATAGCACGGGCTTCGACGGCCGGTTCAGCTGGCAGCAGCCCGCCCCGTAAGTCTCCACCCCCGGGCTTTGGTAAACCCAGCCGTAAGATAGAGATAAGGCCCCGGCACAGACGCCGGGGCCTTATCTCTTGACGGTCAAACCGTGACGGCGTATCCCTCGGACGCCGGGCGGCGGCGGGCAGCGGCCCTGCGTCTCCCGGAGAGCCGGAGCGGGCCTGGTCTGCCGGTCGCGGGGCGTCCCGCTTTTATTTACTCCCGCCCGCTCGAATTTCGATAGTAATTGTTAGGCCGCCGGTTTATAATGTACATCTTGTTGTGTATCTCTCAACTGACCCGTGCGACAAACCCAGGCTGATTTGATCTATTTGGAGGCTTCCCCTGTGCAAACGACGAAATGCCGTATCCTCTGTGTGGACGACCATGACGACACCTCGTTCATGCTGTCGCACCTCTTGGAACAATCAAACTACGAAGTAGAGACCACCAACAATTTAGACGATGCGCTGCGCCTGGCCCGAACCAGGGGGTTCGACCTCTACGTTCTGGACAAACGCTTTCCGGGCGGAACGGGGCTCGAATTGTGCGAGCGGCTCAATTACATTACGCCCGACATTCCGGTCATCTTCTACTCGGGCGACGCCTACGAGACGCACCGCCAGGAAGGACTGCGGGCCGGAGCGCAAGCCTACGTCCCGAAGCCCTGCATTGACGAACTCATTGACACCGTCCATCAACTGCTCAGCCAGAGAGAGTGCGCCACGGCCCTCTCATACTGAGCCGTAACGTCGGCATGCCTGAGCTGGAGAGTTACAGAGGATGCGAATTTAGAGGCATCGAGGAGCTGGCCGCAGCCGCCGCGGCGGTTGTCGAGCAGCGCAGCCTTGAGCCCGCGCCGCGAGCTCTTCACTCGGGCATCACGACCCGCATCGTCAGCCAGTATCTATCCGAAGACCTGCTCGGCGAGCCGACGCGCTACGCGGGCACGGCGACGCTCTTCAACTACGGGAATCTTCTGCGCCTGCTGGCCGCCGGAAAACTGCTCGCTGATAAATGGTCTGTCTTGAAAGTCAGAGAGCTGATGGCGGCGCTCGACATCACGGCCCTCGAACAATTCGTCACGACCGCTTTCACCCTGCCCGGAGAGGCGGGCAGCGCCCCATCGCCGGGAGCAGACGCCGCTCAAGGCTACCCGGGCGCGAAGGGCTTTCACGCGACGCAGCAGTATTTGCCTGGAGAAGCACAGGCCGTGTCGCAGCCTACCCCGTCCATGTCGCTTGCGCCGACGCCGCTCGCCGAATCGGCAAAACGCTCCGAGCACTCCTCCGCCGAATGGATCGAGCTGGCGACGGGCCTCGAAATCAAAATCCGCCGCAGCTTTCGCCCGCCCCGCACCGAACAGGAGCGAGAGCGCCTCGCCGCCCGCTTCTGGTCAGTGATTAATAAGAGCAAGGGGATTTAAGAATTTATCCATCCGGTCACATCATCCTTGATTCATTTATTAAATGAACCAATATTAAATGAACCAATGAACCGGTGAATAAATTCTTAAATCCCCTTTTCCGCTCTCACTTGACCACTATGTTGACGAGGCGTTGCGGGATGACGATCACTTTGACGATCTCGCGCCCGTTCGTGAAGGCGCGGACCTTCTCGTCGGCCAGCGCCGCTTCGCGCAGCTCATCTTCGGGCGTCTCGGGCGTCGCGCTGATGCGCCCGCGCAGTTTGCCGTTGACCTGCACGGGGATTTCCAGCGCCTCCCTGCGCGCCAGCTCCGCGTTGGCCTCCGGCCACTTCGCCCGCGCGCCGAGCAGCCCGCCCGTGTGGCCCAGAGCTTCCCACAGCTCTTCGGCGACGTGCGGCGTGAAGGGCGCGAGCATCAGGACCAGCGATTCCAGCGCTTCGCGCACAGCATAGATGTCCGCGGGCGAGGCATCAGGTGCTTGGACCTTGAAATCGCCGAGCGCGTTGGAGAGTTCCATCAGGGCGGCCACGCTCGTATTGTAATGCAGCTGCTCGAAGTCCTCCGTGACGCGGACGATGGTCTGGTGAGTCTTGCGGCGCAGGGCGCGGGCCTCCGGCGTCAGGGCTTCGCTGTCCGGCTCGGCCAGCCTTTGCAGCGGGTCTGAAAGCCGCTCGCGCCAGCGCCAGACCATGCTGTAGACGCGGCGCAGGAAACGGACAGCGCCTTCGATGCCCGTCTCCTGCCAGCGCAGCTCGTTTTCCGGCGGCGCGGCGAAGAGCACGAAGAGGCGCACGGCGTCCGCCCCGTAAGCCGCAATCATTTCGTCCGGGTCAACGCCGTTGCCGAGGCTCTTCGACATCCTCTTCCATTCGCTAGTCCCCTCGACCTGGTTCGTGACCATGCCCTGCGTCATCAGGCTCTTGACCGGCTCGTCGAAGGAGACGAGCCCGATGTCGCGCATCATCTTGGTCCAGAAACGCGTGTAGAGCAGGTGCATCACGGCGTGGTCTATGCCGCCGATGTAGCGATCGACAGGGGTCCAGTAGGCGACCTTCTCCGGGTCGAATGCCGCGCGGTCGTTCTGCGGGTCGCAGTAGCGGAAGAAGTACCAGGACGAATCAACGAAGGTGTCCATCGTATCGGTCTCGCGCCGCGCCGCGCCGCCGCACTGCGGGCAGGCGGTATTGACGAACTCCGGGACGCCCGCCAGCGGCGACTCGCCCGTGCCCGTGAAGGCTGCCCTTTCCGGCAGGACGACGGGCAGGCTCTCTTCCGCGACGGGCACGACGCCGCAGCGGTCGCAGTAGATGATCGGAATCGGGGCTCCCCAGAACCGCTGGCGAGAGATGCCCCAGTCGCGCAGGCGATAGGTGACAGCGCCGCCGCCGAACCCTTCGGCCGCAGCGTAGTCGGCCATCTCGCCGACGGCATCTGCCGAGAGCTTGCCGCCCCAGTCGCCCGAGTTGACCAGGATGCCGTAGTCCGTGAAGGCGTGCGGCATCGTCGTAGACTGGTCAAGGCCCGTCTCCGTGTTGTGCTCGATCTGCTCCTGTTCGTGCGAGACGCGCTCGATGACGCGTCGCACGGGCAGCGAGTATTTCTGCGCGAACTCGAAATCGCGCTCGTCGTGCGCCGGGACGGACATCACTGCGCCGGTCCCGTAATCCATCAGCACGTAGTTGGCGACCCAGACCGGGATGGCTTCCCGGCTGAACGGATTGATAGCGATGATTCCGGTGTTGATGCCCTCCTTCTCTTCTTCAGCGCCGGGCGTGGCGGCACGCCGCCGCTCTTCGCTGATGCGTGTGGCAAAGCGCAGCACGTCCTCTTTCAGGGACGAGCCTTCGAGCAGGGTCGGCAGCAGCGGATGCTCCGCGGCGAGGACGATGGCCGTCGCGCCGTAGATGGTGTCGATCCGGGTGGTGAAGACGCGCAGCTTCTCGTCTCTCCCCTTGATGCCGAAATCAACGTAAGCGCCGACGCTGCGGCCGATCCAGTTGCGCTGCATCGTCAGGACGCGCTCGGGCCAGCCCGCCTCGATCTCCTTCATGCCTTCGAGCAACTGCTCTGCGTACTGCGTGATGCGGATGAACCACTGCGCCAGGTCCTTCTTCTCGACCGGCGTGGCACAGCGCCAGCAGACGCCGCCCGACGATTGCTCGTTCGAGAGCACGGTCTGCTCTTTCGGACACCAGTTGACGGGCGAGAGCCGCTTGTAGGCCAGCCCGCGCTCGTACATCTTGAGGAAGAACCACTGGTCCCACCTGTAATACTCTGGACGGTGCGCGGCCATCTCGCGCCGCCAGTCGTAGCTCAGGCCCAGACGCTGCAACTGCCCGCGCATGTGTGTGATGTTCTCCTCGGTCCAGTCGCGCGGGTTGACGCCGCGCTTGATGGCGGCCTGCTCGGCCGGTTGGCCGAAGCTGTCCCAGCCAATCGGATGCAGGACGTTGAAGCCGCGCAGCCGCTTGTACCAGGAGAGCGCGTCGCCAATCGAGTAGTTGCGGACGTGGCCCATGTGCAGAAACCCGGACGGGTAGGGCAGCATCTCCAGACAGTAAAAGGGCTGGCGCGCGTCTTCGGGCTCGACGGCGAACGCGCCCGTCTGCGTCCAGTGCCGCTGCCACTTCTCTTCGATCTTCTCGGGGAAATATTTTTCGTCCATTGTCTTCACACCTTCGGTAAATGAGTACACTTAATCACGAACTGACCGGACGGACAAAGCGCCGCGCGTGGAAGAGAGCGCGTTGGCCGGTCTATTTATTTTGAGTCGCGTTGTGTTTTGTGAATCGCCGCTCCGGGCTTCAGGCACACGCGTCAGCGTGCGCGGCGCGCGGGCGGCCCCGTAAGGAGGAGTCTGGTTGGCGGGTGAAAACAGCTCATTGAAATCAATGCTCTCCACCTTTGAAAAGGTCTCGCCATCTTAGCCCAGCCGCGGCCCCGTTGTCTAACATTTAGAACGATTTCAAGCCCCTGATTTCAAAGCCTCGCCTGGCGGCTCAGCCTGCTCGCCGCTGCGGACGAAAGAGCGCAGGGCTTCCAGGTTACCCGCGTCGTCGCGCTCCTCGTCCTGCGGCGTTTCGAGCAGAAAGGCTGCGTGCGCGAGCCCCGGGTGCTGTGCGACGCGGCGGAGGGCTTCGCGCCCGATGTGGCCGAGGCCGATGTGCCAGTGGCGGTCAACGCGCGAGTTATAGTCCGCCTTCGAGTCGTTGAAGTGAACGGCGCGGACGTTTTCCAGCCCGACGTGGCGTTCGAGCGCGACGAAGGTGGCGTCGAAGCCGTCCTCGTCGCGCAGGTCGTAACCGGCCGTGAAGGCGTGCGCCGTGTCGAAGCAGACGCCGGGATTGAGCTGCGCGCAAGCCTGCATCAGCTCTGCCAGATGCTCGAAGCGATGGCCGATGCATTCGCCCTGCCCGGCGGTGTTCTCCAGCAGGATGCGAAACGAGCCCAGTTCCAGGCCGTCGCAGGCAATCTTGAGGCTCTCGGCGCAGGTTCGGATGGCGTCCTGCTCGCAGGAGCCCCTGGCGCTGCCCGGATGAACGACCAGGTAATCCGCACCCAGTTGAAGCGCGCGCTCGACCTCTTCGCGGAAGGAGGCGCGCGATTTTTCGAGTATCTCGGCGTTGGCGGCCGCCAGGTTGACCAGGTAGTTACAATGGATGACGACGGAAGAAAGATTGGTCCCGGCACGAACGGCGCGAAAACGCTCGATCTCTTCGTCGCTCAACGGTCGCGCCTTCCAGCCGCGCGGGTTGCGTGAAAAGATTTGCACCGCCTCGCAGCCGAGCCCCTGCGCCTTCAACAAAGCGTTCTGCAACCCGCCCGCAATCGGAGCATGAAGACCGATTTTTGGAGATTGATTCATTGACACATTGATTCATTGATTCAGACAATCATTTAGTCATTTCATCATTGATTCATTTAGTCATTTGAACAATTCATTCAGCAGTTCGATGAGTAAACGATTACATGAGTAAATGACCGAATGATTAAAGCTCTTCAATGCTTTTCCATCTCTTCGAGCACGCGGAGCATATTGCCGCCGAGAATCTTTTCGATGTCGGCGGCGGAGTAGCCGCGCCGGAGGAGTTCGATTGTCAGGTTGGGGAGGTCCGCGACGGTCGAGAGGTCTGTCGGCGTGGCCTGGATGCCGTCAAAGTCAGAGCCGATGCCGACGTGGTCTATGCCGACGAGCTTGACGATGTGGTCTATGTGGTCAACGAGGCGCGAGACGGTGACGGGCGGCAGACGCCGCGCATACTCCCTGAGCCTGACGCGGTCGCGGGCGATCTTCTTGAGCGCAATGCCGCCGCGCTCCGCGTCGGAAGCCCTTTGCACCTCCGGCGCAATCAGGGCGTCAACCTGCTTTTTCTTCTCGCTCCAACCGGGCTCCAGAAATTCAGGGTAGAAGAGCACGCAGCAGACGCCGCCCGTTTTGGCCAGGGCGCGCAGCATTTCGTCGTCCAGATTACGCGCGACGTTGGCAATCGCGCGACAGCCCGAGTGCGTGGCGACGACGGGCTTGGTTGAAGTCCTGACGATGTCCCAGAAGGCCGGGTCCGAGACGTGCGAAACGTCAACGATCATCCCGAGCCGGTTCATCTCGCGGACGACCTGCTTGCCGAAATCATTGAGCCCGCGCGTTTTCCCCACTTCGTCGCCGCTCGACCCGGCCCAGCTGGTACTGACGCTCCAGGCCGGCGACATGTAGCGCACGCCCATCCTGTAATAGCTCTCGACCATCTCCAGCCGCTCGTCAATCGCGTAGCCGCCTTCGAGCCCCATCAGGGCCGAGAGCTTGCCCCCGGCGCTAATGCGGCGAATGTCGCCCGCGCTCGTCGCCAGCTCCCAGGTCTCCGGGTGCTGCTCGACCAGCGCGCGGACGGCGGCAATCTGTTCGTCCGCACGCCTGACAGCGCCATCGCCCCCGCCGCCGTAAAGCTGCGGCTCGACCCAGATGGAGAAGAACTGCGCGTCGAGCCCGCCTTCCTTCATCCGCACGGCGTCAAGCTGGCCGTCGGCGAGTCTTTGATTGATGTCGAGGCGCTCGTCAACCATGCGCTGCGTCGTGTCGGCGTGCATGTCGATCGAGATGGCGCGGCGATGAATGTCGAGCGGATTGTTGGCGTTACTCTGCGACGAAGCGGGCGCTTGGGAAGCGGGCGCTTGATTGGACTGTTGGGTTGTTTCAGGCATACGACAGTTGCTGAAGACGAGAGCGAGCAGCAGCGTCACGGTCAGAAGCGGAACCGGGATTACCCTCTGTGCGCGATGCGTCATCCGAAAGATTGAAAAGCAGCCTTGGATAAATTTAGTTTGATGGCGATAACACTTATGATGGTACGCACACAGTCGCGGAAGAATCAAGGCGGGGCCGCCGCGCCGCGGGCCTTTCGACGGCGGGCTGTGATAAATTCGGGCCGGAGACTGTTTCGCATCGCCCGCAAATCATTATGCCGCTGCCTATCGCACATGGACTGGTCGGAGCCAGCGCCGTCGCCCTCATCTATCCGGGGTTCGCGCTCAGGCGCGACTGGTGGAGACTCGGCGTCGGGGCCGTGCTGGCCGTCGCGCCCGACTTCGACTTCTTTTTTAGCATGGTGCTGCACATGGGCGGCTGGCATCGCGGGGCTTCACACTCGATCACGCTCGCGCTGCTCCTGACGTGCCTGCTCGCGGCCCTGCTCGGGCGCGCGCGAATCCGGGAGGCAGTGGCCTACAGCGCAGCCTTTATGTCGCACGGACTGCTCGATTTTTTTGCTACCACTCGGGGCGGCGGGGTCGAGCTGCTGTGGCCTTTCTCGACCGCCAGATTCATGGCCGGACTCTTCAGCATCTCCGAGTTTCCTCACGGGTTCAACCGGCCGGAGATATTGAGGGCCTGTGTGATAGAAGCGGCGCTGTTTCTCCCGCTCCTGCTCGTCGTGCTGCTCGCCAGGCAAAGCCTCTTTTCAAGCTCTCGCAAGGCATCCAGACCATGACGGCATGGCGCGGCCTTGATTCGCTCGTTGCGGGCAAATCCAGTGCGGGTGCGGGCGGCAATTAGACGTGCCTTGCCAAGCGGCGCGCGTTTACGGTATTGTGCCTTATCTAATCAAGCTGTGAGCATGCGGGACGCGGGCTGCCGTCTTCATCGAACTTGTGTTTGTGTGGTCTGTCGGGGGAAATACTTTAGTCGCCGCAGCACCTCTCCCGGAATAATTCTTTAAGGAGCGTAACCATATGTTCTCGAAAGACGGCAAAGCGAAGGACGTGAAAACCCCACGAATCGTCGCCGATGTCTGGCGTAACGGCGAGTGGATCAAGTGGGATGATGCGCGCGTGCACGTCATGTCGCACGTTTTGCACTACGGCTCAAGCGTCTTTGAAGGCATCCGCTGTTACAAGACCAAGCGCGGCCCGGCCATCTTTCGCCTCACGGAACACATGCAGCGACTGCTCAACTCGGCCAAAATTTACCGGATGGAGCATGAATGGACGCGCGACCAACTGGTCGCCGCCGCCACGGAGCTTGTCATTCGCGGCGGGCTCGACCAGTGCTACGTCCGCCCGATCATCTTCCGCAGCCTGGATGACGCCAATCCGGCGTTCGGCGTCAATCCCTTCCCGAACCCGCTCGACTGCTACATCGGCGCGTGGGACTGGGGCAAGTACCTGGGCGAAGAGGCCATTGAGGAGGGCGTGGACGTTTGCGTCTCGACCTGGAACCGCCTGACACCCAATTCCATGCCCGCGATGGCCAAGTCGGGCGCGAACTACATGAACTCGCAGTTGATTAAGATGGAGGCGCTGCTGAACGGTTACGCCGAGGGCATCGCGCTCGACGACCGCGGCTTCGTCTCCGAAGGCTCGGGCGAAAACATCTTCCTCGTCTACGACGGCCGCGTCATCACGCCGCCGCTTTCGAGTTCTATCCTGCCCGGCATTACGCGCGACAGCGTGATTCAAATCTGCCGCGAGCTTGAGATTCCGGTCGCCGAGAGCGGCATTCAACGCGCCGCGCTCTACGTTGCCGACGAACTCTTCTTCACGGGCACGGCCGCCGAAGTGACACCGATTCGCTCCGTTGACCGGATCACGGTCGGGACGGGCCGCCGGGGCGAAATCACGCGCCGGATTCAGCAGACCTTCTTTGAAATCACCTCCGGCGAGCGCCCGGCCCCGGGCCCCTGGCTGACCTTCGTTAACGAATGGAAGGCCGCGCAGCCGGGCAATAACGGCCACGCCGCGACACAGGCAAAGGCTTCCGGCGTCGCCTCTTCGACCATCTCGCAGGAGTCCGTAGTGGATTACCATCCCGTCATGACGGAGTAACGCGGCCAGCGAATCACTCCCACAGAGCGGCTGAAAAAAGCGCGTCGTGACCGAAAGGCTGCGACGCGCTTTTCGGCTTCAGAGCGGCTGAAGATAAGGCCGGGCGCTCTTTTTTTATTCTGTTCGTTTGCGTACAGACTTCAGCTCTCCCCTGGTCTATTCTCTCTCCAACACAAAGACCATTACAGGTCAGGACAAGGGGCGGATAGGCGCGTAGGGGTTTCTCTTCGCGCCTATCCTTTTTATTGCTCCCGCATCATGGAAAACGGCGCTCGCGCCCGGCCGCAGCTCTAAATCTTAAACGTTGACGCACCCGGCGGCGGCGGGCTATGATGCAGGAAGCGTCTCCGGGCTCTAATTTTCCGGCGGCGCGACCCAGCCCGTGAGCCCGCGACCTGCGCGCCCGTCGTTTCAAGAGCGCAGCCCAATTTACAGACTTCGGACGCGCCCGCTTCTCTCTTCATTCCCTCTTTCGGAAGGTTGCCGGTTTTCCACCGATGTCAGTCAAGATAGACGATTTACTGCGCGTCGCCACCGCCCAGGGCGCATCCGATCTGCACTTGAAAGCGGGCTCGTTCCCGTACCTGCGGATCGGCGGCGAGCTGCGCCCCTACGTTGACGCGCCTCCGCTGACGCAGGAAGACACGCTCGACATGGCGTTTAGCATGATGAGCAACAGGCAGAAGCAGCGCTTCAAGGAAGTCTCGGAAGTGGACATCGCTTACGGCGTTTCCGGGGTGGGGAGGTTTCGCGCCAATATCTTCCAGCAGCGCGGCACGGTCGGCATCGTCCTGCGCGTCATCCCGGACAACTCGCGCTCGACCGGCGATCTGGGCCTGCCGCCCGTGATAGATAAAATCTCTGACGAGCAGCGCGGGCTGATTCTCGTCACGGGCGCGACCGGCTCCGGTAAATCCACGACGCTGGCCGCGATGATTGACCGCATCAACGCGACCCGCAGCGGCCACATCGTGACCATCGAAGACCCCATCGAATTTCTCCACCGCGACAAGCGCTCCTTCGTCACGCAGCGCGAGGTGGACGTTGAC
>DASVWH010000245.1:0-17566 GCA_036389715.1 Pyrinomonadaceae bacterium | reverse complement strand
CAGATGCAGTTCACTGCGCAGCAGACGCACTACGGCTCAAGGTATCCGAATGCCGTCCATTGCCTTATCCTCAAGGATGGGCGGCCCGTCGGCCGCGTCTACGTCTCAAGGGAAGAGGAGGTGATTCGCATTCTCGACATCACCGTGCTGCCCGCGGAACGCAGCGCCGGAATCGGGACCACCGTTCTCGAAGAGATTATGGACGACGGCAGAGCAACCGGGAGGCCCGTTCAAATCTACGTCGAGAATTACAACCCTTCACTGAAGCTCTTCGAGCGCCTGGGTTTTTCCAGAATAGAAGACACAGGCATGCACTACCTGATGGAGCTTCGTCCTTCCCCGTAAAGATTGACGGCGCTCGGGCGGGGCAAGACAGGGGCCGTCCGCTTCGTCCGCAGTGGTCCAGGCGCGTGCGCGCAGCAGCGTCCGCCGTGCATGTCAACGTTGCGGGCGGGCCTCCCTCCGGCGACGAAACGGGAGATTCTCTTCGTCAATAATAATTTGCTTGTAATAGAAGGTGTAAGCGGTTACAATTCGCCACCTCGTTGCTGTAAGCAGCTCTACCGCGGCAGCCAATCATTCATGAACATGGGAATGCCATTCGTTTAGGCAAGTCTTGAGTAAGGCTCTGGGACTTACTCTGGACTTCTGACGGCCAGGAACTTGCTCGCCCTTATCAGCCCGTCAACTATCACCCTTCAAATTCAAATCAAAGCGGAGGAAACTATGGGTACACCATTTCTCGGAGAGGTCAGGATCGTGGCCTTCACCTACCCGCCAAAAAGCTGGGCCTTTTGCAACGGGCAGTTATTGCCTATTAATCAGAACCAAGCTCTCTTCTCCCTACTGGGAACAGCTTACGGCGGCAACGGTCAGACGACTTTCGGCCTCCCGGACTTACGGGGCAGGACGCCGATTCACATGGGCAACAACTACACGCCGGGTCAGGCCGGGGGCCAGCCCGCGCACACTCTGACCCAGTCAGAGATGCCCGCGCACATGCATATCCCGCAGGCCACCACGACCGTCGGGACCACGCAGATTCCCGGCGGCAACATGTTGGCCACTGTGGCCAGCCGCATTTATACAGACCCCGCGAACCTGACGACGCTCCAACCCGGCTCCGTTTCCAATACCGGCGGGAGCCAGCCGCACAATAACATGCAGCCGTACATCGTGCTCAATTTCTGTATCGCTCTTCAGGGCATCTTCCCCAGCCGCAACTAAGGAGGCCGCAATGTCAGATCCATATATCGGTGAAATCAGAATGTTCGGTGGAAGTTTTGCTCCTGCCGGCTGGGCTTTCTGCCAGGGTCAGGATGTGGCCATCTCCCAAAACGATGCGCTCTTCATGCTGCTCGGGACGACTTACGGCGGCGACGGGCAGTCAACCTTTGGTATTCCGGACCTGCAAGGCAGAATCCCCATCCACGCCGGAACTCTCAACGGCACTCCATACACGTTGGGGGAAAAGAGCGGGACCGAAACCGTGACTTTGACCACTCAGCAGATGCCGATTCACAATCACGCTTTTATCGCGTCGCAGAACGTGGCGGGCGACACCGAGCCGACTAATAAGATGGTGGGCCAATCGGCGCTGGTGCAGCTTTATATAGAGGACGTGCCGACGGCGGCGTTGAGCCCCTTAACGCTGCTTCCGGTCGGCGGGAGCCAGCCGCACGGCAACATGATGCCCTACCTCTGCGTAAGTTTTATCATCTCTCTCTACGGCATCTACCCGCCGCAAAATTAAGGAGACTAATATGAGTGAGCCTTTTGTCGCTGAAATACGGATTGTCGGCTTCAATTTCGCGCCGACCGGCTGGGCGCAGTGTAACGGGCAGTTGATGCCTATCAGTCAAAACACGGCCCTCTTTTCGTTGCTCGGCACTTACTATGGCGGCGACGGTAAATCAACCTTTGCGCTCCCCAACCTGGTGGGCTCGACGGCGATGTTCTGGGGGCAGGGGTCGGGCCTCAGTGAGCACTTTTTAGGCGAGAGTGGCGGCAGCGAAACCGTCACGCTCGATGTCTCGGAGATGCCCAACCACACGCATTCGGTGATGGCCGTCAACGACCTCGGCAACGTCAACGGCCCGAGCCCGCTGGTCGCTATGGGAAGGTCAACCAACGCCAACGCCTACCTCAACACCAACCAGAACGTCGTCCAGATGAACATTCAGGAGATAGGCATCGCGGGCTCCAGCCTGCCCCATAATAATATGCAGCCATACCTCACGATGAACTACATCATCGCCATGCAGGGAGTCTTTCCCCCCAGGCAATAGACAGGCAATAGAGCAGCCGCGCACACACAGAGAGAGAGAGGTCAGCCGTCCGAATGGCTGGCCTCTCTTTGTGTACAAAGCCGGAACAGGTGAGCCGGTGAGGCAGGGCCGATTGAGCCCTTTCGCACGAGTTCCGCCCCGGCGGCGCGCGCGGGCGGCCAAATCCTAGTGCCTCGACCGGCTCGATTCTCTGGCCCAAAATTCCCGGAATGGTCCTAAGACGACTTGTCTCATGCGTATCCGGTGTGTTAATTTACAATTCGGCTTAGGTAACGTTCCCTTAGCGCCCACGTTCACTATCTTCCTGTCGAAGTAATTTCCAGACGGAATTAAGAACAACTCACTCGGCCACATATCGCCACTTGTGTAAAGACACAAAGTCTATGAGGAGAATCATGAGTCCCCTGACCCCACACGCCAGATTTCGTATATCATCATTGCTTATTTACAGCCTGGTCTTACAGTTGCTGCTTTTGCCTGCCTCCCCCGCCTCCGCGCAGACATGGCAATCAGTAAAGAGCCGAGCGCAGGAGATAACTCATAGCGCGGCAGGGGCTTACCAGCCGCTCAACGCGCCGGTCGCGCCGCAGCCACTGGCGGTTCCCACAATTGAAGTCACAAAGCGGGATGCGTTTACGGACTCCGACGGCGACGGCAAAGCGGAGCTTGGCGAGACCATCACCTACACCGTGAACATCAAGAACAACGGGCTGGTAGACGCCCTCGGCGTGACCTTCAACGACGTGATTGACGCTAACACGACTTTGACCAGCGGTGTCAGCATCTCTCCGATTGCGCTCAACGATCTCTACAGCGTGCTCGGCAACGTCCAGTTGAACGGGACCGACGTGCGCAGCAATGATTCGCTGTTCGGCGCCTCCATCAGCGGTTTCGGCTCGACGACGCCGAACGCCAACAGCACTGTCCCGAACGGGACGAACTCAATCACGACGGCCAACGGCGGAACAGTTGTGCTCTCCGCGGACGGGACTTTCACCTACAACCCGCCCGCTGGCTATGAGGGCGCGGACGAGTTCTACTACACGCTGACCAACCCGACCGGCAGCGATGTCGGCAAGGTGTCGCTCAACATCGGCGGGATGGTCTGGTTCGTCAATGCCTCTGCCTCGTGCCCGTGCGACGGCCGTTTGACCGGCCCGTTCAATACGCTCGCCTCGTTTCAGGCGGTCAACGACGGCGCTGGCAATCACCCGGCCGACAACGACAACATCTTTCTTTATAGCGGCAACTACACAGGGCCTGTGACGCTGCGCACGGGCCAGAAACTGATCGGCCAGGGTGCGAGCGCGAGCCTTGCTACCATTGCGAATGTCACCGTTCCTGCCGGAAGCAGTGCGCTTCCGACGACGGGCGGCGGCAGCCCGGCCATCACGTCCAGCTCAAACGCCATCAATCTTGGCTCCAACAATACGATTCGCGGTCTCAACATCGGCAACACGACCGGCACGGACATCGCCGGTACGAGCTTCGGCACTCTGAACCTGAGCGAAGCCACGCTCAACGGCAACGGCCGCGCGCTGCAACTGACGACCGGCACGCTCAACGCCAGTCTCGCTGGCCTCGAATCACTCAATTCCGGCACAGAGGGCGTCCGCCTTGAGAATATAGCGGCGACCAGCACGCTGACCGTGTCGGGCACGACCAACATTCAGACGCCGACCGGCACAGGCATCTCCTTCGTCAGTCCGAACAATATCACCGCCAATTTCGGGACGACCGTCGTCAACAAGAGCGCGAGCGGGACCGGCGTTGACATCACCAACTCGGGCACGACCACTTTCAGCAACCTGAAGCTGACCGCGTCCAACGGCTCCGGGCTTCTCAGCTCCGGCGGGACGATGACCGTCAGTAATAGTACCAGCGACAGCTTCCTGACGGCCACGAACGGCCCGGCGCTGTCGGTCAGCAGCTCGGCCATCAGCATGGGTTTCCTGACCATCAGCTCGACCAACAGCACGGCGACCGGGATTAGCCTGAGCACTGCGACCGGGACGGGCCTGACGAGCGGGACCACTACCATCAGCGGCCCCGTGGGCATCGGCCTCAACGTCGCCAGTTCGAGTGCGCCCGTGAGCCTCGGCATTACGCACATTACCAGCTCCGCGAACCCTGGCTCCGCGAACACGGGCGTCAGCCTGACCTCGAACACCGGCGCTATCACCTTCACGGACCTGGACATCACGCCCAAGGCCGGGCAGCGCGCCTTGCTTGCGACGAGCAACACGGGTGCGCTGACGAACACGAGCGGGACCATCAGCGCGTCCGGCAACGTCGCAGTGGAAATCTCCGGCACGAGCGCCGCCAGCAAGACGCCGCTCAATATGACCTTCGACAGCATCACGGCCAGCGGCTCATCCAACGGCATCCTGGTCTCGAACACTTCGGGCACGTCTTCGGACACGGCGGGCGGCTTCACGGTCACGGGCACGGGCACGACGGCCGGGACGGGCGGCACGATCTCTTCCATGACCGCTCACGGCGCGAGCTTCACGACGGCCAGCCGCGTCACGCTCAAGAACATGAACTTCACCAATGCCGCGACGACCAACGGCGCGAGCTGCGGTTCATTGCTCTCGCTCGGCAACGGCGGCTGTAACGCCCCCGTTCATCTGAGCGGTGTGACCAACGTAACGCTCGACAAGCTGGCCATCAGCGGCAGCGTCCAGCAGGGCATCAACGGTCTCAACGTCACCAACCTCGATCTCAAAAACAGCACCATCACGGGCGTCGGCGATGCCACGGACGACAACGGCATCAACATGGCCAACCTGCTCGGCACGTCCTTCATCACCAACACGTCCGTCACAGGCTCTTACTACAACAACGCCAAGATTCAGAACGTCAGTGGAACGCTGACGAAGCTGACGGTTTCGGGCAGCACCTTCTCGGGCGCGCTGCACAACAGCGGCTTCCAATTCCCGATGAACACGTCGGCCGTCGCCACTATCGAGATAACCGGGAGCTGCACCTTCTCGAACAACTTCTCGGGCGGCTTTAACTCCGACGCCAGCGACGATGCGACCACCGTCGTCAAGGTCAACAACAGCACGTTTTCGGGCAACAACGACGGCATCCAGATTTCGGCCAACCAGACGACCGACGTGAAGTTCAACGTCAGCAGCAACACGTTTACCAATCACGTCTCGGCCGGAATCAATATCTTCGGGGCGAACACTTCCGCCTCTTCTTGCATCCTCCAGGGCATCATCAACAGCAACAACATCACTCAACCGGCGAACGTCCTGCCCTACGGTCCGGCCGACAGCATCATCGTCAATTCGACCGGCTCAGGCAACGCGACCGTCGGCGTGACCAACAATACGATCAACTACAACAACGACCAGCGCGCCATCTACATCAGCTCCGGCGCGGGTAATCCGGGCGGGAAACTGGCCGTCACCGTCACCGGCAACACGATGAACATGAACGGCGCGAATCCCGTTCGCGCCATGACGATAGAGGCGGGCACGCTCTCGACCGACACCAGGGACCTCTGCCTGACCATTAACACCAACACGATGAACCGCGACGCCGCCGCGACGACCGCGGGCGTCGGTTCCGTCAAGGTCTTCCAGAAAGTCAATTGTGATTTCAACATCAACGGCATCTCGCCGAGCCCTTCGACGACGACGACGCAGGTGAACTCTTATATCCAGGGCCAGAACCCCGGCTTCCCGGCGGGCACGGTCAGCACTCAAGCGTCAACGGTCGGGTCGGGCGGCACGTTCCAGTGTAATTACTTCGCCGAAAATTGTGCGACAGCGCCGGTCGTTCGTCTCGACACGCAGTCCTTTGGCGGGTATGAGTTGGCGCAGGTGAACAACGCTTCGCCGTCGGTCGTGCGGGTCTCTTCGAGCAGCAATGCTCTGACCAATCACGCCGCCGGGCAGCCCGCGCAGAAGACGGCACGCGCCTTCGCGCAGCCTGCGGCCACGCAGCCGACCGTCAAGAGCAGCCAGCAACAGGCGCTTGATAAGCCGTCTGCCAAGCAGCCTGCTGCCAAAGCAACGGCCAATCACGGCAGCAGCCTGAAGGCTCAGGTCAAGCCGAACGTCCATGCGGCGCTCGCGCCGTTGGTCAGCCCCTTCCCGGTCAGCATCGGAACGCTGCCCGCGGGTAAGACCGTGAAGCTCGTCTTCACAGTGGCCGTCAATGACCTGGCCACGTATGCCCCGCCGCTCTCGTCCGTCTCCAACTCGGGCAGCGCTTCGGGGACCATCTCCGGCGTCGGCTTTAGCGCCGTGACGGACGATCCCGATACGGGCACGGCTAACGACCCGACTGTCACTCCCGTCGACGTGATCTTCGTCTCGGTCAACAGAGTTTCGGTCGCAGAAGGCGCGGTCGGACAGCGTAACGCCAACTTCAACGTGACGCTCTCCGCGCCGAGCCTGACGCCTATCACGATGGATTACGCGACGGCGGATAATCCTCCGGGTGCGGGCGCGGCCACCGCTTCGGCCATCGGCTCGCCTGGAACGGGCGACTACGAGCCGCTGGCGACAACACAACTGGCCATTCCGGCCAACACCACCACCGGGACCATCACGGTCAAGGTCAACGGCGATACTATTCGAGAAGGCAACGAGACCTTCCTTCTGAACCTCTCGAACCTCGCGGGCGCAACGCTGATCCTGCTCAACAGCCAGGTCGTCGGCACGATCAATGATGACGAGTCCGTGCTTGGGGACTTCGACGGCGACGGCAAGACTGATGCCGCGCAGTGGATACCGGTCACTAGTGGTAACTGGTACATCCTCAAGAGCAGCGACGGCACGGTACAGCTTCAGTATGACTGGGGCAGGCCCGCCGGCGACATCGGCGTTGCCGGAGATTACGACGGCGATAACAAGACCGACATGGCCGTCTATCGTCCGAGTGAGGCCAACTGGTACATCATCAACAGCTCAACCTACACCGTCACCAGAGTCAACTGGGGGGCCACCGGAGATATTCCGGTTCCCGCAGACTACGACGGCGACGGGAAGACGGACGTGGCCGTGTATCGCCCGAGCGAAGCCAACTGGTACATCATCAGAAGCTCCGACGGCGTCGCCATTCATCCCAACTGGGGAGCCAGCGGAGACATCCCTGTCCCCGGAGACTATGACGGCGACGGGAAGACAGACCTGGCCCAGTTCCGGCCGAGCGAGCGCAACTGGTATGTCCTGCAAAGCTCGAACGGAGTGGCGATGCATAAGACCTGGGGCGCTGCCGGAGACAAGCTGATCCAGGGAGACTACGACGGCGACGGGAAGACGGACTTTGCCACCTACCGTCCGTCTGAGGCCAACTGGTACATCCTGCAAAGCTCTACGGGCACGATGCGCCACGTCAGCTGGGGCGCGAGCGGAGACGTGTTGGTTCCGGGCGATTACGACGGCGACGGCAGAACCGACATCGCGGTCTTCCGCCCGTCCGAGCCCAACTGGTACGTCCTCAAGAGCAACGACGGAACGCAGGTCTTCTTCCGTCAATGCTGCTGGGGATTCGGGGGAGACATGCCGGTTCCGGCCATGTACATCCCGGGACAATAAGCCGGGCTCCCGCCACCCGCGGGGCTCGTTAAAGCAAAAGCTCCGAGAGGCTAAGATGGCCTCTCGGAGCTTTTACTGTTTGGAGACTGCGAAGCCCGGATGAAAAGCGTGGAAGGGAAGCCGGGATTAACAGATGCGCGCGGCCCAACCGGCCACCGTTTTTGAGTCGCCTTCGCCTGACGAATAGACTGCGTCTAGCGAATCACCTGCAAGTCACGCTCGCTGACTATTCTCCATCCGGTGGGTGTTCTCAGCCAGCGCAGCTCCTGTACGACCTCGCCGCTGCTCTGCTGCGCTCCGGTGAAGTTCCAGCTTTTCCGAAAACGCATCGTCGCCGTCTGCCCGTCCGGGCTAATGACGACTTCGGGCTCGCCGATGCGGACCGCGACCTGCTTGAACTGCGCTATCTGGCGCGATTTTTCGGAGAGCACGGCCGCCCGCGTCGCATTTCGCCGGAGGTAAAACACGCTCAGCGTCGGCGCGTACAAAGACATCTGCCCGTTGAGATCGCGCGCATTCGTCGCGGCCACCCATTGATTGAGCGATCCCTGCAACTGCGCGCGCGCATCGCCCGGCTTCTCCGCAGGCGGCGCGGCGTCGCCGTTGTCCGTCGCGTTGGTGTTTTCCGCAGGGCCCGGCTCCTTCGCGGCATTACCATTCGTTTGGGCCGCGGGCGCGCGGTTGCCGCCCGCGCTCTGCGCCGGAGCTTGCGTGCTCGCCGCTGTTTCCTGCGACGACGAACCGCGCGTGGCGAGCCAGACGCCGATGGCTGTGACGGCCGCGACCGAGACTGCGAGCGCGGCGAGGAGCAGCGGCGTGCGGCTGCGCCGGGGTGCGGTCTGCGCGTAACTCTCTGTGCGTTCGGTCGCGGGCGGGCTCAACGGCTTTGCCGCGAGCGGCTCTTC
This sequence comes from Pyrinomonadaceae bacterium, assembly GCA_036389715.1. Taxonomy (GTDB): domain Bacteria; phylum Acidobacteriota; class Blastocatellia; order Pyrinomonadales; family Pyrinomonadaceae; genus DASVWH01. Next base: position 8,815 of record DASVWH010000245.1, on the reverse strand, counting down.
GAGAGGGCTTTCGGCGCGAGGCGCGCCCGGCCCGTCAACCCCGGCCGCGACCTCCGTCACGGTTTCAGCGGGCGCGGAGAAGGCCTGGATGGACGGCTCCGGCTCTCGCTCCGGCGCGGGCACAGGTGCGGGTGCGGGTGTGCGGACATGCTCGCCCGTCGGCTCGCCTGCGCGCTGCGTCGAGATTCGGTGCTCTAAATAAGCTCCCGTCCGGCGGCCTATCTCCGGCCTCTCGTCATCGGCCGGAATCAGGGGAAGCGCGGGCGGCGATGTGGGCTGGGCTGCTTCCGTCGCCAACTCGGGCGCGAGCGATAGCTTGGATACTTCTTCGAGCTTCTCGGCGAAGGCGGCGGCGGTCTGCGGGCGCTCGTCCGGGTCTTTTTCCAGCACCTGGCTAATCAGCCGCTCCAGCTCCTGATGAATGTCCTGGCGGAATTCCTTGATGGACGGGGCGGGCTCCTGTATGTGCTTGATGGCGATGGCGGTCGTGGTCGGGGCGTCGAAGGGCGGACGCCCGGCGAGCATCTCGAAGAGTATCACGCCGAGGCTGTAGATGTCCGAGCGGGCGTCTATCTTCTGCCCGGCGCATTGCTCGGGCGACATGTAGCGGGGCGTGCCGATCAGCGAGCCTGAGGCGGTCAGCCCGCCGCCGCCCGTCGTCGTCTGCTCCTTCAGCTTGGCCACGCCGAAATCAACGACCTTTGCCTGGAGATGGTTCTGGTGATCGTAGGTCAGGATGATGTTCGAGGGCTTGAGGTCTCGATGCACGATGTGACGATGATGCGCCGCCTCTATGCCGTCGGCCACCTGGCAGGCGATGTCAACAGCCTCCTTGACGGGAATCATGCCCGCGGCGTCCATGTACTCGCGCAGGGTCTGACCGTCAACCATCTCCATCACGATGTAGGCCCCGCCGTCGGGCAGCAGCCCGTAGTCGTAGGTGTCCGCGACGTTCGTATGATTGAGCCTGGCGGCGGCGCGCGCTTCGCGTCGAAAACGTTCGAGCGCGTCGGCATCGGCAGTGAAGTCCGGCAGGAGCAGCTTGATGGCGATGGGGCGGTCCAGGTCCAGGTGAGTGCCCGCATAGACGGCCCCCATGCCGCCCCGGCCGAGCAGCCTGTCGAGCCGGTATTTTTCGGCGATCATGCGTGAGCCCGGACGCGCCGCGACCAGGGCATTCTGATCGCCGAGACACAGAGTGTCCGAATCCTCATAGCATCGCAGGCAGACGGGACAGAGCTTCATTTGCTTTTAGCCAAAGAAGACCTCGGCGACGCGATAAATCTCGTCGTCGAGCAGGTTGAGTTCGCTTACCGCCTCTTCCAGAGGAATGCTGCTGATCTTATTGCCGTGCAGGGCAGCCATCTGCCCCCACTGTTTGGCCACTACCATCTCGTAGGCTTTAATGCCGAGACGAGTCGCCAGGACGCGGTCGAAAGGGGTCGGGGAGCCGCCCCGCTGGACGTAGCCGAGCTTGGTGACGCGGGTCTCGATGCCCGTGCAACGCTCTATCTCCTGGGCCAGAACAGTGCCGATGCCGCCCAGCCGCTCGTGCCTGTAAATCTCATGGCCCATCTCCTGCGTGATAAAGTCTTCGTCCGGGTGCGGGTGCGCGTCTTCGGCGACGACGATGATGGAGAAGGCGCGGCCCTGTTCCTCCCTGTGCCTGAGCAGCTCGCAGACGCGCGAGAGCTTGAAGGGATGTTCCGGCACGAGCACGGCGTCGGCCCCGCCCGCGATTCCGCCGTAGGCCGCAATCCATCCGGTGTGACGCCCCATCACTTCGACCACCATCACGCGGTGATGCGATTCGGCCGTCGAATGCAGACGGTCAACGGCATCGGTCACGATTCCGACCGCCGTATCAAAGCCGAAAGTGAAATCGGTCCCGCGAATATCATTGTCAATGGTTTTAGGAATGCCGATGATCGGAAGCCGGTGCAGACGCCAGAGATCGAGCGCGGCCGAAAGAGTTCCTTCGCCGCCGACGACGATCAGAGCGCCGAGCCCGTATCTCTTCCAGTTGCCCAACAACTGCTCGACGGCTTCCGGGCTGCTCATCGGATTGAAACGCGACGTGCCGAGAATGGTCCCGCCGCGCGGCAGAATGCCCGTCACGGAGTTGCGCGTCAAAGGCTCGACATCGGCCTCGGTCAGGCCGCGCCAGCCGTTCTTGATGCCCAGCACCTCCGTCTTATCCACGATGGCCCGACGAACAACGGCGCGGATGACGGCGTTGAGCCCAGGACAATCACCACCGGCTGTTAGAATCCCTATCCGCTCGTTCATCTTAATTGAGTTTGGCCCGGGCTGCGTCGCCAGTAAAGGGAAAGCGCAGGCAGCTCTTAACTTATCCGTCTCGCCGCCGGAGGGCCCCGCGCAGCGCCTTCGGGCCTGAATCTCTATCCGTTGCGTTTATGTGAAATCACAGCCTATAATCGCGCGGCCAGACATAGCCTGTCAAATAAGATGTTGTCGGACGATGACCTTGCTTCAGATCAGCGAGCCGGAGCGGGCTTTCGCGCAAACGCGTGAGCGACCGCTCGTCTTGAGCCTTGAGACGGCGACGAGGGCTGGAAGCATCGCCGTTACCAGGGGCTCTCGGCTGCTCGCGGCAAGCACGGGCGACGGCGCGGTCTCGCATTCGATCAACTTACTTTCTGATCTGGAAGAAACGCTCGCGGCCGCGCGCGTCACTCTCGCTGAGATCGAATTGTTCGCCGTCGCCCTCGGGCCGGGCAGCTTCACAGGACTGCGCATCGGTCTGGCGACGGTCAAATCCTTTGCCGCGACGCTCGGGCGGCGATGTGTCGGCATACCTACGCTGCACGCCGTGGCGCACGCCGCCGGGCCGTCGGCCAGGACGATAGCGATGCTTCCGGCCGGGCGAGGGGAAGTCTACGCGCAGCTGCTCTCGGTCGCGCCGAGCGGGGAAGTCGTCCCGCTCGGGGACGCCGAAAATCTCTCGCCGCACAGTCTCCTGGAGAGCCTGAGGGGATTGCGAGGGCTCACCTGGGCCGGTGAAGGCGCACACGCGCACGTCGAAGCCATCACTTCGCTGGCGGCGGCCGAAGGGTTGACGTTGATGCCGGAGGGGAGCGAAACGGGCACGGCGCAGGGACAGCTGAAGCGGGAGGGCTGGGTGCTCGCGGCGCAAACAGAAGCCCTCGCAGTTAATGTGGCGTATCTCGCTCTCCTGCGCGCAGGCGCGGGCGAGACGACCGACCCGGCAGACCTCCAGGCCCTGTATGTGCGCCCTTCGGACGCCGAAATAAATCTAGATGCCCAGAACAAGAACCGCACAGGCCGGTAAGAGCCCGCAGGAAATAGAACTCGCGCGGATGACGGAACACGACCTCCTCGAAGTCGTGGAGATAGAGGAGGCCAGCGGTCTGAGCCGCTGGGGGTGGGAGGCCTATCACGCTGAGCTGCTGCGCGGGCAGGGAGTCCTGATGTACGTCGCCAGGCAGGTTGGCGAGCCGCTCCCCGGCCGGGAGAAGATCGCAGGCTTCATCGCCTCGCGCTTGATCGCGGACGAGCTGCACATCAACAACGTGGCGGTCCGCCACTCGCTCAGGCGGCGCGGGATAGGCGGTCAATTACTCGGCCTGGTGATTGCGGAAGCTGCGCGGATGGGCGCACGCAAGGCTTTTCTGGAAGTGCGCGCCGGGAACACTGCGGCGCAGTCTCTCTATGAGCATTATGGATTCAGTGTGGCGGGCCGTCGCCCCAACTATTACCTCGGGCCGGTTGAAGACGCGCTTGTGATGAGTCTTTCAATCAGGAGTTGAGCTTGATTTGGCCGCATCTTTTGAGCTAACATTTTCGCACGCAGAGGGCCGCGGATTCAATTTCGAGATTCACGGCGCAGAGCTTTTCACCGTCCAACGCATCTCAAAGGAGGACTTCCCTAAATGGAAATGACCGGCACAGACAGCCTGAAAGAGCAACTGATGTTGAGCGACCCGGAGTTTCGCGAGCTTGTCCGCGAGCACACCCGTTATGAAGAGCGCCTGAGCGAGCTGACGGCCCTTGCCTATCCGAGCGATGAAGAACAGTTAGAAGAGATCACTTTAAAGAAGAAGAAATTAGCCATCAAAGATCAGATGTATTCCATTATGTCGCAACATCAGCAAAGCGACGGAACCGGCCATTAACGTTCCGGCGGTCATCAAATAAATATCTCCACGCACATGCGTTACAATCGAAACGGGGGCGCCAGACCAGTTGCAAGCGCCCCCGTTTCCTGCAACGATTGAAAACTTGCTGCGACGCTTTTTACTTGAACCGTCGCGCCGGCCGTCAAACCCGGCGGAAATTTATTGTCAAACGTGGCTCGCGAAGGTCTTCCATACATACTGATTCCGCTCCTGCTGGCGACGATTCCGCTGGCGCTCGGCTACTGGCCCGTCGCCCTTCTCTGCCTGGCCCTGTCGGCCTTCATGGCCTATTTCTTTCGCGACCCACGGCGCACCTCCCCGCCCGGAGAGGGGATTATCGTCTCGCCCGCCGACGGGCGCGTGACGCGCGTGCGCCCGCTCGCTCCCGATGACGCGGACTCCCCCCTGGTCGTCAGCATCTTTCTTTCGCCGCTGGATGTGCACATCAATCGCGCGCCCATCGCCGGGACGATTACAGACGTGACCTACACGCGCGGGAAGTTTCTCGCCGCGACGAGCGAGCGGTCCAGCCTGGTCAACGAACAGAATGCGCTGACCATCCGCGGCGAAGAAGTGACCATCGTCTGCAAGCAGATCGCGGGCGTGCTGGCGCGGCGCATCATCTGCTGGAAGCGTCCCGGCGATGAGCTGGCGCTCGGCGAACGCTTCGGCCTGATTAAGTTCAGCTCGCGCACAGATCTGATTCTGCCGCCAAACGTTAAGCTGGAAGTGACGGAAGGGATGCGCGTTCGCGGCGGGGCGACGATTATCGGGAGGATTGCCTGATGTCAGGAGCGCCGCACATGCAACAGCAGCCGGAAGTGACGAACGTTCCGCGTCGCGGAATCAAGAAGGGGCTGTACCTGATTCCGTCCGCCTTTACGGCCGCTAATATCGGCATGGGTTTCTTCGCCGTGATGGCCGCGCTGCGCGGCTTTCAACTGGTTGAGGGCGGCGGCGACTCCGACATCCAGCAAGCGGCTGTTCACTTCGACAATGCTTCAAAGGCGATCTGCTGGGCGGCGCTCTTCGATATGCTGGACGGCCGCATTGCCCGGATGACCAAAACGACGACGGAAATCGGCGTCCAGCTGGATTCAATCGCAGATGTCGTGACGTTTGGCATCGCGCCCGCCGTGCTGGTTTATGCCTGGGGGTACGGCTCGGCGCTGCGGGAAGGCAGCGACCTGCACAAGCTCGGCTGGTTTCTCTCTTTCATGTACCTGATGTGCGGAGCGTTCCGCCTGGCCCGTTTTAATGTCCAGGCGACGCGCCCGCGCCTTCTGGCCGAAGGGACTGCCAAGGTTGATAAAAAGAGCTTTGTCGGGTTGCCGATCCCCGCGGCGGCCGCGCTCATCGCGTCCATTATTCATTTCGCGCCGAACCCGCTGCGGCTCTACGAGCAGCGCTTCGCCTATCTTTATAGCGGTCTGATGATGGCCCTGGTCGGATGCCTGGCGGCGCTGATGGTCAGTACGCTGCGTTATTCGAGCGGCAAGACGATAGGCAGTCGCAATCGTAGTACGCGTCTGGTTATTCTCATGATCGCCGCGACGGGGATGCTTCTCTGGCTCTTCTCACAGTACGTTCTGCTGGCCATCGTCTCGATCTACGTTCTGCACGGCATAGTCCTGCGCGTCTTTTCGCTGTTTCGCCGCCGCTCCGATGCGGATGCCTGAAACGGCCGCTCACATCCTTGACATCTTAACCTTTAAACTTTGGACTAGCCCGGCCGGGAAAATGCCAGCAGTCCGCGGCGCGTCGTGACGACCAGCACCCTGCCCGCGACGATGGGAGACGCCGTCAGGCTGTTGTCCTCGCCGATGGGCAGCGTGTTGAGCTGCCTGCCGTCGTGTAAGTCCAGGACCACTCCGGCCATTCCCGAAAGAGGTGTAAAGAGCGCCCCGTCGTCGGCCGTCAAGGGTTCCGCCGCGACCCTGCCCGCCAGCCGGCGTTTCCAGAGCCGGTCGCCCCTGTTGAATGATAGACAATAGACGAAGTTATCCAGGGAGGCGACGAGCAACCCTGTCCGCGCGCTGGCCACTGTCTGAACGCTCGCACCGGTCCGTTTGCGCCAGCGCAAGCGCCCTGTGGCTTCATTCACGGCATAGACGTAACCATCCGCCGAACCGAAATAGACAGTGCCTTCCACTATCACCGGCTGCCCGCGGACGGCTCCATGCGTCCGATAACGCCAGAGGACCGTCCCCCTGGCTTCATCCAATGCGAAAAGGGTTCCATCCTCGTTGCCGATATAGAGGCGGGAACCGGAAAGCGCCGGATGCGAAGCAAAGGGCGACGAATACTGCATCACCCAGGCGATCTCGCCGCTCTTCTTACGCAGTGCGTAGACACGCCCGTCGTCCGAGCCGCCGTAGAGGTTGGACTCTCCCGTCAAGAGCGTCCCGCGCAACGCCATCGGGAGCGTCCGCATCCAGAGCGTGATGCCGCCCTCGCGTCCGAGCGCACGCAAGGCCCCGCTGGCCTGGAGCCGCGGATTCTGCCCCGCGCCTATTTCGGAGGCGACGTAGACGGCCCGCCCGTCAGCCGCAGGCGACGCGGACAACTCTCCTCCGACATCCGTCTTCCAGAACAACTCTCCATCCGTCGCCCGCAGCGAGACCAGCAGGCCCGTCGCCAGCGGCAGGTAGATGCGCTCGCCTTCCGCCGCCGGGGTCAGATTGACGGTCAGCTCGGAGCTGTAATGCCACTTCAGCGTGAGCGGCTGCGAAAGGGCTATCTTGTCGGCCGCCTGCGGAGAAGGGAAGGGCGACGAAGCTGTCACGGTGCTGAAGAGCAGAGGCAGTAAAAGTAGGATTTTAAAAAGAGCCCTGTTAAATTGAAACTTCATCTTTGGTCCTTCCGGCATACTAAGATTGATAATAATACATTCAGGCCATTTATTTGGCGAGAACGGGCCACGATCCCGGATTGTGACTCGATGAATTCCCCCGTATAATCTCGCAACTTAATCAGATGAGGGTATTTTGAGGCTCTTCTTGCCGACGGAGGTGTAACTATTTGACCGAAGCGAAGCAACATGAAACCGTCCTGATCCTGGATTTCGGCTCGCAATATACGCAGCTCATCGCGCGCAGGGTGCGCGAGGCCGGCGTCTATTGTGAAATCCTGCCTTTCAATGTCACGGCTGAAAAAATATGCTCGTACAATCCGCGCGGCTTAATCCTCTCGGGCAGCCCCGCCTCCGTCTACCATCAGGATGCTCCGAGGCCGGACGGCCGCCTCCTGGATGCCGTCAACTGCCCCGTCCTAGGCATCTGCTACGGCCTCCAAGTGCTGGCGGCCGACCTAGGGGGCGAAGTAAAGCCCTCGCAAAACAGGGAATACGGCTATGCGCGGCTCAAAATTCTGGACTCGCAGAGCCCCCTCTTCAGCGGCCTGCCCCCGGAGCTTGATGTCTGGATGAGCCACGGGGACCACGTCACCGTTCCGCCCCCTGGCTTTAGCATCACGGCGCGCACGGACGATGCGCTTAATGCTTTCGAGAGCTTAAGCAAGCGCATATATGGCCTGCAATTCCACCCGGAGGTCGCGCACACTCCGCTCGGGGCCCAGGTCCTGAGAAATTTTCTGCTCAACGTCTGCGGCTGCCGCGGGGACTGGACTCCGCTGGTCGCCATCAAGGAGCAGGTGGCGCGCATCCGCGAACAGGTCGGCGAGCACGGGAGGGCCATCTGCGGCCTCTCGGGCGGGGTGGATTCCGCTGTGGCCGCGGCTCTCGTCCACCGGGCGATAGGGGAGCGGCAGACCTGCCTTTTTATCAATAACGGCCTTCTCCGGGAGGGCGAATTCGAGCTCACCCTGACGCTTTTAAAGCAAAAGATGAGCCTGAATCTACAGGGCGTTAAGGCCGGGGAGCGCTTCCTGCGTGAACTCAGGACCGTGACGGACCCGGAGCAGAAACGTAAGATCATCGGGCGCATCTTTATAGAGGTCTTTGAAGAGGAGGCCGGGCGGCTCGGCGACACCCAGTTCCTGGTCCAGGGAACGCTCTATCCGGATGTGATCGAATCGGTCTCCGTGCGCGGCCCTTCGGCCGTCATCAAGAGCCATCACAACGTCGGCGGGCTGCCGGAGAAGATGAAGCTGCGGCTGGTCGAGCCGCTGCGCGAGCTCTTCAAGGATGAAGTGAGGCTCATCGGCCGCGAACTGGGGGTCCCGGAAGAGATTCTCACGCGCCATCCGTTTCCTGGGCCTGGCCTGGCCGTGCGCATTATCGGCGAGGTGACGGAGGAGCGCATCAGGATACTACAGGCCGCCGACCGCATTTTCGATGAAGAGCTGCGCCTGGCCGACCTCTATCATTCGGTCTGGCAGGCTTTCCCGGTGCTCCTGCCTATCTCGACCGTCGGCGTGATGGGCGATGAACGCACCTATGAACAGGTCATAGCGCTGCGCGCCGTCACCAGCATAGACGGCATGACGGCCGACTGGGCGCGCCTCCCGCATGACGTGCTGGCCCGTATCTCTACGCGCGTGGTCTCCGAAGTACGGGGCATCAATCGAGTGGTTTATGATATTAGCTCGAAGCCGCCGAGCACCATCGAGTGGGAATAGCCTGTTGATTGACGCCCGATTCAATTCACCTAACAGCTTTAAAGCATTTTCTAGGGTCGCGGGAAAGTCTTAAGAGT
>DASVWH010000244.1:0-10007 GCA_036389715.1 Pyrinomonadaceae bacterium | reverse complement strand
TCTGCTTTATTCTCCTCTTCTGCGCGCTCAACTCCCCGGCGCAAACCCTGACTCCGGCCCCGGCTGACGGCAACAGTGAGAAGCCTGCGGCGAGCCCGCAGACCGCTCCTGCGCCACCGGCGGCTGTCACGAAAAGCAGCGACCCGGACCCGTCTGTCAAAAGCGACTCGCCGTCGTCATCGCGTTTCGTCCGCAAGGATGCGCCGGTCCGAATCCCGCGCTTTGAGACCGCGCCGGTGATTGACGGGCAGTTAAACGACGCGGTCTGGCAAAATGCCGCGCTGTTCGGCGACTTCATTCAGACCAATCCGGGCGATAACGTCGCGCCGACGCATCCGACAGAGTTCATGATGGGCTACGACGCGAAGAATCTCTACATGGCTTTCCGCGTCAAGCAGGACAGAAATACCGTGCGCGCGACCGTTGCGCGGCGCGACAACATCTTCAACGACGATTACGTCCTGGTTCACCTGGATACCTTCAACGACCAGCGCCAGGCGTACCTGCTGTTTTTCAGCCCGCTCGGCATCCAGGCCGACGGGACTTTCACGGAAGGCCGCGGCGAGGATTACAGCCTCGACATAGTGATGGACTCGAAGGGCGTTCTGACCGAGGACGGCTTCACCATCGAAGTGGCGATTCCGTTCAAGTCGCTGCGCTACGAAGCGGGCAAAGATAAGCTCTGGGGCCTGCACATCAACCGGCGCGTCAAATATAAGAACAACGAGTACAACTCCTGGATGCCGACCAACCGCAGCATCTCGGGCTGGCTCAATCAGGCCGGGCACATCACTGGCCTGGAAGGCATCGAGACGACGCGCCAGCTCGAAATCAATCCGAGCGTCACCTTGAGCCAGACGGGCCGCCGGACGCGCTTTACGTTCGACGGTGATCCGGCCGGTCGCTTCGTCAATGACGGGCTCAAGGGGGAGTTTGGCGCGACCGCCAAGTTTAGTTTGACCCCGACGATTACGCTCGATTTCGCTTACAATCCTGACTTCGCGCAGGTGGAAGCGGATGCGCCCGTGACGACCGCCAACCAGCGCTTCCCGATTTTCTTCGCCGAAAAACGCCCCTTCTTTCTGGAGAGGATAGATATTTTTCGCAGCGGCCTGGATGTCGTCAACACACGGGCGATTATTGACCCGGACGTGGCTGTGAAATTAACGGGCAGGCGCGGGCGAAACACCTTCGGGCTGCTCTATGCTTCCGACAACGCCCCCGGCAATTACTCGAAGGATGAGCGGCAGGGCTTGCTTGAGTGCCAGCATCAACGCCTCGGAGACCCGACCGTCGTCTGCGGCATCGAGCGTTTCGTTGACAAGAACGCACACATCGGCATCCTCCGGCTCAAACGCGATGTCGGCAGGGAGCACAACCTGGGATTATTCGCCACGAGTTACAGCTTTATCGAGCGTCATAATAACACCGCGGGCTTTGACGGGCGATTTCGCATCAATCCGAAAACCGTGACCGAGTTTCAGGTCCTGGGGACTACCTCACGCCGCAATTTTTACGACGCCGATCTCGACCGAACACTGTATCGAACGGGCAACGGCCTGGGCTACAGGGCTTTTCTGGAGAGGGCCGACAGAAATCTGTACATGAATTTTCTGGCCCAGGGCCGCTCGCCCGATTACCGCGCCGACGTAGGCTTCACACAGCGCTTCGACACGAACTACCTCGGCTCGTACATCAGGTATGAGACCGACCGCGACCGGAAAAAAGCGATCATCTATAAGCGCGTTCAGAACGCTACCAACATCAGCTACGACTGGCGCGGGCGCTCTCAATATGAGATTACGGACACTTCGGGGATGCTGGCCTTGCAGCGTCAGACGTTCGTTCAACTGGGCTTTCAGCTCGGTTACGAGCGCGTCTTCGAGCACGAGTACGGCGCGAAGCGCTCGGCCGCGCGGCAGGGAGCCTTTTTCGGACCGGACCCGGAGCGTTCGGCCCGTTTCAAGGCCATCCAGGGTTTCATCGAGAGCACGCCGAACAAGCAGGTCTATGCTTTCTTCTTCGTTGACCACACCTGGGGGCTGATGGAGTTTGATCTGGGGAACGGGCCGGATTTCCCGCGGGTCAGCCGGGCGGCCCTGCTCGATCCTAATGGGGGCTACGACCCCGGGCCGGGCAATCAACTGTTCATTGATGCGAGTTTCCGGTATCAACCGACGACAGCCTTCCAGACGCAGTTGAACTACAACAAAAGGCGGCTCGCGCGTCATGATACGGGGCTCGTGGCGTATGACGACAATATCTTCAGCTCGCGCTCGACCTACCAATTCTCGCGCAACACCTTCGCGCGGCTGCGGCTGGATTATTCGACTTTGAATAAGCATATCCGCCCGCAGCTGGTCGTAGGCTGGACGCCGAACCCGGGCACGGCGCTGTACATCGGTTATAACGACGATATCAGCTACAACGGCTACAATCCCTTCACGGGGCAATTCGAGCCGCGCTTTCAGGGCAACGGGCGGTCCTTCTTTATTAAGGCTTCTTACCTCTTCCGCAAGAGTTTTTAGAAGCCGCGCCCCTTTGCCTGCGTCCTCGAAAGGATAAAAAGAGGCCGGAGGGCTCGCACACTCGCGTGCGTGAGCCCTCCGGCTTAAGCCTTTTCAGTTTGACGAATCAGGCCCTGCGCTCGTAGATGGCGTAGTGAGTCTTGGCAGGGTTGGTCAGAGTCGAATCGAGTTGTACGGCCGGGCCCCGTGCTTAACCTTCAACCGATTCCGTCCGCTGGAATCCGCCCGCGATTCCGTTCTGGACCACATCTTTATATGGACCGTCGGGCACATGGTCGAGTCGGGCTGCGGCCATCGCGTAATGCCTTCTCGCCTCGCCGGGATTGCCCAGCGTCTCATACGAATGCCCCATGTTCAAATAGAGGGAGGGATAGAAACCCTGAACCCTGTCATCGCTGACGGCTTCAGCACGCTCCAACGCCTCTCTGTTCCATTCAAAGACCGCTTCGGGTTTGCTTTGATGCCTGGCCAGGTAGTGCGCGGCCACGCAAGCCTCGTAGTCATCCTGCGCTGCGGCCCATGCCTGCTCAAACAGTTTTCGAGCCTCATCGGGCCTCCCCTCGGCCTCGGCCTGCATGCCTTCGCTGCACAATCTCACCACTAAATTATCTGTATCCATATATTTCCTTCTCCTGAGCCGTCAGGGCAATTACTTGCGCCGGTTGCGTCAGCTCCCGGTTGCCGAAATCCATCTCGCCGGAAGAAAAGCGCTTCTCTTTCGGGAGCGCCTTTTGCTTCGCGTCTAAAGGGTCGCAGGCGAGCGGAAAGGGGATCGCGCTTATTCAAAACTTACCTGAATAAGATTCTCTCGTCTCGAAATACTCCCCTCCGCACAAAGCCTTTCGCGCTCTGAAATAATCTACGCAAGGGCAAACTGATAACGCGCCGCCCGGCCTCTAGCGCTGCGACCTGGCGGGCGGTAGTTTAGGCGGAGACACCACCGGCGGATTCTTCTTCAACTGGCCCAGCAGGTATTCCACGGCCGCCTCCAACTGCGGGTCGGCCCCGTGCGCGACCAGGTCAGGTCTGGCATCCACCTCGATGTCTGGCTGCACGCCCCTGTTCTCCGCAATCCACTCGCCCGTCTTCGGGTCGAACCTGGTATAGCCGGGCGCGCTGACCTGGCTGCCGTCCATCAATTCACGGAATTCAGCGATGCCGACGAGCGCGCCGAGCGTCCGCGTGCCGATTAGTGGACCGAGCCCCAGGTCACGGAACATCCAGGGCGTCAGGTCGCCGCCCGAACCCGCGTAGCCGTTAATCAGCATGGCCTTCGGGCCGTTAATCGCCCGCATCTCGGAGCCGCCCTGCCAGTTACGCGCCTGGATGACCGTCTGCCAGCGGCGCGCGAGCGTCGGCAGGACCATCGGCTGCGGGCTCCCGCCGGAGTTGAACCGCCCGTCGAGGATGATGGCGTCCTTGTCCGTCTGCGCATAGTAGCCGCGGATGAATTCGATCTGCCCGCCCCGCGCCGTGTCCGGGTAATGAATGTAGCCGACGCGGCCGCCCGAGAGCTCTTCGACCTTGCGCCGGTTGCCCTCTACCCATTCGTAATAGCGTAGCTGCGACTCACCCGCCAACGGCTTGACGCGAACCCGCCGCGCACCTTCAAGCGCCGGGCGGTCGTTGACCGTCAGCGTGACGACGCGGTTCGCCTTATTTATCAGGAGCGAGTTCGGATGAATCTTCGCGGTGACGGGGCTGCCATCAATCTCCAGGAGGTAGTCACCGGCCTTGACGTTGACGCCGGGCTCGCCAAGCGGGCCGCGCCAGGCGTCCTGCGTCAGCGTGCCTGGGTAGATGCGCTTGAACCGCACCCACTGGCCGTCCCGCTGGTAATCGGCCCCGAGCATCGCGGCGCTGGCGGCACGGTCGCTCGTAGGGGGCTCGCCCGGCGCAGGGTCTACATAAGCGTGCGAGGTGCCCAGCTCGCCGATCAACAGACCAATCACGTAGTACAGGTCCTGCCTGTGCCTGACGTGCGGCAGGTACTGTTCGTAGTGTTTGCCGAGCGCCTTCCAGTCCAGCCCCCAGAGGTCTTCGCGGAAGAAGCCGTCGCGCTCGACGCGCCAGGCCTCCCAGAACATCTGTCGCCACTCGGCGCTCGGGTCAACCCAGGTCTCGACGGCCTGCGTATCCACTTTCCCGTCGCCGAGCTTCACGCCCGGCCTGGCGTCCGCGACCCCGAGCGTACCGTCTGCGAAGTAAACGAACTTGCTCTGGTCAGGATTGAACGTTAAGCGCAGCTCCGGCCCCTCGTAGATGGTGGCGGCCTGCTTCGAGCCCAGGTCGAACTTGCGCAGCTTGCCCTCGCTGTAGATGAAGACGCCGTTTTTCGCGCCGTCGAGTAAGCCCTGAGCACCGGGCGGCAGCGGCAGCGCCACGGCGCGCGCGCCCAGCCCCTCCAGGTCAATCTTCAAGGGCGGCGTGGCGGCAGCCTTCTCGCCCTTATCGTTCTTCTCGCCCTTATCGTTCTTCTCGCCCTTCTCGCTTTTAGCGTCGGCCGTCGGGGCAGCTTCGTCTGCCTCGTCCGCTTTGGGGAAGAGGGGATTGCTTTGCTCCTTCGAGAGCGGGAGGAGATAGATGCGGTCTGCGTTTTCGACCTTCAGGCTGGCCTCGTATCTGCCCGAAGTAGGGGAGAACGCCCTAGCGGAAGTGAAGTAGAGATACTTGCCCGTCAGGTCGAAGGTGACGTTGCTGTCGTCGTACATCCCGTCGGTCACGCGCGTCGTCTTCCCGGTCGCCAACTCGTAAAGGTAGATGGAGCCGAAGCCGTTTCGGCCGGGACGAACGAACGCGATCCACTGGCTGTCGGGAGACCAGTCGAACGTGAAGTCGCCGTAGTTTTCGCTCTTCGTGACGAGCTTCGTCTCGCGCGCCTGGATGTCCAGCAGGTAGAGGTTGTCGTCAACGGTCCAGTAGGTCAGTCGCTTTGAGTCGGGCGACCAGCTGAAGCCGCGAATGCCCTTGCCCGTGTGGTTGGTGAGCTGTTTGGCCTCGCCGCCCGCGGCCGGTTGGGCGAAGACCTGAAAGTCGCCGGGAGCGTCGCTCAGGTAGGCGATGGTTTTGCCGTCCGTAGACCAGCGCGGCCGCTGTTCGCGCACGCCCGGCGTAGCAGTCAGATTCCTGACACTCTCACCGTTGGCCGCGATGTTGAAAACCTCTCCCCGCGCCTCGACCGCGATTCGATTACCCTTCGGCGAAAGCGAAAGAGAGGAGATTGACCTGCCGACCTTGAGCATGTAGGGACGAGCCGACAGCTCGTCGCCCTTCACGTCGAATGTCAGCCTCTGGTCTCTGCCCGCAGCGATGTCGTAGGCATGTAGGTAGCCATCGTGCTCGTAGACGATGGTCTTGCCGTCCGTGCTCGGCCACTTGATGTCAACGTCGGAGTATCTGGTCAGCTGCGTCTCCTTCCCGGTTGCCATGTCATGACGGTAAAGATTGACAGTGCCCTGGTTACGGTCGCTGACGTAATAGATGGAGTCGCCCGCAACCATCGGGAACCATGAGTTCTCGCCCTTGTTCGGCAGCTCCGTGTAGTTGTTCGAGGCGAAGTCGTAGACGGAGATTTTCCCGATGTTCCCGCCCCGGTAGCGACGCCAGTTCTGCGTGTGTGCGCCGACGCGTGTATAGGCGACGCGTTTGCCGTCCGGGAAGAATGAGCCGTCGCTGAACTCGATCAGCGGCGTCTCAAAGGGCAGGCCGCCGTCAGGCTCTACGAGCCACAGGCGCGGCTGCCGCGTCGTGAAGTTTCCGGCCGTAGAGGTGTAGGCGATCTTCCCGTCGGGCGTCCAGCCGACCACTCCCTCGCCGTTCGGGTCATAGGTCAGCCGCCGGGGAGGGCCGCCGCCAAACGGCATCACGTAAAGGTCCGGGTTGCCGTCGTAGGACCCGACGAAGGCGATCAGCGAGCCGTCTGGCGAGATACGTGCGCGGCGCTCCTCGCCCGGGTGCGTCGTCAACCTTCTGGCCGTGCCTCCCCTGCGATCAGCCGTCCAGAGGTCCCCGGCATAAGTGAACACTACCGCGTTGCCCTGGATTGAAGGGTAACGCAGCAGGCGCATCTCCTGCGCCCGTGCAGTCTGTAGCGAGCAGGCCGCGATCAGCGCGGCTAAGACAAACCGATTCAAGAGAGCTTTTCCCTTCGTGTGATGAGTAGAAATGGAGGGTGTGAATAATACCCCGGTAAATTCCTCTTCAGTGGCCCGCGGCGGCGAGAGCCATCCCGCGCCAAACCCCCGTGCGCAGACTCATTGACTCGAAATCTACACAATGGCGATTAATATGTCCAATATATCTTAAGTAGTCATGTGATATATATTAGGTATGAACCATAACATCGAGCTGCGCCATTTGCGTTACTTCGCGGCCGTCGCGGAGGAGCTGCATTTCGGGCGAGCCGCCCAGAAATTAGGGCTCGCGCAGCCGCCGCTGAGCCAGCAAATCAAGAGCTTGGAGGCGCTCGTCGGCCACACGCTGTTTGAGCGCAGGCCGCAGGTTCGCCTGACGGCCGCGGGCGAGGCGCTGCTGGAGGTGGCCCGTCGCACGCTCGCGCAGGTGGAGGAGGGGCTTGACCTGGCGAGACGCGCGGGGCTCGGCGAGGCGGGGAAGCTGACGGTGGGATTCGCCGCATCCATCCTGACCACCTCGCTGCCGGAGATATTGCGCTCCTATCGTGAGCATTACCCGAGCGTCGAGCTACGGCTGCGGGAACTCTCCAGCGCCGCCCAGACCGTCGCCCTGGCCGACGGCAGCATTGACGTGGGCTTCGTCCGCGAAGCCGTAGAGCATGGCGACGATTTAGTCAGCGAGCCGATTTTACGAGAGGAGTTCGTGGCGGTGCTCCCGCCTGCGCACCCGCTGGCGACGCGGCGGCGACTGCCCCTGCATGCGCTGGCAGAGGAGCCCTTCGTGCATTTCCCACGCGTCGTCGCCCCGGCCCTCTATGACCAGATCGCAGATGCATGCCGTCGTGCAGGGTTTCGCCCGCGCGTGGTCCAGGAGGCACAGGAGTGGCTGACCATTCTCGGGCTGGTGGAAGCGGGACTGGGAGTCTCGCTGGTCCCGGCATCTTTTTGCAGGCTCCAGTGGGGCGGCGTGCAATACAAAGCGCTCGGTCCGCCGCGTGAATTTACAGACGTGTTCGTCTGCTGGCGCGCCGCGCCGGTCGTGCCCACTGTCAGCCAGCTCATAGCGATTGCCCGCAGTCTTACTCCCGCAACTGGAAAGTTATGATAAAGGTTGGAGAGGGAAGGCCGCCGAAGCGTTGAGAGACAAATGAGCGCACAGCTCTTGCAGCTTCCATGATGCTTCGGAATGAGGACGGGCTGGGTGGGCAAACTCGGGAACCGGAAATCATCAGGGCTGCCGCTTGACCTGTAGCTTGTTGGCGCTCTCGTACTGTTTTTAAATGCGGCATCGGGATGTCATTCTACGCTTCCCGGGGCAATCATTTGTCGAGCGGGCTGCGCACGCCCTTACCTCCGCGATTGAGAACGTGTGTGTAAATCATGGTGGTCTGCACGTCCGCATGTCCCAGCAACTCCTGAATCGTCCTGATGTCGTAGCCATCTTCCAGGAGGTGCGTTGCAAAGCTGTGCCTGAGCGTGTGACAACTCGCTCGCTTCTCAATTCCGGCCCTTCGGATAGCCCGCTTCACTTCTCTTTGCAGCGCGTCTTCCGAGCAGTGGTGTCTCCTCACCTCATTTGAGCGCGGGTCTACTGACAACCTCCCCGCGGGAAACGCCCACTGCCATGCCCACTCCTTCGCCGCGTCGGGATACTTACGCTCCAGGGCGTTGGGCAGATACACGCTCCCGTATCCGCTCTGCAAGTCCTCCTCATGCAGCAGGCGCGTTCGCTCCAGTTGTCTCCTGAGCGGCACGACCAGGGATTCAGGCAGCAGCGTCCTCCTGTCCTTGCAACCCTTACCGTCCCTGACCGTTATCTGCCGGTATCCGAAGTCTATATCTTTAACTCTGAGGCGCACGCATTCCATCAACCGCATTCCAGTGCCGTAGAGCAGGCTCGTCATCAGGTGATACGTGCCTGAAAGCCTGGCCAGTATCTTGGCGACTTCCTCGCGCGTCAGCACCGTCGGCACTCTGCGGGGTTGTTTGGCCCGCTCGATGCCCTCAACAGAGGGCAGGTCTCGCCCCAGCACTTGACGATAAAGGAAGAGCAGCGCGGCTAATTCTACGTTCTGTGAAGAGGGAGCCACGCGCCCGTCGACGGCCAGGTGCGAGAGGTACTGCCGGATTTCATCGACCCCCATCGCGGCCGGGTGACGTTTGCGGTGGAAGAGGATAAAGCGTTTGATAGACCTCACGTAGGCCTCTTCCGTGCGGATGCTATAATGCTTGAGCCGCAGGCGTTGCCGAACCTGTTCGAGTAACGGCGACTTCTGCCGGAGAGGCGTAGACGGATGCATGAGACATTCTCCTGATGGGGTTAGGAGTTCCTGCGAGGATAGCAGATTTCGCCGCCCGCCGCGCGGTAAAAGCCAGGTCTTAGGGCTCTTAGACCGAAGATTACAGCATTCAACGGCCCTTCGATTATTTAGACCGGACCCGGCCTAAATGAATTAGACCAATGGTTTGACCTAATTAACGTTCGGCGTCTTGTACGCTATGGGTTTCCACAGGAGACGACCTGGACGCGATGGGATGCGATTATGCGCCCCCGATTAAAACTTCCCCCAAGGAGCTTAAACGAGGCGGCCCAAACTCTGGGATTGCAATTTTGTCTAAATCTATCTAATTCTTAAATTAGATTGCCTACCTTCAAGTATTTCTACAAGGATATACTATAGAGTCTATAACAATTTTTATTGAACCTATTGACAAGCGGGTAAAAACCGATACCCTAAGACCCAGTTCAGACATTGGTAACATTTAATGGAGGAATGTATATGTCTGAACCGAAATCCAATGACCCGCTAGCTAAAGTTGAATGGTTAATCCTGCGGATTGCCCTTATCCTTTTGCTTCTAATCGGAATAATAAAAGTTCTGAAAGTTGAATTGTCGTCGTTATGGTGAATCCACTATAGAAATGAGAAGGGTATATTTTGTAGAAAAAGTTGAGGTGCAAAGATATGAAAGATAGTTTTGCCGAAGTCGTCGAAGAAGTGAAAAATCTAACTACTGAAGAAAAGCTGGAGTTGCAAATCCTTATCGAAAAGTACCTGGCTGAAGAAAAAAGAGCGGGGATATATGAAAGCTATCAGGCTAGTCTACAGGAATTGAACGAAGAAAAATTGGTATTCTCCAGTGACATGAATGTGCTTAAAGGAATGCTGAATGATTGAGATAGCCTTCAGCTCATCTTTCAAAAAGGCGTTCAAGAAGAATGTTACCGGGAATGCGGGCTTGGAAACAAGATTTTGGGAGCGAGTGGAGCTTTTCAAGAATAATCCATTTGATCCAAAGTTAAGGACTCATAAGTATCAGGGAGCTCAAGAATTTATGGAGTTTCA
>DASVWH010000243.1:0-25371 GCA_036389715.1 Pyrinomonadaceae bacterium | reverse complement strand
ACTCCCTCCCAGAGCAAAGAGGTGAAGGCTTCGGCCCGCTCATCGCGCAGGTTCTGGTGTTCATACCAGGTCCGCATCCACCATCGTCCGGGCGACGGGCCCTCGTCCTTCTGGTCCTGCGGCAGGCTGCCCGTGACTGCGAGCGCGGGATTGAGGGCTTCGAGCCCGGCGGGCAGCGGGTCAACGAGCGCGACGTGATAGCGCCTCGCCGGAGCGGCCATCGTCAGCCGCACGCGGACGGTCGCGCCCGCCTTGATGTGCCATGTGCCGTCCGCCTCTCGCCTGACATCTGCCGGATTATTGACGGCCTCGTAAACGCGCTCGACCGTGAAGCCGTAATCGGCCGCGTCGAGCTTGAGACTGGCGGGCGCGTACTGCATCCCGACGCGGTAATAGAGCCTTCCGGTCCCGGTCTTGCTCAGCACCAGGTTCTGCGCGCCGTCCGTCTCGCTGAGAATACGCATCGGCACGTTGACTTGCTGGCGTGCGGTCGAGCGTCCCCTGAACTCCTGTTGGCCCGCATAGCTCTCGCCGAGCCAGGCACGCGCCACGAAGTCCGGCGTCGCTTTTTCATAGACCCCGAAGTAGCGGTCCAGCGCCAGCAGGATGAAGACGTTCTCCTGCGTATTCTCCCAGCGCCCCTGCCTGCGATGACCGAGCAGCCCGCGCACGATCTTCGGAATCAGATCGCTCGTCGGCTGGTCGCCGATGAGGGCTTCGAGGATGACGCCGTCGGCGCGGCGGTCGGAATTGAGCAGCAGGTAATCGCCGTCGCTGTAGGAACTGGCAAAGTGAGCCGTCGCGGCAGTTTCGGTCGCGCGGTTGTTGAGATGCCGTCGAATGGCTGCGACTTCGGCCTTCGAGCCCGGATCATTCGAGAGGACGGAGAGCAGCCAGCCGACAGACTCCAGCGAGAGCTTCTCAAGGCCCGCTTCGGCAATCAGCTTGCGTGCCTTCGCCGCATCCCTCTCGCCCATTCGATTGCGGACGTAGAGCGCGTAAGAGACCAGCGCGCGGCGCGCGTCAATCCCGTAGATGTGCGGAATGTGTCCTTCTATCTCGCGCAGGTAGCGCCTGGATTTCTCCAGCATCCCGGCGGGCACGTCGAAGTTCTTCTCGCGCGCACGCTCCAGGGCGTGTGCGACGTGAATGCTGACGTAGGGCCAGGACTCGTCGCCGCGCCGCCAGAAAGCGAAGCCGCCGTCGTCGTTCTGAAGACCCTGTAAACGCTTGAGATCGCGCGCGACGGCCGCCAGCATCTCTTCGGGCTTCGGCAGCCCCCTGGCCTGGAAAGCCGCCAGCACATCGCGCAGCGCGGCGATGCCCAGAATGCGCGACGCCAACTGCTCGGAGCACTCGTAAGGGTAAGCCATCAGGTAGAGCACTGCGTCCGTCAGCTCCTGAAGCTGGGTCGAAGAGGTGCTAATCTCCAGCCCGCCGAACTGCTTGAAGATGTTGGCGGGCGCTTTGACCGGCTGGACCACGGCCGTCGCATCGTCTATCTCTCCGTAGGTCGCAAAGGCTTCGGTCGTCGCCGGAGTCCAGACGGGCAGCTCTATCTCGGCTGCGTCCGCGGAGCGCCCGGAGACCGCGCCGATCTGAAAGCGAGCAGTCCCGGCGCGAGAGGCCATGACGGGCAGTCGCACTTCGACGCGGTCGTTCGCGGCGACCGTCACACGCCGCCCCGCTCCATCCGTCAGCTCCGCATTGGTCGCACGCACGGCCACGTCAACCTTCATCGGCGCGTCCGTCTGGTTCTGCACGACGACGGGCAGCTCGAAACGGTCGCCGAAGTTGAGAAAGCGCGGCGCCGAAGGGCGCACCATCAGCGGCATCCGCGCCGTGATGGTTGACTCGCCGGAGCCGAACTGCCTGCCGCCCGCGACCGAGACCGCCATCACGCGATAGCGCGTCAGGTTATCTGGAATTTTGATGTTGACCTGCGCGCGCCCTTCGGCGTCGGTCGGCAGCGCGGCGGCGAAGAAGGCCAGCGCGTTGAAATTCTCACGCAGCCGGATCGCGCCGGACTGGTCTTCTTTGTCCGCGCCGTCCACCTTAAAATTGCTCACTCCGGCCCTCATCCGCCGCGCAGTCGCGGGCGCGGCCGACGGGGCCATCGTAATCATGCTCTGCATATTGCCGCCGATTGCCGATTGTTCCGTCTGCAAGAGCGCGGCGGCCCCACCCCGCGAGACGGCGGCCAGCACTTCCGGGTTGCCGAGCAGCACGTCCTTGCGCAGGTGATAGTCCTGCGTATCGCCGCTGCGCTGGGCGTAGAAGATTCGGGTCGGGTCGTTTAGACGGTATCCGGTCAGGGCCAGGATGGCTTCGTCTACGACGACCAGCGCCACTTCGCTGCCCGCGACCGGCTTGCCCGCGGCATCGCGCACCTCCAGGCTGACGGAGGTGTTAGCGCCCGGCTCAAGAGCCTTATCGCGCGGCGTGGCCTTGACGGTCAACTGTCTTGAGAGCGGCGGAATCGAGAGATTCAGCTCGCCCTTGGCAAAGGCCGGGCGCTTCGGCAGCTTCTCGTCGGGCGTGCCCGCGTCGTCCGTCCTGGTGGCCGCGCCGTTGAGATCAACCTGCACGATCAGGTTCGGCGTGTAGCCCTCCTGGATGGGCACTCTGAGCGTATAGGACGGCTTGTCCATCCTGAAATGCTCTGTGCTGATGATGCCCGAGCGGCGCAACGTGACGACGCCCTCCGCCGGGTAGAAAGGCGACTGGACGAGCAGCTCGGCCGTCTCGCCCGGCCTGTATTCCCTGCGGTCTGGAATCAGCTCGACGGTCTCCTGTTCGACCTCGCGCTTGGGCGGCGTCTTGCCTCCTGCCACCCAGAGCGTCAGCTTGCTCTCGTTGGGCCGCTCGCGGTCGTCCATGATCGTGGCGGAGACGCGGTACATGCCGCCCTCCTTCGGCTGAAAGGTACACTTGACCTGCTCGCTGCCAGATTTGACGACGCACTCCTGCGGGTTCGTCTCCTCCTGTTTCCACTCGCCCTTGTTATAGGTCCAGTCAACGAGCACTGCGCGCATCCTGACTTGGCGACCGGCCACGGCCTTGCCGTCGAGGTCCGTCACTATCGCCTGCACGACGAGCGGCTCGCCCTGCTGAACGAAGGTGCGCTCGCTGCGCAAGCCGACGTAAAGGTCGGCCGGGTGGACCAGCATCGTGGTCGAAGCGGTCCATGCCTGCCGGTTAACGTCCGTCACGCTGGCCTCGGCCGTGACGCTCGACGCGCGCGGCGGGTTGACGGAATCAAAGTCAATCCGCAGGCGATGCTTGCCCGCGGGGTCCGTGCGCCCTGTGTAAGTCTCCGTCCGCCTTGCGCCCGCAGGCCCGTGCGAGACCCACCAGGGAACCCACTCGCCGAAGGTGTAGTCGTCGCGATTGGGCGGCGTGAAGTTGGCCGGAGTCGAAGTGACGCGCCAGGCGACGGCAGTGTCGGGCAGACCGCCGCCCGCGAAATAAGAGGCCGTGACGGAAGCCTCCGCATGGCTGCCGACGAAGTGCGGGCCTTCGGAGGTCTGGGCCGCGACCTCGAACTCCGGGCGACGAAACTCTTCGACCTGAAATGAGTGATACTCGGTCGCGCCCGCGACGGTCGCATTCAAGGCATTCAATTCGAGCTGGGCTCCGCCCAGGTTCATCGTCCCGGGCAGCTTGAACGAAGTATCGAACCCGCCGAGCGCATTGAGCGGCAGCGTCCCGCGCTTAATCTCGTTGCCCTGTGAATCCTTGAGCACGTAGGAGATACCTGTGGCCGCGGTCGCGCCCGGCAGCCCGACATCGCCCGTCTGACCGCCGCCGATGCGCCGAATCCAACCCTTGATGTGAACCTCCTCGCCGGGGCGATAAATCTTCCTGTCGTCGAAGACGTACCAGCGCAGCGTATCGGCGCTCTGGCGCTTGTACCAGTTGCTGCCCTGGCTCCACCATTCGTCGTTCTCGGGAAGAATGGCCACGTCCCGGCCCTGCCGGGCGACGAGCAGACTCTGGCCCTGACCGGCCGTTTCACTCTGCCCGAGCGGCAGGCGCGCGAGCCCGTAGAGCGCGGTCGTGCCCTTGATGCCGAGCGGCAGAATCGAAAGCTCGACGCCCTTGAGCGGCGCGCCGTCCTTGAGCGAGGTGGCCCAGGCGACCAGTCCCGTATTGTCAACGAAAGCATCGAGGCCGATGTTGGTCACCTGAACCCAGGCTTCGACGGACTGGCGCTCGCGCTTCTTCAGGCCCGTCCCGGATTCGACGACCATGACCACCTGCCCGACGCTGCCCTTGAGCGCAGGCGTCAGGTCAAGGCGCGTTTCCACCAGCTCGTCCGGCCTGGCCTGGACGTTGACGGTCTTCGACATCAGGAGTCTGCCGGGCGGGGTCTGCTGCGTGGCCGCCGTCTTGTCGTAATAGTCGCTGATGAAGCGCATGTAGCTGACGTACTTCGGCCAGTCTTCGGGCTCGACCGCGTAGAGCCTGACCTTGAGCTGGCTGTGATTGACGCTGAAGACGGAGAACTGCGGCGGGCCGCTCGGGTCTAGCACCACGAAGCCGTACTTGGAGGCGACGAGCGAAGGGGGCGCTGACCCGACGTTGAACGTGACGTTCGCGCCCGCGCCGAGCGTTTGTCCGAAGATGTCCTTGATAGAGGGGGCGAGCGTCACCTTGTAGGTCGTCCGCCCCTTCTTGATGCCCTCCATGACCAGCGTGTTGTAGTAGGCCCTGATCTTCATGCCCTCGACTTGCGGCTCGACGCGCACCTGTGCTTTATCAAAGGCCGCGAGGTCCAGAGGGTTGCTGAAATGTATCGTCCACTGGTCGAAGGGCGAGCACTTGCGGTCGTAGCCGCACTCGCTGGAGACGACGCGGAATGCGCCGTAGGTGCGGAAGGAAAATTCCTGCGCTTTGGTCGTCGTGCGCGGGCCTTCCGCAGACGGCGTGCCGGGGCCGATTGAGACGTTGATGGCGGCGTCGCCCGGCAGGGCCAGCTGTGTCTCGCCGCTCGCCGGGTTGATGACGCGAAAGGCCAGCCAGCGCCCGGCGACCGCCGCTTTGGCGAGCTGCTGCACGGTCGGGTCGGCTGCAATCTCTTCGGGCGTGGCGAGCCTCGTCTGGAGCGGCACGTTGTTGCCGCGCACTTTGATCGTGCGCAGGACGGCGGCAGGGTCAATGCGCTGGTCGAACTCGACGAACATCAGTGTGTCGCGCGGCTGCGATTCGTCTCGCGGGTAAGAGGTCCTGACCTGCGGCGCAGGCGTCGCAAAGCTCCACGTTCTCGCCGCGGCGAGCGTTGCGCCGTTGGCTGCCCTGGTTCCCGCGGGAACTTGAACGGAATACTGTGTCGCCATCGGGAAACGCCCGTCGGGAACGAAGAGCAGCGTGCGTGTGCCGACCCAGCGCCATTTTCCGGCGGGCTGCGGCGTGAGCCGGACGGGCGCGGCCTGCGCGGCAAGCTCGTCGTTGGAAGTGACGGCGACCATCGGCTGTGAAAAGGTGACGCTCAATTGCGGGGCCAGCGGCACTTCGCCTTCGGGCGTAAAGCGCAGCACGTCGAGCGGGCCTGCCGCGCTCGCTTCCGGCGGCCTGACCTGCTCGGCGGCCGGGAAGGAGACGTTGATGGTCTTGCCCGTGCGCGGCGGCGGCAGCGAGCGGTCTCTCAGCGCGAATTCCTGCTCGTCTGCGGGCACGGCCTTCGGCGGCGGCAGGCGCTTGAGGACGCTCTGGACCTCGCTCTCGGAGAGACGCACGACCGGCGCGACGTTGGCGGGAGCCTGGGCGGGCGGCTGCTCGCTGCCCTCGCTCAGGCGAAATTGCAGCCCCTGCTTCTGTTCCCCGTCCGCGTCGCCCCGCCCCTGCTCGTCTTCATTCGACGCCGCGTGCATCTTTCGGTCGCGCGGGCTGCTCGCGTCCGCGCGGGCGCTCGCCTGCGGGATACCGCCCAGAAAGATCAGCTCAATCAACACCAGGCAAAGGACACTCTTGAGATGAGACATGACTATGGTTTCCATTCAGACTTAAAGATTATTGAGACTGCGGGGAGAGTGCGCGCTAAGGAAGCAGGGAAGCAGGCGGTGGCTATTCAACACGGGCAGTCCTGCTTTGGTCCTCATCCTCCGGCCTTCCTCCTTGCCCTCGGAGCCACCTTTCCAACACGGCTAGAACGTATTGCTGCTCGTCATCTTGCAGCGCCGCGCCCTTCCGTATGCCGTGCCATTTTTCCAGGCAGCCGCGGCAGCAGGTGGCCGTCGCGTGCTGGGCGACGAAGACCGGATGATTGCGCAGCGGCGTCTGTTTCCCGTCGTTGGCGGGAGAGGCAGGCGCGAGCCGCTTGTTGATGAAGTCGGCCGCGTGTTCGAGAATCACCTTCAAGCCCCTGGCCTTGAGGTACTCCATCTCTTTGGACGGCAGGCGGAAGCGGCGACGAAACGCCGACTGCTTCAGCTTGTCGAAGATTTCATCCAGGTCTCGCTCGTTGCTCTTCATCGCGGGCAAAATCCGGGGACGCGCGTGTGCAGGCCAGGCCTGACTAAAGATTCCGCCAGGCTCAAAAAAGATTCTCGTCAAGCTCGAAATAGCCCTGGCCCATAGCATAGCACTGGCCGCCGACCCTCACGCCCGTTATCTCACTCGACTCCTGCTCGACGACGATCTTGACGAAGCTCGGACGCCCCATCTCGAACCCCTGCTCGCTCGTCAACTCCGCGAGCCGGGCCGGAGGGAAAACTCCGTGGCGGGCTAGATAACAACCGAGCGGGCCGCTGGCAGCGCCCGTCGCCGGGTCTTCGCTGATGCCCATCGCGGGCGCGAACATCCGGCCGTGCACGCTGGAGCCTTCAACTTCAGTCTCGGTCGTGAAGGCGAAGACCTGCGGCGCCGCAAAATCGCGCAAGGCCCTCTCCCAGACATCGAGCCGGAAACGGATGGCCCGCACCGCCCGCAAATCCGTCAGCGGAACAAAGAGGAAGGGAACGCCGCACGAGACGACTTCGAGCGGCAGACCCGTCCCTATAATCGCCTGCGTCTCCAGCGAGAGCATCTCGGCCAGAAGCGCCGCGTCCGCGAAGCGCGGGCCGAAGACGGGCAGCGGCTGGCTCATCTCGATGAAGTCCGGCAGGTCGTTCCTGAACCTGATGCGGACGCGAATGACGCCGACTCCCTCTTCGAGCCTGACGGTCGCCTCGTCGCCCGAGCGGCGGATCATCCCCTCCCGGGCCAGGACGAAACTGGTCCCGACGGTCGGATGTCCGGCCATCGGCAATTCGACTGCGGGCGTGAAGATGCGCAGGCGGTAATCGCTCTCCGCGTCAAGCGGCGGCAGCACGAAGGTCGTCTCCGAGAGATTAAGCTCCCTGGCAATTGATTGCATCAGCCCGGCCGAAAGGCCCTCCGCGCCCGTAAAGACGGCGAGCTGATTTCCGCCGAAAGCCTTCCCTGTAAAGACATCTACGAGGTGATAATGGAGTCTTCTCATCAAACAAAATTGTCGCCCGGAAAGACGCGGCTCAAAAGAGCGATGGCCCGGATGGAATGTACTGCTCCATCTGCCCGAACGGCGCGGTCGTCAGCAGGTGCGTGTAGCCGGTCAGGCGCAAGCCCGCTTTGAGGGCCAAGCGCAGCGCCGTGTGATTGACGCCCGGAATCGCCAGCCTGACCTGCCCGGACTGCTCGGCCGCCCCGCGAAATGCCGTCGCCAGCAGCGCTCCTGCCTCTTGCGGATTAGCCCAGCCCGCCGGGCCGACAGCACCGCTGTTGAGATAATAGTAGCCAATCATGCGACCGTCGCGCAGCACCTGGCGTCCCTCGTGGCCGGACTTCGTGAGCCAGAACCTGTGATCCGCTTCCCGCGAGGTCTCCCTGAGCTGCGCGTCCAGGGCCATCGCGTTTGAAAGCGAGAGCGGCTCGACCTCGCACCCGTCGGCCCTGGCGGGCAGCTCACGCATGGCTCCGCCGAAGGAGAGGATTTGATAACCGGGCAGCAGCTCCATCTTCATGTAAGTCGCCATTGCCTGAAGGTCAATGGACGACCAGGTGAAGAATTTCAGCGCGCCTGCCACTCGGCCCTCCTCCCACACGCGCCTGAGCAGCGTGCCGCCGATCCTTTGTCCCTGCAACTCGGGCAGCGTCCAGAAACCGGAGAGAAACCAGAGCGGCCCGCGCACGACGGCATGACAGATCGTGCCGATTCGTCCCTCGACTTCGGCCACCTGGAAAATCCCCGTGCTGTAGATGTGACGATAATGAGTCTCGACGAACTCGCGCCCCGGCAGCGGCGACGCCATGTTGTGGCGCGCGTAGACATCCGCGAGCGTGCGCAGAAAAACTTCGACCGTCTCGGGAATCTCCGCCTCGCCGACCGGCCTGTATCGAACTGCCGCCATCCTTTATCTCTCCAAACCTCCGGCGCTCGCAATCTCTCAGAGCATCTTTCAACTGCGGCTGACTTGAGTTCCGGCATCTGCTCTTAATATACATCATCGCCGGGAGCCGAAGAATGTGTGTGGCCGCACTCCGGCCGAATGACGCGTCATTTAATCACGCCGAACTCATGCCGAAAATTGAGTGTATGCTTCACATTCGGTCAAACTAGCTATTGACACGCGCGGCAAACGGGCATAAACTCCGGGCCATTGGTACAACTTAAGGGAAGCTGTACCCGGACAGTTCCGAACACTAGGAATTGATAGCGGGAGAAGAGTCCAATACTGAGGCTCTCTACAGTTAGCCGGTGAACGTACGCACCGCTCCCATCGAAGTACTGGAGCTTTCCGGTACGCGCTCTCGCCCCACGTGGCAACTGCTCACAGTGGGGCGAAGTCGTGTCTGGAGCAGGCAAAAGCCGGAGCACAACAAAAATCCGCCGCCCGTAAATTCGCGCGACCCCTCATTTGCACCGACAAGCCCGGTCCACACAGGTCAACGCCAGGCGACCGCCCGCGCTCTAAGCGCAAGCTGCTCTTGGCTTTAAAGCAGGGCGACGGGCTTTCCACCGGCTGCCGCCGACGAGGCATGTCGGCGGAGTTTGCGCGGATTTCTTCGGCCGCTGGCACAGTTTCTGCATCGAGTCAGGTTGCTAAGGTTAATTTGTATCGAAACCGCTCATGGGCTTTAGCAGCAGCCGAAATCCATGAGCGGTCTTATTCACACACTATCCACGGAGGATTAGACAACATGACAGATGCAACGGGCACGTCCACTGGTTCGACGACAGGCAGCTCACGTATGGTTACCGGAATGTTCAGGGATAAAGAGAGCGCCGAGCGCGCTTATAGCTCACTTGAAAGCCGCGGCTATAGCAAAGATGATGTCAACCTGATGATGTCGGATGAGACGCGCAACAAGTATTTCGCCGACGACAAGGACAGCGACCTCGGCGACAAAGCCTGGGAAGGCGCGGGCAAAGGCGCAGCCATCGGCGGCGCGGTCGGCGGCACGCTGGCAGCCATCGCAGCCATCGGGACTTCAATTGCGCTTCCCGGCATCGGGTTGCTCATCGCCGGACCTCTCGCCGCGGGCATCGCGGGCGCGGGCGCGGGCGGACTGACCGGCGGACTCATCGGAGCCCTCGTCGGCAAGGGCATCCCCGAAGAGCACGCCAAGCAGTATGAGTCGGGCATTAAAGAAGGCGGCATCGTGATGGGCGTCAATGCGCGCAGCGATGAGGATGCGGACTATTTCGCCAACGACTGGAAGAGCAATCGCGGCGAGCACATCTACCGCTAAACAAAGCTCTTTTGTAGAACTAAAGAAACGGAGAAAGAATCGAATGCGACGAAGACTAGCTCTCCCGGTAGTGCTTGCAACGGCCGCTTTGCTGGCCGGATGCGGCGGCGATAACGCGACGACCAACGGTAACGCGAACAGCAGCAACACGAGCACGACCACGAGTAACACGGGCACGCCCAACAGAAACGGCGTCGTTGAAACCAATGTCAACATGCGTGCCAACGAGAACGGCAACACTGTCTCATCCAACACGGCCGTCGTGACCAACAACAACGGCAACAAGAATACGGCCGGTGTCTCATCCACGAACGACAATAGCCAGAACAAGAATGGCGGCAACGCCAATAACAGCAACAACGGCAACAAGCATTAAGCCGTTGACCGGCGCGGACGGGTGAACCCGTCACAGGCAAAGCTCGAAGGGCGGAAGGCTTTTAAAGTCTCCCGCCCTTCGTGTTTTTAGCGTCCGTCCGGTCCTGACTGCTTTTAGCGCCCGTGCCCGCTTGGAACGCATCGCCTTCAGCTTTCGCCGCCCTCGAAATCCACCGAGGCGATGTGTTCGCTGATGTTGCGTCCGAGGCTCGCGACCAGGACGTGCTCGGGGTGAACCGTGTAGGCTTCGAGCCCCTTGCGGTCGCGGAAGACTGCGACGAGCCCCGTGTCGTAAGAGCGAGGCAGTTGCAGCACGTCGAAGCCGACGCTCAGGCTCTCGACCTCCGGGATGATGTCCGAGAGCCGCCGCAGCCGCGCGACGTGCTCCGCGCGCGTGGCCTCATCCACGTCCGCGCGATATTTCCAGATGACGATGTGTGTCAACATACTCTTCTCGTTTTCAACCTCTGAACTTTAAGCTCTGAATTCAAACTCGCGCCGCGAGGCGCTGTGATGCGGTCAAAGGGCCCGCGCTTCCTTGGCCCGCTACTTCAGGAATCTGTCGAACCAGCCGAGCGTTCTTTCCAGCGCGTCGAGACGGTGGCGCGGCTCCCTGAGCCCGTGCCCCTCGCGCGGGTAACGCACGAGCACCGTTTCGATGCCGCGCCGCCTGAGCGCCATGTACATCTCTTCGGCCTGTGTGATGTGCACGTCGTTGTCCTGCTCGCCGTGCAGCAGGAGCGTCGGCGTCTGCGCCTGCCTGACGTAGCGCAGCGGCGACCAGCGCCAGAGCAGGTCGTAATCGTCCCAGGGAAAGCCGCCGAACTCGGCGTGAATCAAGTCCTGGTAGAGCGAGGTCGCGTAGAAGCTAATCAGGTTGCTGACGCTCGCGGAGGCGACCGCCGCCCTGAAGCGCGTCGTCTGCGTGATAATCCAGTTGGTCATAAAGCCGCCGTAAGAGCCGCCCGTGACGCCCAGCCTGTCGGGGTCAATCCAGGAGCGCGTGCGCAGGGCTTCGTCCAGGCCCGCCATCAGGTCGCGGTAATCGCCGCCGCCCCACTCGCGCAGCGTCCCGTCGGAAAACTTCTGCCCGTAGCCGCTCGACCCGCGCGGGTTCAGGTAAAGCACCGCGTAGCCGCGCGCCGCGTAGACCTGAAACGTCGAGTTGAAGCCGTAGCCGAACATCCCGTGCGGCCCGCCGTGAATGCTCAGGATGAGCGGATAGCTGCGGTCTTCGCGCCAGCCTGCGGGCTTCAGCAGCCAGCCTTGAACAGTCGTCCCGTCAAAACTCTTGAAGCTCAAGTCTTCGGGCTCGACCAGCGAAAGCGAGTCGAGCAGCGCATCGTTGTGCGCACTCAAGCGCCGCACGGGAGCGCTCGGCCCAAAGGCGTACCAGATTTCGGCCGGATGCAGGGCGTCGCTCAGCGTGAAGGCCAGGGGCGACGCGTAGGCGATGCTCGAATCAACGCCCTGCCTGACCCTCACGGCGCTGCGCGAGGCGATGCTGAAGCTGTTGATCTGAAAAGGTCTCGCGCGGCGCGGCGGGCCCATCGCTTTGTTGTCGGTGGCCGCCCCGTCAGTCACGAAAAACCCGTCCCTTTGATTGGGACCGCCAAAGTAGAGGAGCGAGACGGGCCGCACCTGCTCTCGCTCGATGCCGACGCGATAGATCAGTGTTCGCCCCATGTCGCCCGCGAGGAAAAGTATCGTGCGGTTGTCGGACAACCAGCGCGGGCTGCGCGCACGGCGGTCATGCGCGCCGGAGAGTTCGCGTCCCTGGCCTCCGCCCGCCTCGATTATCCAGACGTGCGCGTCTTCCGCGACGCTGTCAATCGTCGTCACCTCACGCTTGGTCGCCGTGTAAGCGAGCCACTTGCCGTCCGGCGACCAGGCGGGCTCGTACTCGCAGCCGCGCGTCTGCGTCAACTGGCGCGTGCGCCCGTTCAGATCAACGGCGAAGATGTCCGAGTTGTTGGTCGCCTCCGGCTCAGCTTCGTGATTGGAGAGAAAGGCTATCTCGTCGCCGCGCGGGCTCCAGGCCAGCGCGTGATCGTAGTACTGGCCGGAAGTCAATTGACGCGGCGCGCCTTCAGCCGCGGACGAAGAGTCTACTTCGACCATCCAGAGGTGTGTGCGCCTGCGGTCGGAGAAAGAGGTGCGGGATTTATACTGGATGCGGTCTACGATGCGCGGGTCGTCCGTGCCGCCGCGAGCGAGTGGCCGCGCCGCGTCCGGCTGCGCCGCCGCAGGCTCTTCCGTCGCGCTGATGAAAGCGATGCGCCGCGAATCCGGCGACCAGGCGAAGGACTCGCCCGCGTAGGGAAGATAAAAGTTGGTCTCCGCGACGGGGACCAGGAAGCGCGGCTGCCGGTCGGCCAGCGAGACGACCCAGATGCCGCTGCGCTCCTGCTGCCTGGCGAAAAACGCGAGGCGCCTGCCGTCCGGCGACCAGCGCGGCGCGGACGCATTCCATCCTGGCGCAAGGAGTTGGACCGGAGGCGTCCGCGTGTACGCCAATCCATCTTCGATTGTCCGGCCGGTCGCCGGATTCGCGCGCGCACGCACCAGCCAGAGCGTGCTGCGCGTCACGTCGCCTTCCGTCGTCGAGACGGTGTAAGCGACCCATTCCCCGTCGGGCGAGATTTGCGCGTCGCCGACGCTGCCGACGCGCAGCGTGTCTTCGGGCGTCATCAGGCGCTGGGCCAGGGCGGCGGGACTGAGCGCCGCGAAGAGGACGAGCAGCGCCGGAAAGCTCGACGCGGACGGTCTCTTCAAGCGGACCAGTGCGCGCAGCATCAATGCAAGATGTTTTGGCATCATGTGGATATAGCCTATCGAACGGGCGGGTTTGGACCTTGACGACAAAAATTTTCCGCCGGAAAAAATCTCTGCGCGCAGCGTTTCCGTGACGCGCCCGTGCGCTTTCTCTATAGCACAGAGCTTGACCGCGCACGCAAGCCCGAGGGCACGGCGTCAGCCTGAAATGCTCCGGCCAGCCTCAAGTGTGGCGGCGCGTTCAGGCGGCAGCAGCGAGACGGGCCGCCTCTTCATTAAGGAGCGTCCAGACGCGGCGGACATGCTCTTCGGTCGTGCGAATGTTGCCGATGGCGAGCCGCAGCGTGAAGGCGTCGCCCAGCCGTGTGTGCGAGATAAAGGCCGCACCGGTCGCATTGACCCGCTGCATGAGCGTTTCATTGAGCGCGTCGAGACGCGCGGCCCGCGCTTCGTTCGTCTCGCCTTCGCGTCCCGGGCAGGCGCGAAAACAGACCAGGCTGAAGGGCGCGGGCGCGAGCAACTCCCAGCCGGGCGCTGCTTCGACCCACCCGGCGAACAGTTGGGCCAGGCGGCAGTGCTCGCGGATGCGCGCGGCCAGACCTTCGTGCCCGAAGTAGCGGATAATCATCCAGAGCTTGAGCGCGCGGAAGCGGCGGCCGAGCTGTATGCCGTAGTCCATCCCGTTGCGCACCGTCTCGGCCTCCGTAGTCCGCAGGTATTCCGGGACGAGCGAGAAGGCGCGGCGCAGGATGTCCATCCGGCGGCAGTAGAGCACCGAGAGGTCGAACGGCGTGAAGAGCCACTTGTGCGGATTGACGACGAGAGAATCGGCGTCCCGGCTGCCGTCCAGAATGTGACGCAGCTCCGGCAGCAGCGCCGCCGAACCGGCGTAGGCCGCGTCCACGTGGAGCCAGAGCTGCTGTTCGCGGCAGATGGCGGCGATGGCCGGTAGCGGGTCTATGCTCGAAGTCGAAGTCGTGCCGACGGTCGCAACGACGCACAGTGGAAGCGCGCCGCTTCGCCTGTCATCCTCGATGGCACGCGCGAGCGCCCCCGCGTCCATCCGAAATTCGGCGTCCGTCCCGACCTTGCAGAGCGAGCGTTGGCCGAGCCCCAGCGTAATGACGCCCTTCTCGATTGACGAATGGGCCTGCTCGGAAACGTAAACACGCAGCAGCGGCAGGTCGCCGCGCCCGCTCATCCCCTCTTCGCGGATGCGCAGGTCCAGGCTCTCGCGCGCGGCGGCAATCGCGTGCATGCTCGAAACGGACGCCGTGTCGTAGATGATGCCGTCGAGTCCCGCGTCGAGTCCCATCATCTGCCGCAGCCAGGAGAGCGCGACTTCTTCCAACTCGATGGCGGCGGGCGAAGTCCGCCAGAGCATCCCCTTAACGTCGAAGGCCGCGGTCAAAAGCTCGCCGAAGATGCCGGGCGTCGAAGCGGAAGTTGCGAAGTAGGCGAAGAAGGAGGGGTGATTCCAGTGCGTCAAAGCGGGCGCGATGAGGCGGTCAACGTCGGCCAGAATCGCCTCCATCGCTTCACCCGTTTGCGGCGCGGCGGACGGCAGCCCCGCCACCAGGTCGCCCGGCTCTACCTGCGAGAGGACGGGGCGCTGCTCGATCTTTTCCAGGTAGTCGCCGACCCAGTCTATGACCTCGTGGCCGAATCGGCGAAAGTCCGCGGCGCTCATGTCTCCAAGCTCCGGCGCGAAGAGTCCGCGCCGAGCCTCCTCGGCTTCCTTCATCTTAAGGTCTACCAGTCCGGGCTCGAAGCCCTGGCGAAATAATCAGGAGCAGCCCTCAAGCTACTCCTTTTCTGCCGGAGTTGAAAGCGATGTTTAGCGATGGATGTATTCGCCGCGATAGTTCTTCCACTCGTTTTCCAGGCGGTCCGCGTCTTCGTCCGAGCGCGGCTCGACGCCCATCATGATGCCGCCCTCCCTGATGCCCTCTTCATAATACCGGACGTGCTCTTCGGGAATCCCTGCGCCGATGAGTGCGCCGATGAGCCCGCCTGTCAGGCCGCCAGCGCCCGCGCCCGCGAGCGCCGCCGCGAGAGGCCCGGCGACGATAAGGCCGAGCCCGGGCAGGGCCAGCGTCGTGCCGATGGCTGCGACGGCGGCCAGCGTCGCCCCGACCGCGCCGCCGACGCCCGCGCCCACGCCCGCACCTTCCAGGGCCTTGCTGCCTAGTTCCGTCTCGACCGGAGCGCCCGGCGGGTAAAGCCTCCGGCGCGTCTCGTCCGACATCAAGACGTGGACATCATCCGCGCCGTACCCGCGAGTGGCCAATGAGTTGTAGGCGCGCTCGGCGTCATCCCTATCCTTGAACAGCCCGGTCAGCACGCGGTTCGGTTTGCGGTCTGCCGCGCCGCTCGCGGCCTCTGCGCCGCCGCCGTCTTTCTTCTCGTCACTCATCGTTTGCTGCTCCTTTCACGGCTCCGAAAGTTTTATGGCGCGCGCGACAGCGCGCTCGCGTCGCCTCGGCCCGGTGTCCGATTTCCGTCTCAAAGGCGGGGCGCGGGGCCCGGCGCTTGAGTTTACCAGAAGCTGCGGGCAATAAACGCTCGACAGCGGGCATTGAAACTGTATAATGCGCGTTCGCTGGATTTGCACCCCTGCGGGAGTTTGCCTAGACGCGCGACTGACCGCTATTATGCTCTGAACACAGTCAGGAGTTACGGACGGCGCGGTGTGCGTTCAGATGAGAACGCCTGCGTGCCGGGGCAGGCTTAAGAAAGGGCGG
The DNA here is from genome assembly GCA_036389715.1 of Pyrinomonadaceae bacterium. GTDB lineage: Bacteria > Acidobacteriota > Blastocatellia > Pyrinomonadales > Pyrinomonadaceae > DASVWH01. Next base: position 9,766 of record DASVWH010000243.1, on the reverse strand, counting down.
CTTTCGTCGGGAGTTCTTCCGCCACGCGGCCCGCGCCGAGCCTTCGAACGTCCCGGCAAGTGCAGCCCGTGCCCGGAAAACAACCGGCGTCAACGATTGCGGCTACAGACTTTCAAAGGGTCGCTTGCGCCTCGGTCTCTCGTTCTGAGCAGTCATCAAAACTTAAAGCTACGCTTATGAGGTGTCTATGAAAAGAATTCTACTCTCGCTCGGATTAGTTGCAGCTCTGCTCTTCACTCTGTCGTGTGAACGCAAGGGAGGCGAAAGCGCTTCAGGCGACGGCGATACGGGGCCGATCCGCGTCGGCGTCTACGGCGACCTCTCCGGCCAGACTTCGAGCTTCGGACAGTCCACGAAGAACGGCGTTGAACTGGCCGCCGACGAGATTAACCGCGCGGGCGGCATCAACGGGCGCAAGATCGAGCTGATTGTCGAAGACGACCAGGGACGCCCCGAACAGGCCGCGACGGTCGCCACCAAGCTCGTCAGCCAGAACAGAGTGCACGCCCTGCTCGGCGAGGTCGCATCCTCGAACAGCCTGGCCGCCGCGCCCAAAGCGCAGGCCGCCAAGGTTCCGATGATTACGCCCTCTTCGACCAATCCGAAAGTGACGCAGGTCGGCGATTACGTCTTCCGCGTCTGCTTCATAGACCCCTTCCAGGGCGAAGTGATGGCCAAGTTTGCCGCCAATAACCTGAAGGCCAAGACGGCCGCCATCCTGCTCGACGTTAACTCGGACTACAGCCGCGGGCTGGCCCAGTTCTTCGAGCAGAACTTCACGCGGCTCGGCGGCAGCGTCATCCAGACCCAGTCCTACACGCAGAACGACCGCGACTTCAGCAGCCAGTTGACGGCCATCCGCTCGGCCAACCCGGATGTCATCTTCGTGCCGGGCTACTACACGCAGGTCGGCGTCATCGCCAAGCAGTCCAAGCAGCTCGGCATCAAGGCCCCGCTGCTCGGCGGCGACGGCTGGGATTCGCCGCAGCTCTGGGAACTCGGCGGCGATGCGCTCAACGGCGATTACATGGCCAACCACTCTTCGATGGACGACCCCAACCCGGTCATCCAGAACTTCGTCTCGACCTACAAGGCGCGTTTCAACGTCATGCCCGATGCGCTGGCCGCGCTCGCCTACGACGCGATGAAGGTGCTGGCCGACGCGATCAGACGGGCCGGTTCGACCGACGGCCAGAAGCTGCGCGACGCGATAGCACAGACGGTGAACTTCGCCGGTGTCACCGGCACGATCACGATTAACGCCGAGCGCAACGCCGTCAAACCGGCCGTCGTGCTTGAGCTGCAAAACGGCAAGTACGTCTACAACACCACCATCCAGCCGGACGCTCCCGGGGGCGCGCCCGCCGCTTCGCCCGGCGCTTCCGCGTCACCTTCGGGCAGCCCGGCAGGCAGTCCGGCATCGTCTCCGGCCTCTTCGCCCGCGTCGTCTCCGGCTGCGTCACCTGCGGCGACAGGGGCTAACCAGGGTGGCGGCGTGAACACGAACAAATAACGAGCAACAGGGCAGCTATGGACACCTTCGTTCAGCAACTCATCAACGGCCTGACCATCGGGTTCATTTACGCCCTGATTGCGCTCGGCTACACGATGGTCTACGGCATCCTGCGCCTGATTAACTTCGCGCACGGAGACATCTACATGGCCGGAGCTTTCTCCGGCCTCTTCATTGCGCGCGGGTTATTGTCAGCGGCGAGCGGCATCATCGCCAAGCTGGTCGGCATCGGTCTGCCCGTCGGCGTGGCGACGACCATCGTTGATATCAGCATTCCCCTCATCACTCTCGTCGGGGCGATGCTCATCGCGGCCCTGATCGGCGTCGCCATTGAGCGTTTCGCCTATCGCCCGGTCCGCAAGTATTCGCGGATGACGACGCTGATTACGGCCATCGGCGTCTCGCTGCTGCTGGAGAATCTGGCCGTCGTCCTCTTCGGCGGCCAGCCGCGCTCCTTTCCGGCCCTGCTGGAGAACAAAAGCTACACGCTCTTTGGCAACGCGGCCATCTCGCAGGCGCAGATAGCCATCTTCTCCGTCTCGCTGCTGGCGATGATGCTCCTGCAATTCATCATCTACCGGACGAAGCTCGGGACGGCGATGCGGGCCGTCTCCTTCAATCTCAACTCGGCGAAGCTGATGGGCATCAACACGGACATGGTCATCGCCTTCACGTTCGCGCTCGGCTCGGCGCTGGCGGCCACCGGCGGCGTCCTCATCTCGCAGTACAATTCCGAGATTAATCCGCTGATTGGCATCACGACCGGCCTCAAAGCCTTCGTTGCGGCCGTGCTCGGCGGCATCGGGAATATTCCGGGCGCTGTCCTGGGCGGACTGCTGATCGGGGCGGCCGAGACCTTCATCGTCGGCTACGGGCAGGGCATCGGCATCTCTTCGTCTTACCGCGACGCGGTGGCCTTCGCGATCCTGATTCTGGTTCTCTTATTCCGCCCGTCGGGTCTGCTCGGTTCGACCGTGCAGGAAAAAGTCTGAACACCGTGACGCGTGAAGGTTGATAAGGGGAACGCAGGTCTTTCCCGTCAGCCGTCGCCCGTCACCTGAAACTTATGCCAACTCTCGCTAAAAGGCTCCTCGGTGCGCTGGTCATTGTTCTGCTGCTCATCGCTCTCAACCAGTACATGAGCGAAGAGGGATTGTTCGGGTTTGGCGTGCCGCCCTATTACGCGCGCATCCTGATGCTGGCGGGCATCAACATCATCCTCGCCGTCTCGCTCAACCTGATTAACGGCTTCACAGGGCAATTCTCCATCGGGCACGCGGGCTTCATGGCCGTCGGCGCGTACTCTTCGGCCTACCTGACCGTCTATTATGCGCAGACCTGGGAACAGTCACTGGCCGCGATGGTGGGTGGCTCGGTCGCACATGCGCTCATCTTTCTGCTGGCGATTCTGGTCGGGGGCCTGATGGCGGCGCTGGCCGGGCTCATCGTCGGCATCCCTTCGCTGCGGCTGCGCGGAGACTACCTGGCCATCGTCACGCTCGGCTTCGCGGAGATTATCCGCATCGTCATCGTCAACATAGACGTGGTCGGCGGTGCGACCGGCTTTACAGTGCCCGGCTACACCAACTTTTTATGGGTCGGGGCCTTCGCTGTCATCACTATCGTGACCGTCTACAACATCGTTCATTCGGATGTCGGGCGCGCGCTCATCTCGATTCGTGAAGACGAGCTGGCGGCCGAAGCGATGGGCGTGCACACGACGCGCTACAAGGTGCTGGCCTTCGTCGTCAGCTCGGCCTTCGCCGGAGTGGCGGGCGTGCTCTTCGGCCACTACACGCAGTTCCTGAGCACCAACGACTTCCAGTTCATCCGCTCCTTCGAGATCATCATCATGATCGTGCTCGGCGGGATGGGCTCGATCACGGGGGCGATTCTCGGCGCGGTGGTCATCACGATGCTGCCGGAAGTCCTGCGCACATATCCCTACGAGGTCATCATCATGATTGCCTTATTGCCGGTTACGGGATTGATTCTGCGCAAGGTGAAGTCCAACAACAGGCTCCGCGGGTTTTTGAGCAACCCTCTGGCCTTCGGACTGGCTTATGTCGTGTTGCTATACGTAATGCTGAGGCTTGTGCGCGCGCTGATGGTTGCCGCGGACCTCGATGCGGTCCTCTTCAGATACCTCGGCGACCCCTCGCAGCTCCGGCTCGTCATCTATTCGGCGCTGCTCATCCTGCTCATGCTGACCAGGCCACAGGGCCTGCTCGGCGGCAACGAGTTCGGCTTCAACTGGCTCAAGCGTGCGCAGCAGCGGCCCGCCGGTGATGAGGCCGTCGGCGGGGAGGGCGGCGTGCCCATCGCCGAGCGCGATGCCCCGACGGCTGACCATGCGAAAGAGGTGGAGAACAGATGAACGAAGCGTCTGAACCGAATGCCGTCAGCGCGACTAAAGAAGAGTCCATCCTGACGGAGGCCGCACGCACGGCCAGAGCACAGGAGACCGTCGAGCCAAGCGGCGCGACGCTCAAGACGGACAGGTGTACGATCCGCTTCGGAGGCTTAACGGCCGTCAACGCGCTCGACCTGACCGTCAACGAGGGCGAAATCTTCGGCTTGATCGGGCCCAACGGCGCGGGCAAGACCACCATCTTTAACCTCCTGACGGGCGTTTACCAGCCGACCGAGGGCCAAATCTTTTTCCAGGGCAAGCGGATTGACGGCCTGCGGCCCTACCAGATAGCGCGGCGCGGCATCTCGCGCACCTTTCAAAACATACGCCTCTTTCCCGGCATGACCGTGCTCGAAAATGTGATGACGGCCTGTCACATCCACGCCCGGCAGACGCTGGCCGACGCAGTCTTTCGCTCGCCCCGCTTCAACCGTGACGAGAAGGAGCACAGGGATTTCGGACTCGAACTGCTGCGCATCTTCGACCTTGAGCGTTTCCGCGATGAAGGCGGGACGAGCCTGGCCTACGGCAACCAGCGAAGATTGGAGATCGTCCGGGCGCTCGCCACGCGCCCCAAGCTGCTCCTGCTCGACGAACCCGCCGCCGGGATGAACCCTTCCGAGCAGGAAGATTTGATGAACCTGATCCACCAGATACGCGACCGCTTCGGCCTGACCATCCTGCTCGTCGAGCACAACATGAAGGTCGTGATGGGCGTCTGCGAGCGGATACAGGTCGTTGACTACGGCAAGTCCATCGCGCTCGGCCTGCCCGAGCAGATCAGGAACGACCCGAAAGTGATCGAAGCCTACTTAGGAGATTAGAAAGTCAGCAGTCAGCGGTAAGCAGTAAGCAGTCAAGACTAAAAGATTTTCTTTTAACTGCTCACCGCTCACTGCTTACTGCTTACTGCTTACTGCTCACTGCTCACTTAATTTATGCTGACCATCGAAAACATCTCGGTTAATTACGGCGCGATAGAGGCGCTGACGGGCATCTCCATTCACGTCGAGCAGGGCGAAGTCGTGACGCTGATCGGCGCAAACGGGGCGGGCAAGACGACGACGCTGCGCACGATCACGGGTCTGCTTGAGCCGAAGCTGGGGCGCATCGTCTTCGAGGGCGAGGACATCAGCGGCGAGGCGACGCACAAGCTGGTCGCGCGCGGCATCTCCATGTCGCCGGAGGGGCGCGGCGTCTTTGCCAACCTCACCGTCCGCGAGAATTTGCAGATGGGCGCTTACCTGAAGAAGAACAAGAAGGAGATCGCCGAGGATATGGAGCGCGCTTTCCGCATGTTCCCGCGCCTCAAGGAGCGCGAGGCGCAGAAGGCCGGGACGCTCTCCGGCGGTGAACAGCAGATGCTGGCGATGGGGCGCGCCCTGATGTCGCGGCCGCGGCTGCTGCTGCTCGACGAGCCCTCGCTCGGACTCGCGCCGCTGGTCGTCCACACCATCTTTGAAGCCATTGACGAGATCAAAAGCGAAGGCACGACCATCCTCCTCGTCGAACAGAACGCTCACGCCGCACTCAAGCATTCGGACCGCGCCTACGTTCTCGAAACGGGCAAGATCGTGATGGAAGGCCCTTCGGCCGAACTGGCCGCAGACCCGCGCATCAAGGAAGCATACCTCGGCGAGTGAATCGTCGCAGTGCCCCGGCTGCGCCCCGCCCGCGGCCCTCATGCACTTCTATATCTCCTACTCTTAATTGACGTTAGGCGCTTTGGGCCGCGCCTTCCAGAGAGCGCCGCGCCGCGGCCAGGGCTTCCGCCACGCGCTCCGGGGCAGTGCCTCCGGGCTGTGATTTCGTCGCCAGTGTGCGTTCCAGCGAGAGCGCCTGGTAAACATCTTCGGCGATGAGCGGCGAGAAGGAACGCAGCTCCGCCAGCTCCAATTGGTCCAGCTCCAGGCCCCGCTCGATAGCGAGCAGGACGAGGCGCCCGACCACTTCGTGGGCCTCACGAAAAGGCATTCCCCTGCGGACGAGATAGTCGGCCAGCTCCGTCGCATTCATCTGGCTGCGCGAGGCGGCCTCTCGCGCACGCTCCTCGCGAATGCGGACATTGCGCAGGACCGTCGCCGTCACTTCCAGCGAGGCCCTGACCGTATCGGCCGTATCGAAGATGGCCTCCTTGTCCTCCTGCATGTCCTTGTTGTAGGCGAGCGGCAATCCCTTGAGCGTCGCGAGCAGCGCCGTCAGGTGGCCGAAGACGCGGCCCGCCTTGCCGCGCACCAGCTCCATCGAGTCAGGGTTCTTCTTTTGCGGCATCAGGCTTGAGCCGGTCGCCACCGAATCGCTCAATTCGAGAAAACCGAACTCGACCGTCGCGTAAATAATGATGTCCTCCGCGAGCCGCGAGAGGTGAAGCATGATGAGAGAGGACGCGCTCGCAAATTCGACGCAGAAGTCGCGGTCGCTGACGGCGTCCAGGCTGTTGCGCGAGACGGCATCGAAGCCGAGCTCGCGCGCCATTGCCTCGCGTTCAACGGGGTAGGACGTGCCGGAGAGCGCCGCCGAGCCGAGCGGCATGACGTTGACACGCTTGCCGAGTTCCGCCAGCCGCTCGCGGTCGCGCGCCAGCATCTCGAAATAGGCCAGACACCAGTGAGCCCAGAGGATGGGCTGCGCGCGCTGTAGGTGCGTGTAGCCGGGCAGCACCGCCAGCGGGTAGCCTTCCGCCAGCTCAAGCAGCGCTGCCTGCGCGCCCAGCACGGCGGCCCTCGTTCGTTCCAGCTCTTCCCGCAGCCAGAGCCGCAGGTCGGTGGCCACCTGGTCGTTGCGGCTGCGCCCCGTGTGCAGCTTGCGGCCGGCATCGCCGATCAGCTCGACCAGCCGCGCTTCGACGAAAGAATGCACGTCTTCTGCCGTCGTCTCGTCGAAATAGCGAGCATCGGTCGCCGCCGTTTCGAGAATCGTCCGCAGCCCGCGCTTGATGGCGTCGGCCTCCGCGTCGCTGATAATCCCTGCGCGTTGCAGCCCCCCGCAATGGGCCATGCTGGCGCGCACGTCGGCTGCAAACAATCTCCGGTCGAAACCGAAAGAGCGGTTGAACTCTGCAAAGCCAGGCTCGGCCTGCCCCTCGAACCGCCCGCCCCATAAATTTTTTGACTCGCTCATCTACTCTCTCCGTCAAAGGGTTTGGACCCGATTGTATGCCGCGGCCCGGCTCGCCGCCGAAAATTGTTTGACTCCATGCATCCGGGCTGCTATTTTATGCATCTATGCAATAGTTATGCAAACCTATTGCATAAGATTATGATGCTTAAAGAGACACGACAGCAAAAGATTTTGAGTCTGATTCGCTCGCGGCGCATCGGGACGCAGGAGGAATTGAGGGAATACCTGGAGCGTTCCGGTGTCGCGGCGACGCAATCGAGCGTCTCGCGCGACCTGGAAGAGCTGGGCATCGTCAAGCATCAGGGCCATTACACGTTGCCGCAGAGCCCGAACGGCGCGGGCGGGCACGGGCTCTTGAGCCTGGAAGCGGCGGGCGATGCGCTGGTGGTCGCAAAGTGTGAGCCGGGGATGGCCTCGGCCGTAGCGGTCCAGATTGACCGCGCGACGATACCGGAAATCGTCGGGACGCTCGCGGGCGAAGATACCATCTTCATCGCCGTCGTCGAGCGCAAGGCGCAGCGCACGGCGATCAAGCGAATCTGGGACCTGTTGGTCTGATGGTCCGGCGGGAACTCCGGCGGCAGGAGAGCGGCCCCCAGGCGTCCGGCTGCGGACTTGAGACTGTAAACGATGATCGAGGTAAGAAGTGGCTGAGAAGAAGATTAAAAAGATTGTCCTGGCATATTCGGGCGGGCTCGATACGAGCGTCATGCTGCGCTGGATCAAAGAGCGTTACGGCTGCGAGGTCGTCTGCTACTGCGCGGATGTGGGGCAGGGCGAAGAGCTCGAAGGGCTTGAATCGAAGGCGCTCGAAACCGGGGCCTCGAAGCTCTACGTGGAGGATTTGCGCGAAGAGTTCGTCCGCGATTACGTCTGGACCGCCGTCAAGGCGAATGCGGTCTACGAGGGCGTGTACCTGCTCGGCACTTCTCTGGCGCGGCCCGTCATCGCGAAGCGACAGATCGAGATTGCGCGGCGCGAAGGCGCGGATGCGGTGGCGCACGGCGCGACCGGCAAGGGCAATGACCAGGTTCGCTTCGAGTTGACCTATTACGCGCTGGAGCCGGGCATCAAGGTCGTCGCTCCCTGGCGCGAGTGGGAGTTCAAGGGGCGTTCGGACCTGATTGCCTACGCCGAGAAGCACAGTATTCCCGTCACGGCCACGCACGCGAAGCCTTATTCGACCGACCGCAACCTGATGCACGTCTCTTACGAGGGCGGCATCCTGGAAGACCCCTGGGCAGAGCCGCCCGCGGATATTTTTCAGTTGACGAAAGCGCCCGAAGAGGCCGGGGCCAAGCCGGAGTACGTCGAGATCGGATTCGAGCACGGCGAGCCCGTCTCGCTCAACGGCAGGCGGCTCGGCGCAGTCTCTCTGCTCGAAGCCGTCAATAAACTGGGCGGCGAGCATGGGATAGGGCGTGTTGATCTGGTCGAGAATCGCTTCGTCGGGATGAAATCGCGCGGAGTCTACGAAACGCCGGGCGTGACCATCCTGCAAGCGGCGCACCGCGCGCTGGAATCCATCACGCTCGACCGTGAAGTCGTGCGCTTGCGCGACTCGCTCGGCGTCAAGCTCGCGGAGAATGTTTACTACGGCTTCTGGTTTGCGCCCGAGTTCGACTTGATGCGTAAGCTGATAGACGAAACGCAGCGCAACGTGACGGGCGATGTCCGGCTCAAACTCTATCGCGGCAACCCGACCGTCGTCGGACGCCGCGCTCCGCGCTCGCTCTACAACGAGAAGCTGGCCACCTTCGAGGCGGAGGATGTCTATAACCAGCGTGACGCAGAGGGATTCATCAAGCTCAACGCGCTGCGTCTGCGTTTGCAGGGCCTCAGCACCGACAAGGGGTAAGAGGAAGTAAGTGCGAAGGACGACCGCCTGGTTGATGGAGGTTGGAGAGATGCTTGTGACTGAAAGCGTAAAGACAATCGAGGCCGTGCCCGTGGCGATAATCGAGGCGGATAAGATCGGGAGCGCCGCATCGCCGCTCGGGTTGTCGAAGACCGTCGCGGTGACGGAGGCTTGCGCCAGCCCGCGCGCAGGCGATGTCGTCGTCGTGCGGGCCCTGACCGACAGCGCGACCTATAACCAGCTGGAACTGCCGAGCGGGCGACTGGCGAAGATTAATCCGGGCGACGTGCTGGTCGGCGTGCTCGGGCGCAGGCGCGCGCTCAAGGGATTCGTCGGCGACGTGCCGGAGAGCATCGCGGCGGGGGACAGTCTTCACTTGCTCAACATGGGCGGGGTCATCGGTCGCTGCACGGGGCATCATTCGAGCTTGAGCGATGCCATCAGCGTAGAGGTCCTGGGGCTCGCGTGTGACGCCGAGGGGCGTGTGCTCAACATCGCGGACGTGGCGCTGCCCGCGTGCGAGACTTTGGAGCAGACCGCGCCGCTCGTCCTGGTTGCCGGGACGTGCATGAACAGCGGCAAGACCTTCGCCGCGACGGAATTGATTAAGCAGGCGACGCGTGCGGGCCTGAGAGTCGCGGCGGCCAAGCTGTCGGGCGTCGCCTGCCTGCGCGATACCCTGAACATGGCGGATCACGGCGCGGTGGCGACGGCCAGCTTCCTCGATTGCGGGCTGCCCTCGACGGCGGGCGCGGGCGATCTCGCGCCGGTCGCACGCGCCATCATCTCAAGCCTCAACGAGAGCGCACCGGACCTGATCGTGATAGAGCTGGGCGACGGTATTCTCGGCGGCTACTCGGTT
>DASVWH010000242.1:0-6076 GCA_036389715.1 Pyrinomonadaceae bacterium | reverse complement strand
ATACGGAGACGCCATGGGCTCGGAGGCGCTTCGGGAAGCAATCGCGGTGTATCTGCGGACTTCGCGCGCGGTTCGGTGTGAAGCCGACCAGATCATGATCGTCAGCGGGTCGCAACAGGCATTGGACATTACCACGCGTGTCTTGCTGGATGCGGGAGCGCCCGCCTGGGTTGAAGAACCGGGCTATTGGCTCGTGCACCACGTTCTCAAGGCAGCGGGGTGCAGGGCCGTGCCCGTTCCGGTGGACCCGGAGGGGCTGGATGTCTTCGCGGGAATCAGGCTCAGCCCGGAAGCGCGCGCAGCCTTCGTCGCGCCCTCTCATCAATACCCGCTCGGCGTCACGATGAGCGCCACGCGCCGGTTCCAGCTTTTGGAGTGGGCGCAGAAGGCAGGTTCATGGATTATAGAAGATGATTACGACAGCGAATATCGTTACGAGAGCCCGCCGATCTCATCCCTACAGGGCCTCGATACCAACTCCCGCGTAATCTACATCGGGACGTTCAGCAAAGTCCTCTTCCCGTCGCTGCGCCTTGGATACATAGTGATTCCACCCGACCTCGTTGACCGTTTCGCCGCGGTCCGTCAGGCAATGGACCTCTGCCCGCCGCCCATCAATCAGGCCGTCCTGACGGAATTCATTCGGGAAGGACATTTCGCCCGGCATATCCGAAAGATGCGGCAGATTTACGGAGAGCGACGACGCGTGCTGGTTCAAGAGGTCGAGCGCCAACTCTCTCCCTCCTGCACGATTGTCGGAGGAGAAGCCGGTATGCACCTGACGATTTTAATCAGCGGCGGGATTTCGGATAACGAAATCGCTGCGAAGGCTGCTGAAAGAAATTTGCGGCTTTCCGCTTTATCTCTTTCATACGCTGGCGACGCCACCCGCCAGGGATTCGTCCTGGGTTTTGGGAATACGCGAGCATCGCAGATACCGGGAGCAATACGACTTTTGAAGAGACTTCTCAGAGCATAAGAACGGAGAGCAGGGCCCTGGTCCGCTCTGATCCATGACGGGGTCACTGGCTCTTCTCACGATTGGGCTGCTTGTAGCTTCCCTCGCAGCTTCCCGGCGAATCCGTCGCTCGTCGCTTCAGCGATGTCGGGATGATTGAAGAAGCCGCCCTTCGGCTGTTAGTCGGCGTCGAGCACAGGCGGTAGTTCTTTGCCTTCGGGAACGAATCGAATGGAGAGGGAGTTAACGCAGTGGCGTGTGTCTTTATCCGTCAGGCCCTCGCCCTCGAAGACGTGGCCCAGGTGGGCATGGCAGCGAGCGCAAAGTATTTCGATGCGTCGTCCATCAGCATCCGTATGACGCTCGACGCTCTCCGGGTACTCTTCGTCGAAGCTCGGCCAGCCGCAGCCCGAATTGAATTTAGCCTCTGCCGAATAGAGCGGGTTGTTGCAGCGCCGACAGATGAACGTGCCGGGCGAGAAAAGTTTGTCGTACTCGCCGGTGAACGGTCTTTCAGTGCCCTTAAGGACTATGACCCGCTCTTCCTCGGCTGATAAGTGATTGTATGGCATAAATATTCTCAGCTACTGTAGCAAAAGATTCTGGACCCCTAAAAGTAAAGACCGCTCGTCGTGCTCTATGGCCCGTTACTTCGCGATTCGTCCGGCGAGATTGGCGACTACTGTTACCAGCTCGGCCGGCTCGACCGGCTTCGGGATGTGTATCTGGAAGCCCGAGCGCAGCACTTTCATCCGGTCTTCCACCCTGGCATAAGCGGTCAGTGCCGCCGATGGCGTTTGCCCGCCGTCTTCCGCCGAGAGCGCGCGCACCTTCTTGATTAAAGCGTATCCGTCCTCTTCGGGCATGCCGAGATCGCTGATGAGCACGTCGTGCCTTGATTCCTTGAGCGCGGCGAGGGCTTCGCGCGCCGATGAAACCGTTGTGACGGAAGCGCCGCACGTCTCCAGCACCATCTTCAGCAGAGTGCGCGTGTCCTCTTCATCGTCAACGACAAGCAGGCGCAACCCTTCCAGCTCAGGCGGGCAGTTAAAGGGCATCCCGTTGTCGGCCGTCGGATGCACTCGTTCGAGACCGTCCGCGCGGTGGGCCTTAAGCGAACGCACCACGACCAGCGGGAGTCTGACGGTGAAGGTCGAGCCCTGACCTTCACCCGGGCTTTCCACTTCAACCGTGCCGCCGTGCATCTCCACCAGATGGCGCACGATGGCCAGCCCTAGGCCGAGCCCTCCGTGCGCCCGCGTCATCGTCGAATCGGCTTGACGGAAGCGTTCAAACACGAACGGTAAAACATCCGGGCTGATGCCTTGCCCGTCGTCGCTGACAATAACCTCGACATGCGAATTGACGCGCTCAAGTTTAACCTGGACGCGCCCGTCTTTCGGCGTGAACTTGATAGCATTCGAGAGCAGATTCCAGATGATTTGCTGCAAACGTGTGGGGTCGCCCGAAACCATACCCCCGCCTGAGTCGAGCACACGCTGGAGGCGAATACCTTTCGCTTGAGCCGCCGGGAGCACCGCGTTAATCGAGGATTCGATAACCGCAGCGAGGTCAACCGGCTGCACCTCAAGCCTGAGCTTGCCGGTGATGACGCGCGACATGTCTAGGATGTCTTCGATGAGCTGCGATTGCGCCTTTGCGTTGCGCTCGATGGTCTCCAGCGCACGGGCCGTATTAGCGCCGTCGAGCTGACCGTTGCTTAACAGGCGCGCCCAGCCGAGGATGGCCGTCAGGGGCGTGCGCAGCTCATGCGAAAGAGTGGCCAGAAACTCGTCTTTCATGCGATTAGCATCTTCAGCCTGTTTCAAGGCGCGCCGCAGTTCTTCCACATCCGTGTTCGTTCCGAACCAGCGCACAACGCGTCCCTGTTCGTCCCGCAGCGGCTTAACGCGCGTCAGGAATGAACGGAATTCACCGCTGGAAGATTTTAAGGGAAACTCCATCTCGAACGGCTCGCCGCTGGCAATAGAGGCGCGCCAGCCTTCGAGAACGCGCGGCAGTATTTCAGGGTCGTGGACCGATTGCCATCCCCAGCCGTTCATTTCCTCCGGCGTCTTGCCCGTGTAGTCGTACCAACGCTGGTTGTACCAGAAGATGTGCCCGTCGGGTTCGGCCATCCAGGCTAGGAGCGGAACCGCGTTGATGAGCGTGTGCAGTTGCCGCTCGCTCTCGCGGACCGCCGCCTCGCTCTGCTCCAATGCCTCTTTCGCGCGCCGCTCCGCCGCGAGGTGCTCCCGGACATCATACTGGCGGTGGCGCGCCCTGAGCGCGGACCTGACCGCGCTCATTAAAGTCATCAAACGGACGGGGCGCTCGATGAGCGTCACGTTGCCCGCTTCGGTCAGAGCCCCGAGCACTTCGGTATTGGACGGCGTTTGGCCTCCGCCGCTTGTCAAAATTATGATGGGAATGTCGGACCAGGGAGGCTGGAGCGCGAGGGCTTCGACCAGGCATCGCATCGCTTTGAAGGTTAGCGCCTCGCCGGTCAGGAAAATCATCCCTGCGCCTTCGCGCATCGCTTCGCACAGTTCTTCAATATGGCCGCAGACCTCCGCGCGCAGACCCGCTTCGAGAAAGTAGCGCGAGGTCATCGCCGCGTCTCTGCCGGTCGGCGCGAGGATCAGTATCCCTTCATCTCGATTGCCCGGGGGCTCACCCATGTTCATCGGCCTCTTCACTCAACCTGTTATTCATCCCGCCGAAAGTCGGAACCCCTGTGAGCACGCCCCGGAACTGCTTTAAAGGCTTGCCGACGCGAATACCCTGCGAGGTGACTTTCAGCTCGCGGATCGTATTTTCGTGCGCGCCCGTGCGCTTCTTGATGACGGACACGGCGCGCCGCACCTCTCCCCCGGCCTCGAAATAGCGCAGCATCAGAACGGTGTCGGCCAGATAACTAACGTCCACGGGAGAGGCCATATTGCCGAGAAAGCCGTGCTGCGCCATGACGAGCACCGTGACAACGCCGCGCTGGTTAAGAAAAGTCAGCAATTCGTGCATCTGAATCGTCAGGAATCGCTCTTCCGGCATCGAGTTCAGATAGCCGTTGAGACTGTCGATCACGACGACGCGCGCATTGTCGCGCTCGACGGAGCGAGTCACAGCACTGGCAAATTCGCCCGGCGTCATTTCGGCCGGGTCAACCTGCTGCAACCTGATGAGGCCCTCGTCCAGATAACGCTGTATGTCCGAGCCGATGCCGTTGATCCTCCCGACGTAGGTTTCGCTGACCTCATCGAAGATGAAGATGGTGGCCCTCTCTGCCCGCGCCGCCGATGCCACGGCAAACTGTGCCCCGAGCGTTGACTTGCCGCTCCCGGCCGGGCCGATAATCAGCGTGCTCGACCCGCGCGCGAGTCCGCCGCCCAGCAAAGAGTCCAGTTCGGGTACGTCGCTGGTGGCGTTGCCTTTCGCGGCATTCTGCCGGTGCTCGGCCGCGACGAGGCGCGGAAAGACGACCACTCCGCCCGTCTCTATGTTGAAATCGTGATAGCCGCCGCGAAAGCGCGAGCCGCGCACCTTAATCACGCGCAATCGCCGTCTCTCCGAGCCGTACTCGCCCGCTCGATGCTCCAGCAAGAGCACGCCATGCACGATTGATTGCAATTGCAGATCGTGGGCGGCCGAGGTCTTGTCGTCCAATAGCATCACCGTGCATTCTCGCCCGATGAAATACTGCTTGAGGGCCAGTATCTGCCTGCGGTAGCGCAAAGGGTCGTGCGCCAGCAATCTCATCTCGGAGAGGGAGTCGAAGACGATACGCCGCGGGTTGATGCGCTCGACCTCTTTGAGCACGGCGCTGGTCGTCTCGCTCAACTCTACCTCAGACGGGTGAAAAATGGTGTACTGCGATTCCGGTTTGAGCGCATCTCCGGCCGGAAGAAGCTCGTGGATGCTGATGCCGTTGAGCGACCAACCGTGTGAGCGAGCGGACGATTCCAACTCTTCTTTGGTTTCTGAAAGAGAGACGTAGAGACCCGCTTCACCGAGGCGCACGCCTTCCATCAGGAATTGCAGCGCGAGCGTTGTCTTTCCGGTTCCGGGTTCCCCTTCTACAAGGTAGACACGATGCGCCGGAAAACCGCCTTGCAGAATATCGTCTAAGCCTTCGATTCCCGTCGCCACTCTGGGCGGAGCGGAATCGCCGTTTGCCGATTCAATCGCCTGGTTTTTCTTGTTCATAGCTCCGGTTTCCGGCTCTGTTAATCTATCCGACCCGCGAAAATCTTAAAGCCAGTATGACAGAACAGGCGCAGAAAACTAAAGTGATCCGGCTCTTCAGGAGCAGCGACACGCAGCGCGGCGATGAGTTTCACCGGGGCAGCCGGGCGGGTGCTCCGGCAGGCCGTGCGGCAGGAATAATCTAACCGGCTATAAACGCTGCCCGCTCATTCTACATCTCCAGGGGAACGCAGCCTTTAATAGCTGACAGTTCGATTGAACCCTTCCGCCCGCCGTGTTACTCTCTTGCTTGTTAACAGGTGCAAGGCGGCAAGCTCGTTGCTGAGGTGGGAGCTATGCTCTTCACGTGCTTTCTGTAATCAGGTCACCGCGTTAACGTATTCTGACAGTCGTAGACAGAAACCTGAACAGTGATTTCAAGCAGCCTTCCTATAAAGACGAAGGAATACGGTCTTGTAAGACCAACAGAAGTTTCTCCCGCACGCGAATCCACGCGCGTCTCACGCCGTGGGACTCTCCGGCGTGCGTTAGGCCAATTCCCATCTTTTCCGCAGCTCTCACGTTCGCCCTCAGGATTACGCTCGGCGGCGACGCGTACATCTGCTTATCCGATGCCGCCTGCCTCACGTGACTAACTTTCTGGAACGCTTACTAATACTTGATGTCTTTCCCATTTACCGACAGAGATTATATTTCGCCCGGATTGCGAGTTATCGTGCCGGACGCCAATTTTCCTCATCTGAGGGCGGGGGATAAACTAAGTCACCCGTGGAAGTACCTGCGCCGCGAAGTTCCGCATCACTGGTATGCCGACGACCGCTTCCCCCTGATGGGCTTCATGAATCGGGACGAGGCGTCCATTCTACACAACATCGCCCTTCAATTCGCGGGCAAGCAGGCGCTCGAAATCGGTAG
>DASVWH010000241.1:0-4290 GCA_036389715.1 Pyrinomonadaceae bacterium | reverse complement strand
TGACGGCGGCGCGCAGGTCTTCGCTGCCCTGGGCCAGCGCGATGCCGAACTTCTCGTCCGTGAAGCGGTTGCCGACCGTCTTCAACTCGCGAAAGCTCTGGTGAATCATGTACTTGAGGACGGGCGCGTCGCTCACGACCGCATCTATCCGGCCGTTGCGCAGGTCGAGCAGCGCCAGGTCAATCGTATTGTACTTGGCGACCGTCACCCCCGCGCGCTTCTCCAGGTCATACTGCGCCGTCGTGTTGATTTGGACGCCGACCGTCTTGCCGCTCAAATCGTCCGGCACGTTGATTCCCTGCCTGTCACCGCGCACGGCGATCAACTGGCCGGAGTCGTAGTAGGGGTCTGAGAAGAGCATCGAAGCGCGCCTCTCCTCCGTGATGGTGACGGAGGACATGACGGCGTCGAACGTGCCGTTTTGGAGCGCCGGAAAGATACCGTCGAAACCGGAGTTGATGAACCTGGCGCGCACGCCCAGTTCACGCGCGATGGCCGTCCCGAGATCAATGTCGAAGCCCGTGAACTGCCCGTTCTCGACCGATTCGAGCGGCGGGTAGGTGGCGTCCGTGCCGATGCGCAGCTCGCCGCTGCGGCGCACGCGTTCGAGCGCCGATTGCGCGAAGCCGGGAGCTTGAAAAACCAGCAGGAGAAGGAGCGTCGAGGCGGCGCGTCGCATCCGTTTGCTCATCTGTTGTCTTACTCCTCCTGTCCGAGGGTGTCGCGTGTGCCAAGTTCGGCGTCGAAAGTCCCGTTTCCCTGCCCGGCGGACGCGGGACGATTATTCGACGCGGGCTCGTCCTGCTGAAAGCTCTCCATGAAGGCGCGCGTTTCGGGCCGTTGCGGATTGCCGAAGACCTCTTCGGCCGTCCCGGCTTCGACCGCGTGCCCGCCTTCAAAGTAGATGACCTGGTCCGAGATGTAGCGCGCGAAATTCATGTCATGTGAAACGACGACCAGCGTTTTGCCCAGATCGTCGAGGGCGCGCAGCATCTTTGAGACTTCCTTGATGAGCTGGGGGTCGAGCGCCGAGGTCGGCTCGTCGAAGAGAATCACTTCGGGCTCCATCGCGAGCGCGCGGGCGATGGCGACGCGCTGCTGCTGGCCGCCCGAAAGCTGCGCCGGGTAGAAGTCCGCTTTTTCGCTGAGTCCCACTTTGCCCAGATAGTGGCGCGCGAGTTCCTCCGCTTCCCTGCGCGGCATGCCCTTGACGGTCATGGGCGCTTCGGCCGCGTTGCCGAGCGCCGTCAGGTGCGGGAAGAGATTGAAGTTTTGAAAGACGATGCCGACGAGCGCGCGCAAACGCCTGGTCAACTCCTTATCTTCGGCGGGCGAGAGCTTCTTCTCCTCGTTGCCGAGGACTTCGACATCGCCGATGCGCAGCCGCCCGCGATCAAAGCGTTCGAGCCGGTTGAGACAGCGCAGCAGCGTTGATTTGCCGCAGCCCGAAGGGCCGAGGATGGTCGTCAACTGCCCTTCCTGAATCTGGAACGTGGCGTGGTTGAGCACGGTGTTCGCGCCGTATCGCTTGACGATGTCGGTGACTTCGATCACGTCTGACTCCCGAAATACTTTGACTCTTGAGTTGAAGCGGTCGGAACAAAGCGCGGCTTCTCTGCGCGTGCGGCGGAGCATAGCAAGGCAAAAGGCAAAAGGTAAAGCGCAAAATTCGGGGCGCGCCATTATCGGCGTGCGCCGGGCGCAGTTTCACGAAATCTCGCTGCGCAGGCTGCACGACCGGGCGGACAGCACCGCCGACCGCACGGGTGACCGCTCGCGCCGACGGCACGCTCCCCGGCCTCTTCCCCGCGCTTTTATCTTTTGCCTTTTTACTTCCGGCTTGTTATGCTCCGCCGCAATTCCACCGGCGTGTTCAATCTGTGATGCGAGAGCGCAACGAAAAATCTCGACCCGTGCACGAGAATCTCGATACGAGCTACGTCAACCTGTCGGCGCTGCTCCGCTACTTGCAGCAGCGCGAGTTCGTCTGCCGCGTGCACGTCGAGCTGGACGAGTATGACGCCGACGTGTTTCTGCAACCGGGAGAGCGCCCGCGCATCCGCGAGACGGATCACCTGACGGGCCGCCAGGGGACGGGCGAAGAGGCTTTGCAGCGCCTGCTGGTGCGCGCCAGGGAGCCCGGCGGCCTCGTCAGCGTTTACGAAGGCACGGACACGTCGACGGAAGCTGGCGACGTGCAGACAGATGTTGAAGCGGCCGCAGAGGACGCCCAGGCGGGCGCAGCCGACGCGGCATCGCCGGAAGAGAGCGACTGGCTGGCCCTCGTGCGCGTGAGCGGCGAACTGGTCGCGGCGGTCGAGCGCGC
This sequence comes from Pyrinomonadaceae bacterium, assembly GCA_036389715.1. Classification (GTDB taxonomy): domain Bacteria; phylum Acidobacteriota; class Blastocatellia; order Pyrinomonadales; family Pyrinomonadaceae; genus DASVWH01. Next base: position 1,964 of record DASVWH010000241.1, on the reverse strand, counting down.
GGCCTTGAGCACGGGGGCAAACTTCGACGCCATTTTTCGCGCCGTGCGCTTGAGCTTGGCCGACGATTATTCATTTCTAGACCCTGCGACGGCCAGGTTCGAGTACGCCAACGGGGCCGTGCGGCTGCACGCCCGGCCCGGCGCGAAGGCATACGTCGCGAGCATCAGCGAAACCCTGCGGCGCGTCGTGGACCAACTGGCGAAGGGGCAGCGCGGAGGCGGCGCGCGCGAGCGGGTCGCGCTGGAGCTGGCCGTCCTCGCACGCAGGCGGCAATCGCAGCTCGCCCGCTTTCAACTCGCCCCGCAGCTTGACCGCATCGCGGGCACGAGAGTTTTGTAACTTTTTGAGTTTTGAGTTTTCAGTTTTCAGTTTTCAGTTAAAACCCGGCGGCCAAAGTGCCCGGACTGAAAGCTATTGACTGAAAGCGGCTGACTGAAGACCGAAAACTCAAAACCGTTTACCGCAAGTTATCGGCTCGAAACTGAAAACTGAAAACCGAAAACTCAAAACTGACTATGCTTAAATGGAGCGCATTCTGGACTACCTTCGGTGTCCTGTTTCTGGCGGAGATGGGCGATAAGACGCAGTTGGCCGTGATTACGCTGGCGGCTCAAACGCGCTCGCCGCTCTCCGTTTTTCTCGGCGCGGCGCTGGCACTGGCGCTCGTCTCTCTGATAGGGGTCGCGGTCGGCGCGCTGCTGGGGAAATACCTGCCCGCCGAATTGCTGCACAAGGTGGCGGCCGTGGCCTTCATAGTGGTCGGCGGTCTAATGCTCTGGGGCAAAATGTAGATGAAGAAAGGGGCAGGCGGCAGAGGTTAGAAGGTCTGCGGAAGCAGCGGCGGGGCTCATCTCTTCTTTGCGGGCCGCTCGCCCTTTTCCGTTTCGGCCTTCTCTCCTTGTGCGCCTGAAGGTCTCATGTATCCATTCCGAAACATTCTCTTTCCGACGGATTTCACGCCACATGCGCGGGCGGCCCTGAAGTACGCGGCGGCGTTTGCGCGCGAGGGCGGCGGGCGCGTAGTCCTCTTCAGCGTGCAGGAGGGCAGCGTGCCCGCGAACCTGCTGACACTGCCCGAGCGCGCCTTCGACGAGCCCGAGCAGAGGTGGCTGCAACAGTTGCGCACGGAAGTCGGAGACCTGCTCGAAGACCCGATGCTGGCCGGACTCGAAGTGGACCCGGTGATTATCGAGGGTGAGCCCGCGCCCGAGATAGCGCGCGCCGTCCGCGACTTCGAGATAGACCTCGTGACGGTCGTCACGCACGGGCGCAAGGGGCTGGCCCGCGCCCTCTGGGGCTCGACCGCCGAGGAGATTATCGCCGAAGCGCCCTGCCCCGTCCTGACGATTCGTCCGCCGCAGCGCGACTTCGTCGAGCACAGGGGAGCGCACACGGAGATTCGTCTCAACCGTATCCTGCTGGCCACCAACTTTCGCCCCTCTTCGACGGCCGCGGCGCAGGTGGCCGCGCAACTGGCCGGACGCACCAACGCAGAGTTTCACGCCATCTACGTCATCGGCGATTACATGGAACAGATGGCAGAGATATTTCCAGAGAGCGCCGGGACGGAATTATCGCGGCTGCGCGATTACGTTAAGGAGAGGATGGAGACGTTTGCCAGCGAGGCGGGCGGCCGTCCGCTGACGCACATCGCGGAGGGGAGACCTTACGAGGAGATCGTCAGGCTGGCGACCGAAAAGGATGTGGACTTGATCGTCATCGGGACGAGCGTTCACACGTCGCTCTTCGGCGGCGCGCCCGGCCTCGGCCCGGACATCGAGCGCGTCGTCCGCAACGCTCCCTGCCCCGTCCTCTGCGTTCCCTCCGGCAGAGTCGTCACGCCGCACCCCATCATGATCGCCGAACCCGTGCCGCAAATGTAAGAGAGTGATGAATTAAGAAAGTGATGAGTAATGAGTGATGGGTGATGAGTGATGGGTGATGAGTGATGGGTGATGAGTGA
>DASVWH010000240.1:0-17321 GCA_036389715.1 Pyrinomonadaceae bacterium | reverse complement strand
AACGGTACCGTCCGTCGCCGTACTGTTGACGTTGACCACTAGAGTAAAGACCGATTGCCCGACATTCTGGGTCGGGTTCGTGCAACTGACCGTGCCTGTCCCATTGACCGCCGGAGTCGTGCAGGTCCAGCCGGGCGCGGTCGTGAACGATTTGAAGGTCGTGTTTGCAGGGATAGCGTCCGTCAGCGTCGCGCTGCTGGCATTGTCCGGGCCGCCGTTGGTGACGGTGATGGTGTAAGTGATGTTGTTGCCGATGGCGACCGGGTCCGGCGTGTCCGTCTTGGTCACGGAGAGCCTGGCCGATGCCTGGACGGTCGTCTGCTCCGTGTCCGAGTTATTGCCCGGCGCGGGATCGTTCGTCCCGCTCGAAGCCGCGGCCGTGTTGGAGATGACGGTCCCGGCCGTCACGTTCGGGTCAACCTTGACGACCAAAGTGAAGGTGTTAGTCTGCGCGGAAGCGAGCGTGCTCGCAGTGCAGGTTATCTGGCCCGTCCCGCCCGCCGCCGGAAGAGTGGAACACGTCCAGCCTACAGGGGACGAGAGCGACACAAAGGTCGTGTTCGACGGCACTGTATCCGTGAAGGTCAGTCCGCTCGCCGCGTCCGGCCCGCGATTGATGACGTTGATCGTGTAGGTGATGTTATTGCCCGCCAGTACGGGGTCCGGCGAATCGCTCTTGGTCGTCTCGATGTCGGCCGAAGTCAGATGCACGGTCGTCGAAGCGGCGGCGGAGTTGTTCGCCGTGGCGGGGTCAAAAGTGGTGGCTGAACCGACGCTCGCCGTATTGTTGATGGTCGAGTTGTCGGCAGCCGTGCCGCTGACCGTGCCCTGGAGCGTGATGGTCTCGGACGCGCCGCTCGCGATTGAAGCGAACGTCACCGTGCGGTTATTGCCGGTCCCGGCGCAGACGCCGTTGCCCGATTGCGAAGCGCAGCCGGTGAAGGTCACTTCGGAGGGCAGGTTGTCCGTGACTGTGACGTTTTGGGCCGCGTTCGGGCCATTATTGGTGACGACGATGGTATAGGTCAGTGTGCCGCCGGGCGCGACCGGGTCCGGCGAATCGCTCTTCGTAATGGAGAGATCGGCGCTGAGCGGCGTGACCGTGGCGCTGCTCTGATCGTCTTCGGTCGTGACGTTATTGCCGGGCGTCGAATCCGGGTCGGACTGGTCGGAAGCGTTGACCTGCGCAGTGTTCGACACGCCGCCCGCCGCCGCCGAAGTGACCGTCGCAGTGATGTGCAAGGTGGCCGAGCCCGAAGCATTGATAGTGCCGACGGTCCAGATGCCCGTCGTGCTGTTATAAGCGCCGCTCGCATTGTCGGAGACATAAGTCAGCCCTGCCGGTAACTGGTCTTTGACCTGCACTCCGGTCGCAGCCTGCGGCCCGGCGTTGCTGACGGTAATGGTGAAGGTGACGCTGCCGCCGACGTTCGGCGTGGGGTTATTGACGGTCTTGGTCAGCGAGAGGTCTGCCTGCGCCACGCCCGCCGAGACGCTGGCGCTGCTCTGGTCATCCTCCGCTGCGTGATTGGCCGGAGTCGAATCCGGGTCGAACACGCCCGAATTGATGACCTCGGCAGTGTTGGTGATAGTGCCCGTTGCCTGAACCTGCGCCGTAATGTTCAGCGTGGCAGGGGTTCCCACCGCGACCGTTCCCACTGTCCAGACGCCCGAGGCGGCATCGTAAGAGCCCGTGCTGGCTGTCGCAGAGACGAACTGCAACCCGGCGGGCAGGGAATCGCCGACCTGGACATTAGTCGCAGCGTCAGGCCCTGCATTGCTCAGCGTGAGCGTAAAGACGACGCTCTCGCCGACGCTCGGCGACGGGTTGTTAACCGTCTTGGATAATGAGAGGTCCGCGCTCTGCGCTCTCACCGCCGCGCTGCTCTGATCGTTTTCACCTGGGACATTATTGCCGGGAGTCGAGTTCGGGTCGAACTGGTCGGAAGTGAAGACTTCGGCCGTATTGGTCACGCCGCTAGTGGCCCCCGAAGTGACCGTCGCAGTGATGTGCAAGGTGGCCGAGCCCGAAGCATTGATAGTGCCGATGGTCCAGATGCCCGTCGTGCTGTTATAAGCGCCGCCGGAGTCGTCAGAAACGTAGGTCAGCCCGACCGGTAATTGGTCTTTGACGGAAACGCCGGTGGCGGCATACGGGCCGTTGTTGCTGACGGTAATGGTGAAGGTGACGCTGCCGCCGACGTTCGGCGTGGGGTTGTTAACCGACTTGGCGAGCGCCAGGTCGGCGGGCGTGCGCACGGCCGTCGCCGTCGTGGCAGAGTTGTTGGACGGATTATCATCCTCGGTCGTGCTCGATACGGTGGCGGTGTTGCCGATGCTCGAATTATTGGCCGCGCTCGAATTGACGTTGACCGTGATGGTGAAGGTCGCAGTCTTTTCGGGGGCGGTCGCGGGCATCGTCGCCCGGCTGAAAGTGATAGTCCCGGTTCCGCCCGGCGGGGTCGCATCCGTGCGCGTCCACCCGGTGGGCGGCGTGCCGACGGAGACGAGGGTCGTGTTCGCCGGAATCTGGTCGCTGACCGTCACGCTCTGGGCCGCAGCGGTCGCGGAGTTGTTGGTCACGGTCAGCGTGTAGGTAATATTCTCGCCCGCGTTGACGGGGTCGGGCGTATCCGTCTTGGTGATTGACAGGTCAACCGCGACATCATCATTCGTGATCGTGCCCTGTCCGGGGGCGGCCGGGAGAGTAGCGTTCGTCGCGCCGGAAAGAGTGACGGAGAAGGTCTCGTCCGGTTCGATAGTCGTGTCGCCGTTGATGGTGACGCTGATGGTCTTGACGGTCTCTCCCGGCGCGAAGGTCAGCATTCCGGTGGCGGCCACGTAATCGGTCCCGGCCGTCGCCGTGCCGTCCGCGGTCGCGTAGTTGACGGTCACGGTCTGGCCGCTCGCCGCCGAGAGTGTGACCGTCAGGTCGAGCGTCTTGGTTCCGCTGTCGCCCTCCGCGACCGAGGCGTTGTTGATTGAGAGCGACGGGGTCGGGTCGTTATCGTTGATGGTCCCCAGGCCCTGCCCGTCGAGGATCGTGCCGTTCGAGGGGTTAGAGAGATTGACGAAGTAGGTCTCGTTCGCCTCGTCGAGCGCGTCATTGTTGACGGTGACGGTAATCGTCTTGCTCGTGTCGCCCGGAGCGAAGGTGAGCGTCCCGCTCGTGGCCGTGTAATCCGCGCCCGCAATCGCAGTGCCGTTGGCGGTGCTGAAATCAACCGTGACGGTCAGCGTGCTCGCGGTCGAAAGCGTGACCGTGAAGGCGACAGAGGTGTTGCTCTCCGAGAGCGCGCGGTCGTTGATGGTAATCTCCGGCCTCAGGCCGCCGCTGCAATCATTCGTGGGCGAGAACGTGTTACGCGGGGTGGGCGCGGAGACGAAGAAGTCCGTCGAGTTCTGATCTGTATCCAGGCAGCCACCGGCTTTCCTGAAATCGGCGGTCGTGTTGGCGTGCGCGGGCGCGGCCGCAGTTCCCTCGTAGCAGTTGGCGGTCCCGTAACCTAGGAAGTCAACTATCGTCAGTGAATTGGGTGTGGTCGCGGGAGTGGTCGCGCCGGGACACGCGGCGGCCGTGACGGGGGCCGTGCCGGAGACGAGCGCGACCTTGCCGCCGGTGGTCGCCAGGTTGATATTCCCGCTCGCATCAGGCGTCGGCAGGGCCGCGCCGCACGGGGCGCTGCCGCACGACGCAGTGTTAGTTGCCGCCTCTTGAATTAAGAAATACTGGCCGGGAGCAATCGTCCCGGAATTGATGACCGTTATTGTATTCGCCGCCCCGAAGCTGCTGGCCGCGCTAGCGTACTGGACCGAGTAGGGCGTCGTTGCGAAATTAACGGTCGTCGTCCCGCGATTGAAGATTTCGATGAAGTCGTTCGTGTACGGGGCGCCCGTATTGCCGCCGCCGCCGTAGACCTGGCTGATGACCAGATGCGCGAAGTCGTCGTTGCTGATCGTGCCCTGGCCCTGGTTGTCGAGAAGAGTGGCATTAGTCGGGCTGGAAAGAGTGACGAAGAAGGTCTCGTCAGGCTCGACCAGGGTATCGCCTTTGACCGTCACCGTGATGGTCTGCGTCGTCTCGCCGGGCGCGAAGGTCAGCATTCCCGCAGCCGCCAGGTAATCCGCCTCTGCCGTCGCCGTTCCCGGAGTCGTCGAAGTGCTGTAGTTGACCGTCACCGTCTGCGTGCTCGTCGAAGAGAGCGTGACGGTAAAGGTCGCATTGACCGTCCCCACGTCGCCTTCCGTGACCGTGGCATCGTTGATCGAGAGCGCAGGGATGACCGGCGCGGGATCGTCGTTCGTGATGGTAGCCTGGCCCTGCGGGTCCGTGAGGGTGGCGTTGACGGGGTTCGTCAGATTGACGAAGAAGGTCTCGTCGTTCTCGAAATCGGTATCGCCGTTGACGAGCACGGTCACGGTCTTGCTCGTCTGGCCGGGCGCGAAGGTCAGCGTGCCGCTGGTGGCCTGGTAATCGGTCCCGGCTGTTGCGGAACCGGCTGCCGTTGCGAAATCAACCGTCACTTGCTGGCCGCTCTGGGCCGAGAGCGTGACGGTGAAGGTCGCGTTGGTCGTTCCGGCCCCCGCGTTGCCCTCCGCAACGGTCACGTCGTTGATCGAAAGGGAAGGCGTCGCATCGTCGTCGGTAATCGTGCCCGTCCCCTGCGAGGCAGAGATGTTGGCGTTGACGGCATTCGTCAGGTTAACAAAGAAAGTCTCGTTCGCTTCATCCAGCGTGTCGCCGTTGACGAGCACCGTCACGGTCTTAGTTAAATCACCCGGCGCGAAGGTCAGTGTCCCGCCGTTCGATTGATAGTCGCTACCGGCGGTCGCCGTCCCGTCCGCCGTCGTAAAGTCAACCGTGACCGTCTGCGCGCTCGCGGCAGAGAGCGTGACGGTAAAGTTCGCGGCCACTGTCCCGCTGTTGCCTTCCGTGACCGTCACATTGTCAATCGAGACGGAGACGCCGTTGCAGAAGTTACGCGGCGAGCCGCTGTAGCGAGGCGTGGGCGTGCCGACCAGGAAATCGGACGCATTGTCGTTGGTGTCCTGGCAGCCACCCGATTTTCTGAGCGCAGCGGTCGTATTGCCGGGAGCGGGCGTCGGCCCAGTGCCCTCGAAACAGGTGGCGCTGCCGTAGCCGACGAAATCAACCGCACCGGCCAGCAGGGTCGAGCAGCCGGAGGCCGCGCTGAGCGGCGTGGTCGTCGTTACCAGCGCCACCTTCCCGCTGCTCGCGCTCATCCCGATGGTCCCCGTCACGTCCGCCGTGAAAGAGCTGCCGGTCGCGCCGCCCGCTTCCTTAACGAGGAAATATCCGCCCGCAGCAATCGAGCAGGTCCCGGTCGGGCAAAGCGGCGTGACAGAGAAATTGCCGCTCGTGCTGGAGCCGGAAGCGTACTGCACCGACCAGGTGGTGATGTCAACGGCGCTCGTGCCGGGATTGAAAAGCTCTATGAAGTCCGCGTTGAAGGGAGCGCCCGTATTACCGCCGCCGCCGTAAATCTGGCTGATGACGACCACGCCCGCGACCGGCGGAGCCGTATCGTCGTTGGTGATAGTGCCCTGGCCCTGCGGATCCGTGAAGGTAGCGTTGACGGGGTTCGTCAGATTGACGAAGAAGGTCTCGTCAGGCTCGATGGTCGTGTCGCCGTTGATGGTGACGCTGATGGTCTTGACGGTCTCTCCCGGCGCGAAGGTCAGCATTCCGGTGGCGGCCAGGTAATCGGTCCCGGCTGTTGCCGTCCCGTCCGCGGTCGCGTAATCCACCGTAATGGGCTGCGTGCCGGATGTCGAGAGAGAGACTGTAAAGTCCAGGGTCTTCGTGCCCGTGTTGCCTTCCGTGACCGCGATATCATTGATGGAGACGGCAGGCGTCGAAGGCGGAGCATCATCATTCGTGATCGTGCCCTGGCCAAGCGGGTCTGCAATGGTGGCGTTGGTTGGCCCCGTCAGGTTGACGTTGAAAGTCTCGCTCGGCTCAAAGGTCGTGTCGCCGTTGACGAGGACGGTCACGGTTTGAGTCGTCTGTCCGGGGCTGAAGGTGAGCGTTCCCGTCGCCGCCTGATAATCGGTCCCGGCTGTCGCCGTGCCGTCTGCGGTCGCGTAGTTGACGGTCACGGTCTGGCCGCTCGCCGCCGAGAGCGTGACGTTGAAAGTAGCGCTTGTCGTCCCGGCATCGCCTTCCGCGACCGACGTGTCATTAATGGAGATGGTCGGGGCCGCGTCATTATCCGTGATCGTGCCCTGGCCCTGATTATCGAGCAGCGTGGCGTTGACGGCGTTCGTCAGGTTAACGAAGAAAGTCTCGTTCGCTTCATCCAGCGTGTCGCCGTTGACGAGCACCGTCACGGTCTTAGTTAAATCACCCGGCGCGAAGGTCAGCGTGCCGCTCGTCGCCTGATAATCGGTCCCGGCCGTCGCCGTCCCGTCCGCCGTCGTAAAGTCAACCGTCACCGTGGAACTCGCGGGGACGGAGAGCGTGACGGCGAAGGTGGCGTTGACAGTCCCCGTATTGCCTTCCGTCACGGTCACGTCGCTAATCGTCATCTCGGGCCTGCCGCCGCTCGCACAGTTGTTCAAGGGCGAAGCCGTATTACGCGGCGTGGTCCGTCCGACGAGGAAGTCGAACGCATTGTTGTTCGAGTCCAGGCAACCGCCCGCTTTCCTGAAGTCGGCGGTCGTGTTGGCGTGCGCGGGCGCTGGCCCCTGTCCCTCGTAGCAGGTGGCGGACGCGGCGCTGCCGTAGCCGACAAAGTCCGCGATGTTGTTATTGGCCGGGTTGGGCTGTGTCGTCGCCGGATCATCACCGGGGCAGGCGACCGCGCTCACGGGAGCCGTCCCGATGACGAGCGCGACCTTGCCGCCGCTGGTTGCCAGGTTGATGCTGCCGGTCGCGTCCGGCGTCGGCAGCGCAACCCCGGCCGCTGTCGTCGGCCCGAACTCCTGGACCAGGAAGTACTGGCCGGGCGCAATCGTCCCCGAATTGATGACGGTCAGGGAAGAGGCCGTCGCTCCTCCGAAGCTACCGGCCGCGCCCGTGTACTGGATGGAGTAAGGCGTCGTCGCAAAATTGACCGTCGTCGTCCCGGAGTTGAAGATTTCGACGAAATCATGCGTGTAGGTCGCGCCCGTGTTGCCGCCGCCGCCGTAAATCTGGCTGATGACGAGCGTGCCTGCGGAGGCCGGTGTGCCGGTGAAGTTGGCCGTGTCGCTGCCGCTCAGGCATCGCGTACTGACGAAGCTGATGGCCGAAGGGCTAAAGGTATAGCCGGTCTTCGAGGGCGTGACCTTGACGCTGTTCTGGCAGCCCAGGTCGCCGGATGAATAGTTTCCGTTGGCATCCGTCACAACGGTCCGGGTCGAAAGCGTTCCCTCGAAATTCATCTCGAAAGTAATCAGCACCCCGCTCAGCGGATTGTTGCCGACATCTTTGACCTGACCCGAAACGGAGTAAGTAATCGCTTGCGAGGTCACGGTCAGGGTGGCCTGGCTGCTGCTGACGGTCGTCGCGCCGTCGGTGGCCTGCGCGGTGATATGCGCCGTGCCCGGTGCGCGGCCCGTAACGGTCGCCGTGGCGATGCCGGTGCTCGGGTCCGTCGTCACGGAATCAACCGTGGCGACGCCCGTGTTATCGGAGGCGAAGCTGATCGTAGCGCCTGGCAGCGGCTGGCCGAACTGGTCGAAGGCCTGGGCCGTAAACTGTGTGGACTGGCCCGTGACGATGCTCGCGGACGACGGCGAGATGGTGACGCTGGCCAGGCGCGCCGGGCAGTTGCCAAACGGCGAGCCGTTGACACGCGTGCCGGGGCTAAAGACGCGGCCATCGCTGCCGGGCGCTGTCGAGTGCAGGGTAAACGCGCCCGTGATGTCGGGTGAGCGCGTCAGCGATTGGTTGGCGTCGCCGTTGAGCGGCGTCGAAGTGCCGTAAGCAAACTGCGTGACGAGATTGCCCGCCGCATCGCGAACGACGAGCGTCAGGCCGCCATTGGTCAGCGAGAGGCCGCCCGTCGAAGCCTTAACCACCTGCGCGCAACGGAAAGCAGGATTGGCCGGGTCGAAAGCGCCGCCGCCGAAGACGACAATCGCTTCGCCCGCCGGAACAGTGCGGCCCGCGATGAAAGTGTGGCGCACGGTCTCTGTCGTGCTGCCGGTCGCGCGCGTGCGCAGTGTCCAGCCGGAAATGTCCAGCCCCGCCGTAGTCGCATTGACCAGCTCGACAAACTCGTCGTCGGAGCTGCTGCGCACGCCGTCATGATTGGCGTCGCCCTGCGTGTCGGTCGTCGCGCTGCCGGGCGGGTCCGCGAGCACCTCGTTGATGACGAGAGTCGGCGGCGTGACGTTCAGCGTCGCCGTCCCGGAGACGCCCTGCGACGTGGCCTTGATAATGGCCTGGCCCTGCGCAATCGCGGTCGCGAGCCCGCTCTGGTCAACGGTGGCGACCGCCGTATTGGATGATTCCCAGACGAAGGCCAGCCCCGTAATCTCGTTGCCGAATTGATCGAAGCCGCGGGCAGTGAACTGTTGAGAGCCTCCGACGGGAATCGTCGCGGGCGAAGGCGTGACCTCGACGCGCGTCAGTGTGCGCTCGACATCTCGGACGGTCAGCAGCGCCGGGCCTGACTGGACACCGCGCGCGGAAGCCCTGATTTGGGTCGTCCCGGCCGAGACGCCCGTCGCCAGTCCGTTCTGGTCAACGGTGGCGACTGCCGGATTGCTCGACTGCCACTGGAACAGCACGCCGGTCAGGAGCTGGCCGTTGGCGTCGTAGGCGCGTGCCGTAAATTGCTGCTGCGCGCCGACGTTGATAGTCGCCTCGGTCGGCGTGATTTCGATGCGCGAGATTGACTGTGTGATGAAGGGCGAGCCGTCAATCCTCGTCCCCGGACTGAAGAGACGACCGCCGCTGCCGGGCGCCGTCGAGTGCGGCGCGAACTGGCCGGTCGCGTCGGGCGAGCGCGTCAGCGATTGATTGGCATCGCCGTTGAGCCCGGTCGAGCCGCCGTAGGAAAAGATGTCAACGGTCTCGTGCGACACGCTCTGCAGGGTCACGACCCCGCCGGAGTTAATCAGCGAGAGCCCGCCCGTGGAAGCCTTCAAGACCTGCGCGCCGCCGAAGACGGGATCGGCCGGATCGAAAGCGCCGCCGCCGAAGACGACGATGGCCGAACCCGCCGGAAAGATCGTCCCGGCCGCGAAAGTATGGCGCACGGTATCGGAGGTCGCACTCGTGCTGCGCGTCAGCAGTTGATAACCGCTGATGTCCAGATCGCGCCCGCTGGTGTTGACCAACTCGACGAACTCATCGTCGGAGCCGCTGCGAACGCCGTCGTGGTTAGCGTCACCCGCCTGCCCGTCGGGCGGGTCGGCCAGCACTTCGTTAATGACAACATCGCGGTGCGCGTCGCCGCTGAAGATGACGGTGACCGGATTGCTGTCGCGTCCGTCGGCGTGAACGACGAGCTCGACCGTCCCAGCGCCGCGCAGGTCCGAAGGGACGAGGACGCGTATTTCGTCCAGCCCGGGCATGTTTGACGAGGGCGTCACGGTTTCGACGGTCAAAGAGCGCCCGGCGGCCGTGACCGTGACCTGCGTGGCGTTGCGCGCTCCGGTCGTGAAGATCAGCAGTCTCAACTGGCCGTTGGAGGGGTCGAAGGGGCCGGGCTGGAGCGTGTCGGCGTTGAGAATGACGCCCTCTCCCAGCCCGTCGCCGCTGTAGGTAAAGACGCCCGGAGCGGCGCGCAGGACCGTCACAGAGCCGCGCGATTGGAAGCCTTCCGCATTGGTGACGACCACTTCGGCCGTCCCCAGTTCCGTTTCAGCCGGGACGAGGAAATTGACCTGCGTGGGCGAGACGTAAAAGATTTGAGCCTGGCGACCGTTGACTGTGACGGTCGTGCCGCCGACGGAGCGCGGGAAAGTGCCGTCGGCCTGGCGCTGCGAGTGCTCGGTCGTGGAAGCGAGCGAACTGCCCAGGGCGACGGCGATGCTGTTGGGCGCGACCGCCTTCACCGGCGCAGGCTCGTGGCCGAAGGATGCTCCGTTAAGGACGGTCAGCGTCAGCGGGATGGCCGTGACATAGATTTCCGAATTGTTCTGAAGCTCTGTGTTGGCTACCGTTTCGGTCAGGAGGCGCGGGAAATTAAAAGCTATGACGGAGCCGTTGTCGTTCAGAGAGGAGACGACCTCGACGACGCGCGTGCTGCCGTTAAAGCCGTCCGCTTCGGCGGGCGCGCTCGTGACGCGCGTGAAGCGGGCGGTCAGTACGTCGTAAGTGTAAAGCTCTATGCTGTTGTCGGAGTTGCCGGGGATGACCGTGCGGCGCGTCGCAAAGGCCAGGCGATTGCCGTCGCCGCTGATGGTCGGATGCAGCGGCACGTCGGTTTCGCGCGCCGCGAGCGTCGTCACCTGCCGCGTCGTATTGCTCCTGCCGTCGTAGAGGAAGACCTGGCTGGAGTTCGTCGCGGTCTCGGCCGAATAGACTATCCGCGTGCCGTCGTCGCTGATGGCGCGCCCGTAGGTAAAGGCCAGCGCCTGAACATTAGTCGCCAAGACGCGCGGCGCGCCGCCCGCACGATCCTGTAGCACGAGGTCGCGCTGGACGGCGGGCGTTGCGCCCGTTTGACGAATGTAGGCGACGCGCGTGCCGTCGCCGCTAATCTTGGCATCCGATGCGCCGACCGCTTCCGTAGTACTGGTTAACTGCGTGAAGCCCTGCGTGGCGGTGTCGTAAATGAAGATTTCGAGATTGGCGTCGGCGTTCGCGCTCGCCAGGTTGCGGTTTGAAGAGAAGGCTATGAAGCGGCCGTCGTCCGAGAGCGACGGCTGAAAATTTCCGTCGCGCACGCGCTGGGAAATGTCTGCGGGAGTCGTGTTCGTGACCTGCCGGAGCGCGGAGCCGTCGAAGAAGAAGATTTCCGAATTGCCGTCGGGATTGGTCCCGAGCGGGTCTTCCTTGGCCGCAAATGCGATGCGCGAGCCGTCCTGAGAGATGCCGGGCGCGGGCGAGCGCGTCCCGCCGAGCTGCATGAATGTCGGCGGCTCGCTGTTGAGATCGGCGCGAATCGAGCGGAAGTGGTCGCCGCCGCCCGCGCGCGCGATGTCTTCCGTGCTCTCGAAAGCGACGCGACGCCCGTTGCCGCTCAGCGAAGGATTGAGACTGAGACCTTCTTCCGTCGTGTTCGTCAGGCGACGCACGCCGCCAGACTGCGAGCGCACGCGCCAGAGCCCGAGCGCACAGAACATGAGCGCCAGGCAGAGGAGGATGGTTAAGACTCTCAGTCGAGGCACAGAGGAGTTTAACTCGCTCTCACAAACAAAATTAACCGAAGTTGATGCTGCCGCGATGTCTTTGATGTCTTAGCCTGAGACAGGAGAGACACGTTGACGGAATCAAAAGCCGACTTCTCGGAAGTGTTGCGAACGGAAGAATGGTTGCATGATGTCAAGCCGGGCGCGAGCATTAAATCCCGACGCAAGGCTATAATGTCAGCGAAGGCATTCTACCTGTTTTCAGGATAAAGACAAGGCAGTGGACCACGCCAGCCTTCGAGGGCCGGACGGCGGCTGGCCTTGAGCTCGCCTGCCAGCCTCCGTTTCGGATGTTGAAACCCCCGGAGACGCGCCGCCGAAAGAGTTTGCCGCAGGCCCGCTCCGCGATAGATTTCACTTGAAAGTAGAGATTGAACATGAGGATTCTCGTCACAGGCTCAACGGGGCTGGTCGGCTCTGCGCTGATTCCCGCGCTTCAGGAAAAGGGCTACCAGGTCATACGCCTGGTGCGTTCCGCCGCCGATCAGAGCGCGGAGCGGATTTACTGGAACCCTGTCGAGGGAACCCTGAACGCGGCGCAGCTGGAGGGCCTCGACGCGGTCGTTCACCTGGCCGGGGAGAGCATCGCGGAGGGACGCTGGACGGCTGCGAAGAAGGCCCGGATTCGTGAGAGCCGCGCAAAGGGAACGCGCCTCTTGAGCGAGACGCTGGCGCGATTGGACCGCAAGCCCGCGACCCTCCTCTCGGCTTCGGCCATCGGTTTCTACGGCAGCCGGGGCGACGAGGTGCTGACGGAGCAGAGCGCTTCGGGCTCGGACTTTCTGGCCGAAGTCTGCCGCGAGTGGGAGCTGTCAACTCAACCGGCGGCGCAGTCCGGAGTGCGCGTCGTCAATCTACGCTTCGGCGTGATTCTCAGCCGCGCGGGCGGCGCGCTCGCCAAGATGCTGCCGCCTTTTCGGATGGGCGTCGGCGGGAAACTGGGCAGCGGCAAACAGTACATGAGCTGGATTGCGTTGGACGATGTGGTCGGCGTGCTCGAATTCGCGCTTGTCAACGAACACCTGCGCGGGCCCGTCAACGTGGTCGCGCCCGGTCCGGTCACCAACGCCGAGTTCACGAAAATGCTGGGCCGCGTGCTCTCAAGACCGACGCTCTTTCCCGTCCCGGCCTTTGCCGCGCGCATTGCCTTCGGTGAAATGGCCGACGCGATCCTGCTGGCCAGCAACCGCGTCGAGCCCGCGCGCCTGAAAGAGACCGGCTACCAATTCAAATACCCCGACCTCGAAGCCGCGCTCCGGCACGTGCTTAAATAAGGCCCGGGAGACGGTCAGCCGCGGAGTCTGCGAGCGACGGCCGACAGCAGCCCTCTTCCGCCTTCAGCCTCCCGGCCTGCTTTTGAAGTCGGCGCGCTCCGGTTCTTAAGCGAGCGCGTTCTGTTTGCGAGTGCTGAACTCTTCCAGCCCGTCGAAGACTTCGAGCGCGTAGCGGACGTTGCCGAAGGGGGCCGAGACCTGCACGCCCTGAATCAGGTCCCGGACTTCGAGCAGTGACTCGCGCGCGATCTTCAAGCCTTCATCGCGCGCCGCCTCCTTGCTCTTTTCCGAAGCTATCCGCATCCGGTCCATCAGGGAAGGCGTGACGCGCACGCCCGGCACTTCGTTGTGCAGAAACTCCGCGTTGCGAAAAGAGACGAGCGGCCAGATGCCCGCGATGATGGGAATGCGGAACTGCTCTATGCGGCGCAGAAATTCGCGCAGTTGGTCCGTGTCGAAGACGGGCTGTGTGATGGCGTACTGCGCCCCGGCCTCCACCTTGTACTCAAAGCGCCTGATCTCTTCGTCGAGGTTGATCGCGCCGGGATTGACGCCGACGCCGATGCAGAAGGCCGTCGGCTGGCCGATCGGATTGTTGCCGAGGTCGAGGCCGTGATTGAGCTTGTTGACCATGTTGGTCAGCCCGATGGAATCAATGTCGAAGACGGCCGTGGCGTCCGGGTAGGGCCCCATCTTCGGCGGGTCGCCGGTAATCAGCAGCAGGTTGCGAATACCGAGCGCGGCCGCGCCGAGCAGGTCCGACATCATGCCGAGCAGGTTGCGGTCGCGGCAGCAGTAGTGCAGGACGGCCTCGATGCCTATATCTCGCTCGACGAGGATGGCCGTGGCCTGCGCGCTCATCCGCGTCTGCGCGCGCGGGCCGTCCGGGATGTTGACGCCGTCAACGCCCGCTTCCTTTAAGAGACGAATGGATTCGAGCGTCTTGGCGGCGTCGCAGCCCTTCGGCGGCAGGACTTCGACGGAAGTGACGAACTCGCCGTTGGTAATCTTGCGCGACCACCTGGAGCGTTCCTCCGAGGGGACGACCTTGATGTCGGCGGGCGTCAATTCGTCAACTCGCGCGGCCACTTCGCGTAAGACGACGCGCTGCTTGCGCGGGCTGGCGGCGCGCACCGCGTCCGAGATGAGCTTGATGTGCGCAGGCGTCGTCCCGCAGCAGCCGCCGATGAATTTCGCGCCCGCCTGAATCAGGCGCTTCGCAAACTTCGCCATGTACTCAGGCGAGCACATGTAGAGCTGGCGGCCCTGCACGTCGCGCGGAAGTCCGGCGTTGGGCTGCGCCGAGAGCTTCTTGTTCGTCACGCTACGCATCTTCTCGATGGCCGAGAGCACGATGGCCGGGCCGACGCCGCAGTTTAAGCCGATCACGTCCGCGCCCCATTCGTCGAGCCGCGTGGTAAAGACTTCGGGCGTCGTGCCGAAGGTCGTATTGCCGTCGGGCAGGATGGTCACCTGGGCGATAATCGGCAGCTCGCAAAGCTCGCGCACCGCCCTGATGGCCTGCCGCAACTCCGAAATGTCCGAGAAGGTTTCCAGCACGAAGAGGTCAACGCCGCCTTCCAAAAGCCCGGCCACCTGTTCCTTGAACATGTCCTTGGCTTCGTCAAAGGAGGTCGGGCCATAAGGCTCTATGCGCAGGCCCAATGGTCCGACCGCGCCCGCCACGTGGCAGCGTTCACAGGCGGCTTCGCGGGCGATGCGGGCAGCGGCGATGTTGATTAGGCGGAGGCTGCCTTCGAGCCCGTAAGCCTGTAGTTTATGGGCCGTCGCGCCGAAAGTGTTGGTCTCGATAATGTCTGCCCCGGCGCGGATATACTCTTCGTGGACTTCGCGCACGAGGTCCGGGTTGGTGAGGTTCAGCTCGTCGTAAGAGCGGTTGATGTAGATGCCCTTGGTGTAGAGCATCGTCCCCATCGCTCCGTCGAAGACGCTGATGCTGTCGCTTTCGAGCAGGTCTCTAAAATTTTCCATAAGATTGAGTTTCAGTAATCAAGCATTGCCTTGTGCCCGTGCAGCGCCCGGCTGTCAGGGCGGCGACGCCCGACTCCAAAATTAAAAGTCCCGCGCTAAACAACGCGGGACTTCTGAAAAACTTGAAGTTGCGGGGCCGTCCCTTTTGAGGAACTCAACCGAGCTGTTTAGCTGATTATTTTACGTGGCCGCAAGTCGCCTTAAACTCACCACGTTTTTCAAGGCTGCTTATACGCCGCTTGCCTGCCCGTGTCAAGAGCCCGAATGCTGAGAACGGCACACGGCTTTAGTGGACAAGAAAAACGTCGCAGGCCCACCGGCCGACTATAGCGCCGCCTCTAAATCCTCAATTCTATGCCAGAGACCGGGGTCGTTTGGGTCACGGCGAAACATCGTCCCCGTATCCCATGACGTGCCGTCATTGAAGATAACCTGCCCGACGCGGATTCTCATCCGTTTAATACTGCCATTATACTTAAGGTTTTTGAGGATGACGTTAATATTGTCATATTGCACATCGGGCAATGAGATGTTAATCACGTCGCCGGGCAGGAGCAGCTTCGGCCTTTCCGTCAGGGTAGATGATTCCGGGTAGGCCGGGTCTCGCCCATAGGTAATCGGAGCAACCAAAGGAGGAGGCAATCCCGCTGTCTCTTCCCTGGGGGCCTGGGAAAATCGAGTTCAATTGTCACCAACGCAATGGTCTTACCGGAAGTATTGCTGATACTGAATGATAAGCTCCGCCACCAGTTATCATCCGCCAAAAACTTACGGCCCAGCCTGAAATGAATCCCCCTGGCCTTAACTTCAACTATCTTGACAGGCTCGTTGCGCGAGAAAGTTCTTTCAATAACTCTTTCCTGCTGCCCCTGCCTCGCAAGGCCGCACACAGGCACTGCGGTCCAGACAAACAATAGAGCGAGTAGCGAGGACGTTTGGAACTTTAGTGACATGAGAGATACCCCATTCGGTGAAGCGGATGAGCGGTGACGTGAGGCTGATAAAGCCAGGAAGGCTTATCAGCATGGATGTACGACAGGAGAAATCCCAACAAACATTTCAGCTAAATAACAATATCCAGACAGCGTGACGAATCAGCGCCGCTGGCAGCGCGGGCAGAAGAAGGTCGAGCGCCCGGCGTGCGGGACGCGGCGGATGGGGGCGCGGCAGACGGGGCATGGCTCGCCCTCGCGGTCGTAGACGCGCCAGTGTCCTTCGTAGCTCCCGCCGTAATAACTGCCGTCTATGTTTTCCGGGTCAACGTTGAGCGTCGAGCCGTGAGAGAGCGACTCCGCGAGGATGTCCAGAATCGCGCGGTGAAGGCGCGGCACGCGCCGCTTCGAGAGTTCGGCGGCCGGGATGAAGGGATTGACCCGCGCGACGAACAACGCTTCGGCCGCGTAGATGTTGCCGAGCCCGACCACCTTCTTCTGATCGAGCAGCGTCTCCTTCAGGGTGCGCCGCGAACGGGAGAGCGCGCCGTGTAGATACGCGGGCGTGAACTCTTCCGAGAAGGGCTCCGGGGCCAGCGCGCTTAGCTCCCTGGTCCGGTCAAGCTCCGCGGCCGCGGCAATCTTCATCATCCCGAAATGGCGCTGGTCGGTGAAGGCCAGCCGCCGCTCGTTGTCCAGATAAAAGAGCGCGTGAGTGTGCTTCGGAAGCGGCGCTTCCAAAGGGAGATAAAGAAATCTGCCCGTCATCCGCAGGTGAACGATGAGCGCCAGGCCGTTATCCAGCATCAGGAGGATATGCTTGCCGCGCCGCCCGACCGCTTCGATACGCGCGCCGCCGAGCAGCCGCGCGAACTCCGGCGGCGTGCTGTCCGCAACGAGTCGCGGGCGCAGCAACTCGGCCGCGACGATGCGGCGGCCCGCGACTATTCGTCCCAGCGAGCGCGCCACCAGCTCAACTTCCGGCAGTTCAGGCATAAAGTTTGAGGCTCGGCGCCCGATGCCAGCCGGGAAGAGGGGCGACCGGCATCCGGCACGGGTATCGGGCGTCTGACATTCCCTGGCTCACCGGCGCGCGAATCGTTCGCCTTCATCCAGGAGCGCAGCGGTCAGGGCCTTTGAAGTCGCTTCCGCATAGATGCGCAGGACGGGCTCCGTCCCGGACTGCCTGAAGAGCAGCCAGGACTCGTCCATAAAGAGCAGCTTGGTCCCGTCGAGCGTCTCGACACGCTGCACAGGCAGGCCCGCGACCGTTGCGGGCGCAGACGAAGCCAGGGCGGCAACCAGGTCCAGCCCGCGGCTGACTTCCAGGTGAAGATCGCGCCGCCCGAAGTAGAACTCACCGAACTCGTCATGCAGCTCGCGGACCATCTCGGAGATGGGCTTTCCGGCCGCGACCACGGCTTCGAGCAGGAGCAGGCAATTGAGTATCCCGTCGCGCTCCGGGATGTGCCCCTTAAGGCCGATGCCCCCGGACTCTTCAGCGCCGATCAGGATGTCCGTTTTGAGCATCAGTTCGGCGATGTGCTTGAAGCCTATCGGCGTGTCGTAGAGCGCGAGCCCGTGAGCCTCCGCGATGCGCCTGGTGAGCACCGACTGCGAAAAGGTTCTGACGACGCCGCCCGTCATCCCTCGCCGCCTGGCCAGGTGCAGCAGCATCAGCGGGACGACCTCGTGCATCGTCATCGTCTCGCCGCGGTCGTTGACGGCGCCGACGCGGTCGGCGTCGCCGTCCGTGGCGAGGCCGACGAGCGCGCCGGCCTCGCGGACGCGCGCCTTGAGCGGGCCGAGGTTG
>DASVWH010000239.1:0-14124 GCA_036389715.1 Pyrinomonadaceae bacterium | reverse complement strand
AGCTCGTCCTTGAGGTCGCTGCCGGGTATCTCTGCCACAGTGTTGTAGCCCATCTGGTCGGCATCCTGAAAAGCCACGTCCAGGTTGACGGCCAGACGCACCCTCTCGCCCTGCTGGAGCATCCGCATGAGCCGGTTGTAGTGCTCGACGGCGACGACTATCTGCGGGACGATGCGCGGCGCATCCTTGTCCCAGGGGTTGATGCGCTTCGGGGCATCGGCCGCGAACGGGTTCTCGACGTAGGGCTGCGGGACGGTCGCGCTCTGGACGAAGATGGTTCCGCCGTCGCCTGCGCGGCTCGGGTCAACCAGCATGGCCGCGCCCTCGTCCGTGAAGAAGCGATACTTTTTGGCCAGGAGCTGAGCGGCGGCGCGCTGTTCCGGGGTCGCTTGAAAGCGACGCGGCTGTGCAGTCCTCGGGTCAGGAGCGTTGGCCAGCTTGAGCAGGTCTTTCTCGTCCAGACGATGGCCGGGCGCTTCAAAGCGTGCCTTGACCTCCGGCGCGGCCGTCGTCAGGAGAATCTTGCCCTTGAGCTTCCCCCTGTATTTCTCAAGGTCCGCCTCCGTCTTCGCATCGACGTAGACGACTTCGGCGACGAGCTGGCCCTTCGTGCCGGGCGACCAGGCTTTCGGGTAAGCGATCAGGGGAATGTTCTGCGGCTCGACGACCTGCGCGGAGAAGCTCTTGAGCGTCCAGCCGCGGCCGAAGGGACCCCAGGGCTCAAGGTGCGCGTTGGCCAGGCCCCAGGCCGTCAGTCTATCGCGCGTCCACTCGTTGGCCCTCTTCATGCCGGGCGAGGCCGTCAGGCGCGGCCCGATCACGTCCGTCAGGTAGCTCAAGGTCTGCATCACCTGCGAGCGCTTGAGCCCTTCTTCCTTAATCCGCTCGACGGGGTCGTTGGGGTCTTTGGCGGGAGTCTGTGGAAGGCCCTGCGCGACCTGCCGTGCGGTCGGCTCCGACGGCGAAGGCTGGGGCGTGGGCTGCTGCGCGAAGACGCGCGCCACCGGGAACAGAAGACAGAAAAGCAGCGCAACTGCCGTGTAGCGTCGAAGCATATAATGCGGGTCTCCTTAAACAGTTTATCGAAGCGATGGATTGTATATAACAGGAATTGCCGCGGTCGTTCAAATAGTAAGGCCCTCTTTATCAAATAGTGAGGCCCTCCCTTAAAGCCTTCCGCAGCGCCCATCAGGCCCGGACGGAAACCGGAATCGCGGTTTCGGCAGCCCTCTTTTCCCGGCCGTCAGTCACGCGGCGCCCGACCGCTCCGCAGTGCGCTTGATGCATTGCAGGATTTCCCGTCGAATCAAGCCGCTGAACGCACCGATGAACGTCCAGTATAGTCGAAAACGTTTCCGGCTCGCCTCGTCCAGGCAATAAACTCTCGTCTCTGTTTCGAGCAGCACAGAGTCGCCCGTTGATTCCGAAAGAGAGAAGTTCCAGGCGGCCTTGGCATAACCCCGCTCATCAAAGCTCCTGTAGCCTTCCCTGTCCAAACGCCGCAGCCCGCCCGAAGCCGTCCAGAAGCGCCCGACCAGCCCGAGAAGGAGTTCTTCGTTCGGGCGCTCGCCGAGCAGAATGAAGCATCTCTGCAAAAAATCATCGAGGTTAAAGCCGGGCGGAGCGGCAAAGCTCCCGCCCGCCAGGCCGCGCAGCCTGAAGAGCAGCATGGAGAACCTGGCCTCGCTAATATCCAGGCGACGAATCGCCGCGTAGGTCACATCCGCCGACGCCCGAACCTTGGTCCGGTGCCGCTCGCGCATGTCGTAGCGGGGGAGGAATTCATCGAGCAGCATAAGTGAATCAGAAGGAAAATAGCTTAGAAGTTCCGATTGGTAAAGCTGTAGAATAAGGCGTCCGACACGCGATTAAAGCTGATGACATCTTCATCTTCATGGCAGGCTCCGCCGGAGCACCTTTCGCTGGCATGCGACGTGGTGCACGTCTGGCTAGCGCGGCTCAAACAACCCGCAGCGCGGGCGCGTGCGCTGCTCGAACTCCTCTCGCCGGACGAGCGCGAGCGGGCCGCCAGATTCCGCTTCGAGCGAGACAGAGAGTCTTTCATCAACGCCCGCGGGATACTCAGGACGCTGCTCGGCCGTTATCTTGAGCAAGAGCCTGCGAGCCTGCGCTTTGACTACAATGCTTACGGGAAGCCGTCTTTAGCGGGCGCGAGCGCCGCAACGACCGCCTTGCGCTTTAACCTCTCTCACGCGCATCAACTGGCTCTCTATGCCTTTGCGCGCGAGCGCGAGGTCGGCATCGATCTGGAGTACATGCGCGAGGAGTTCGCCTGCGAAGAGATTGCCGGGCGGTTCTTCTCGGAGCGTGAAGTCGAGGGGCTGCGCGGGCTGGCGGAGGACCGGCGCAAGGAAGGCTTTTTCAACTGCTGGACCCGGAAGGAAGCCTACATCAAAGCGCGCGGCCTGGGTCTCTCGCTGCCGCTCGACGAGTTCGATGTCTCGCTCGCGCCGGGCGAGCCTGCCGCGCTGCTGGACGTGAGAGATGAGCCGCTGGAATTGCAGCGCTGGTCGCTGCGGGAATTGATGCCCGCAGCAGGCTACGCGGCCGCCGTAGCCGTCGAAGGCAGCGGCTGGCGGCTCGAATGCTGGCGCTGGGGCGAGTGAAAAAGCAGCAGCCGGACGGATGACAAAAGCCGCCCGGCCCGAAGCCGTTGACGGCGAATCATTGCTCGCCGAGTTTAGTCAGAATGAAGGCGGCGAGGAAACCGGCCACCGTGATGAGCCCTGCGAGATCGTGAGCTTCTTCAAAGGCTTCCGGCATCATCGTATCGGCGAGCATGGCCAGGATTGCGCCCGCGGCGACGGCCGTTGTCGCGGCGATAATCTCCCCTGAAAAGTGGCTGAAGACGGCGTAGCCGACCAGCGCCGCGATGCCCGAGGCGGCGGCGATGCTCGCCCAGACGCCGAAGATGTAGCGCGCGGAGCGGTTCGCCTTCTTCATCCCGGCCGCACTCGACAGCCCCTCAGGAACGTTTGAAAGGAAGACGGCCACGACCGCGACCCAACTGACAGCGCCGCCGCCGATCATGCTCACGCCGATGACGATTGATTCCGGGACGCCGTCGAGGAGCGCGCCGACGGCAATCGCCGTCCCGCTGCCGCCGCTTTGTTGAGCTTCCATTTTTTGATGGTCGCCCGAACGCTTGCGGTGCTTTGCGCCCCTGCGCGCGAGGAGCCAGTTGGCCGCCGTATAGACGGCCGCGCCGCCGAGAAAGCCCACCGCCGTCGAATCGAAGCCGCCGCGCTTGTATGCCTCGTCCATCAGGTCGAAGGAGAGCGCCGAGATGAGGACCCCGCCGCCGAAGGCCATAATCGCGGCGATCAGGCGCCGCGGGACGCGCGTGTAATAGCCGACGGCCGCGCCCAGCAGCAGCGCCGACCCGGCCAGCAACCCCCATAATCCGGCCTCTAGCCAAACTGGAAACATACGCTCCTTATTCGCCCGTCGCCCTCCGCATCAGGTCTCACAATAGCAGCAGAGAGCGCACTTAGGACAGGAGAACTACGGCCCTCGCCGCAGGGCCACGGCCGCGGACTGATTTACTCGACGATCAATTTTCCACGATACATGTTCATCCCGCAGGTGAAGGCGTACTCTCCGGGCCCGCCCGGCCGCACTTCGATAGTAACGGTTCTGTCCTGCGGCAGGTGTGCGCGCTGGCCGAAGTCGGGCAGCACGACCTCTTCGCCGCAGGGCGTGGACTCTTTACGCGTGAAGTTCAAGCGCAGCACCTGCCCTGTCCGCGCGATAATGGTCGCGGGCTGATAGCCGCCCTTGACCGTCACATCAATTTCCTGGACGCCGCCCGAGCTGCGTGCCGTGACCGTCTCGCCCTTCCAGAGCCAGAAGTACCAGACGATCCAGCCGATCAGGCCGAGCCCCGCGATGGTGACGATAAGCTGTGTGGTATTCATCAGGAGACCTCCCTTTTCATTGGCCGCGGCTCGAAAAGCCGGAGCCGGTTAGCGTTGGTGACGACCGTGATGCTCGAAGCCGCCATTGCCGCGCCCGCGATAATCGGCGAGAGCAGGATGCCGGAGATCGGGTAGAGAATGCCCGCGGCGATGGGGATGCCCAGCACGTTGTAGAAGAAGGCTCCGAACAGGTTCTGCTTGATATTCCTGAGGGTCGCGCGCGAGACCTCGATGGCGGTCACGATGCCGCCGAGGCTCCCCCCGACGAGCGTCACGTCCGCGGCCTCTATCGCCACGTCCGTGCCCGTCCCGATGGCGAAGCCGACATCTGCCAGCGCCAGTGCGGGCGCGTCGTTGATGCCGTCGCCAACCATCCCGACGAACCCTTTGCGGCCCTCCGCCTGTAACGCTTGAACCTGCTGCGCCTTCTCTTCGGGCAGCACCTCCGCCAGCACGCGCCGGATGCCGACCTGCCGGGCGATGGCTCGCGCCGTGCGCTCGTTGTCGCCCGTCATCATCACGACTTCGACGCCCATTCTCTGGAGCGCGCGCACGGCCGCGACCGAATCCTCTTTGAGCGTGTCCGCGACCGCGATGATTCCGCAGGGCGTGCCGTTCACGGCGACGAACATAGGAGTCTTCCCGTCGTCGGCAAGGCTCGCGGCCTGCGCACGGAACGCGGCCATCTCTATCTGCTCACGCTCCATCAGCTTTGCGTTCCCGACCAGGACGCGGCGTCCTCCGACAGTGGCCTCGACTCCGTGGCCGGGAATCGCTTTAAAGCTCTCGGGCTCGACAACTTGAAGGCCGCTCTTCTGTGCTCCCCTGACGATGGCTTCGGCCAGGGGATGCTCGCTCGGCTTATCTGCGACGGCGGCCAGCTCCAGCAACTCCGCGACGGACACCCCTGCGAGCGGCAGCACGTCAATCAGCTCGGGCTTTCCCCTGGTGATGGTTCCCGTTTTATCGAGGACGATGCTCGTCAGCCGCGAAGCGGTTTCCAGCGCCTGTCCGTTCTTAATCAGCACGCCATGTTCGGCCGCCTTCCCGACGCCGACCATCAGGCTAATCGGAGTGGCGAGCCCGAGCGCGCAGGGGCAGGCGATGACCAGCACGGCGACCATCGTCACGACGGAATAGTTGAGCGCGGGCGCGGGGCCGAAATTGAACCACGCGAGAAACGTCAGGATGGCGAGAATCATCACGGCCGGAACGAAGTAAGAAGAGATGGCGTCTACGAGCCGCCCGATGGGAGGCTTGGAGTTCTGCGCGCGGCGTACCATTTCGACGATTCGCGCGAGCGCCGTATCGCTGCCCACTTTCGTCGCGCGGTACGTGAAAGCCCCTGTTTTATTGATGCTGGAGCCGATGACCGTATCTCCCCGCTGCTTATCAACCGGGACGGACTCCCCCGTTATGACCGATTCGTCAACGGCCGATTCTCCGTCTAGAATAAGTCCGTCCACGGGGATTTTCTCGCCCGGCCGGACGAGTACGGTGTCGCTGACAACTACGTCTTCGACGGGAATATCCATCTCCCTGCCGTCACGCCTGACGCGCGCCGTCCTGGCTTGCAGCTCCAACAGTTTCCTGATGGCGGCGCTCGACCGGCTCCGGGCGCGCATCTCCAGCGCCTGGCCGAGCAGTATCAGCGCGATCACGATCACCGCCACCTCGAAATACATCCCGGCAGTGCCCGCCGGAAAGAGTCCGGGGGCGAAGACTACGACGGCCGAATAAATCCAGGCCGCGCCGGTCCCGAGCGCGACCAGCGTGTCCATGTTGGTGTTGTGATTACGCAGACCGTTCCAGGCAGACGAGAAGAACTGGTTGCCGGACCAGGCCAGCACCGGAAAGGTAACGATGGCCGAGATGATTCCTATCGTTCGATGCCAGGGCATCAACGCCTCTCGCCAGGAAGGGATAGTCTCCGCGAGCATCAGGAGCAGCAGCGGCAGCCCCACTCCGGCCGCCAGCCGGAACTTACGCATCATCGCGCGGTAAGCCTCGTCGGCCGCGTCTTCCCTTGAACCGGATTCATCGGCTGCCTGCCCTGAATCGGATTCGGCGGCAGCCCGGTGCTCCCGGCCCGCCGCCGTCTGAGCGGCTCCCTGGGCCGGTCCATTTTCCGTGCCCTTCGTTTCGGCTTCGCTCACGCCGACGGCTCCGGCGAAGCGCGCGGGCGCGGCGTCGAACTTCTGTTTGCAGCCAGCCGAGCAGAAGTAATAAGTTTCCCCCGCGTAGCGGCTCCGGCCCGCGGCGGAGGCCGTGTTGACCTGCATCGCGCAGACAGGGTCAACTGCTTTCACTGTCGATACCGTCGTCGTGTTCATCTAGACCTCTTTTCCACCCTCTTCTTCTGTCCCATCATCTTGCCGTGGCTCATCGCGTGCCCCAGTTCCGTGCCTTCGATCAACCCGCACACGTGGCCGGGCGCGTCGCCCACCGAATCCCATCCGGCGAGCGCCTTCGCCAGCTCGTTGCGGTAGCGGCGCATCTCCTTCAAACGCTCGTCCAGCTCCTGTAGGCGCAGGCGGACGATCTCCCTGACTTCGGCGCAGGGGTTCTGACCCGCGCGCTTCTCTTCAATGATTCGCCTGATCTCTTCGAGCGAGAACCCGAGCACCTGTGCGCGCTTGATGAAGGAGAGACGCTCCAGCACTTCCTCGCCGTACATGCGGTAGCCGCTCTCGGAGCGCGCGGGTCGTCCGAGCAGCCCGCTCCTCTCGTAAAAGCGGAGCGCCTCTATCCCGACGCCGCTCAACTTCGACACCTCTCCAATCTTCAAACGGCCGCCGTCGCCCTCCGCTATTGACTGTTCCCCTTTAGCTGCTGTTCTCATCTTCTCAATCCTCACTTGCGCCTCCTTATTTACGCCCGATTCCGGGCTGCAAGGACATCTTAACCCCTGTACTCGACTACAGAGTCAAGGACTTTTTCGATGATTTTTTCGGGCCCGGCTTCAGAGACGGATTAACCTGCGTGGAGCTAATGCTATGCGGCAATGGCGGGACGGAAAATGATGCCTCGAATCGCTATCGAGACGGCGGGCTTGAATCAGTTGCTGGATGACGCGATTGCAGCGAGGTCAGCCATCTCCGGCTTCACCCTCCTGACCGCGCTTCCTCATGCCTGTGCGAGACGTGCTGCCGCAATAAATCTTCGACTGCTCTTCTCTGGCGCTGCAATTCATCGGCCAGCGGCGCGTATATTTCGCGCTCTCCGCGGTCGTCTGCATAATCCCAGAGCCCGTTCTGGCAATGGCGGCCATCGCCCCAGCCGGGATAGTTAACTACCGGGTACAGGCAGAGGCCCTCCAGCGGGATGCCCATCCTGAGAGCCGCGCACACTTCCTGGCCCATGTGGCGCAGCCAGTCCGGGCGCGAGTCAGACTCCGTGCCCGTCTCCGCGATGAAAATCGGCCGCCGGTAGCGCTCGTAAACTTCGCGGACCAACTCGCTAAAGGGCCTGTATTGCGGGTCCGAGACATCGAGCGTCCTTTCCGCGTGAACGATTTTGTCGCCATAAGCCCACTGGTTATAGGGGTAATAATTGACGCCGATAATATCCAGGTACTTCTCATCGCCGCCCAGTTCGGGCCGCCGTCGCCCGGCCAGCATGTCCCAGGACTGGTACATCAGCAGGCGGTAATACTCCGCCGTCTCGCGCTCTTCGGGCCGGGCCGGGTCATTGACGACGTTGATGAGCGGGTCCGTGTGAACGATGCGAATGCGCGGGTTAATCTCGCGGGCGGCCTCGATGGCTTCGATGGCGGCCCGCACGAGTTGGGCCTTGAGTTCATGCGGGCGCTCGGTCTCGAAAGGGTTGAGATAACCGGCCTCGCCCCCGGCCCAGGCGAAGAAGGAGAGTTCGTTAATGGGAGCGACGAAGGGCGTCAGGTCGCTCTCGCCGTCGAGCAGGCTGACAAACGTGCGCACCAGGCGGGCGAAGCGGCGGATAAACTCCGGGCTGAAGATGTCCAGATCATCCGGCCAGCCGTAATGGCAGAGGTCCCAGATGACCTGCGTGCGCGTCTCGCGGGCGGCGCGCAGCATCGGCAGGACGCTGGAAAAGTCATAGCGATAGGGCGCGGGTTCGATCAGATGCCAGCGTATCCCGTCGCGCGCGACGCCCATTCCCTGCCCGTGCAAGCGTGCGTAATCGGCGGCGGCATGGCGGTCGTGCGCCGTCGCGGCCACCATGTCCAGCCGCTCGCCCGACGGCAGGCGGTGAGTGGCGCACTCAAATCCGCCGATGAAGAAACTCTGAAAGAGCGGATTGCCTGTCAAAATCGTTTCCATTCCCCGCGAGCCCCCTTGTCCAGCACTCACTTGCTCTCAATACCTGATGCCCAGGCAAAAGGTTCTGATGCTTTATGCCGAGATAGTCAGGCGCTCAGCCGTCAGTTCCCTCTTCCGTCTCCGGCCTGGAAGAGAGCTTGGCCAGCGTATCATGGCCGACGGGCGTGGTATCCTGAGGCCCGCTGATGGCGTCGGCGGCGGTAGTCTCTCCGGCAGTCTCCACGTCCCCGACTTCACTCGCGGCGCAGTCCTGCCCGGCCGCATCCTGCTCTCTCTCCGGCTCTCTCATTTGCGCTCCTTTCCTCTACCCGAAGCTCGATTGTAGAGCTTCAATGAAGTTTTAGCATCCCTTTTAAGGCAACGCAGGTTGCGACTGTAGAATGTTCGCAAGTGCGCGTTTATAATAGCCCGGATGGAGCCTTCTCTGAATTTACTCGCGGTCTTGAATCTTCTGGGCGCGGCCCAGGGGCTTTTCCTGGGCGTGATGCTGCTCAGCATTAAAGGAGGCAATAGGGTTGCCAACCGGATTCTGGCGGCCCTCGTCTTTACGATTGCGCTGACGCTTGCGGGAGCCGTGACGCGCACCATGCATTATGATTTTGCTTTTCCGCACCTGAGCAGGATTCACGACCCCTTTCCGTTTCTCGCCGTCCCGCTACTCTTCCTCTACATCAAAACGCTGATCTCAAGAAAGTCTGTCTTCTCAAAGAAAGAGCTGCTACATTTCATCCCGTTCATTCTCTGCGCCGGTTATCTGATTCCATACTATCTCCAGAGCCGTGAAGCCAAACTTCAATACATGATCTCGGAATACTATTATCCTTCTCCGGGGCGCTGGTACTACGTCAGGTCGGCGCTCCTGATTCTCGTGGCCGGTTTTTACTTAGTCCTCATCGTTCTGAACATTCTCAGGTTTGCGCGCGAAGGCAAGGGACAAAACTCTCCGGCCGGGAGGGCCATCCTCTTTCAGATACGTTTCTTTGTCATAGGCTTCCTGATTCTTTTCGTCGGTGGCGTGCTGCGCTACCTGCTCGACGACACGGCGAAGACCAACCTGCTGGTCCCTTTAGGCGCTTCGATATTCATCTACGCGATAGGCTACTTGAGTTTCAAGAACCCGGAAGTGCTCACCCGCGAAGAGGATGAACCCGTGCTCGTCAAGAAGTATGAAAGGTCCTCGCTGACCGCGGAGACGGCCGAAAGATACCTCAAGAGACTGCTCCAGTTAATGGAGACGGAAAAACTCTACCTGGATTCGGGGCTCACCATCTCGAAGCTGGCGGAAAAGCTCTCCGTCCCGGCCCCGCATCTCTCGCAGACCATCAACGAGCGTTTGAGCCAGAACTTCATCGACTTCATTAACACCTACCGCGTCGAAGAGGCCAAAAGAAGGCTCCTCGATCCGGCCTGGAAACACTACTCGGTCCTGGCCATCGCCGAAGAGGTAGGCTTTAACTCGAAGTCCTCTTTCAACTCCGTCTTCAAAAAGCACGTCCGCATGACCCCTTCGGAGTTCAGGAAGGCTTCTAACGGGAACGCCGCGCACTGACCCTGACAGCGCCGCTCAAGCTCATCCGGCTTCCAGGTCAAAAGCGCCTGGCCCGTCGCGGCTACGAAACCGCCTGCCGCCGCAAAGCCTGCCCGCACCAAAGCCTGCCCGCGCAAACGCCCGCCCCGGCCAGTTAAAAGCCCCTCTCCGAGCGCGCCGCCGGGCGTCCCCGGGCCTCCAAAACGTTCGGAAACGTGAATCTGGACGTGCAGATTTACCGTCCGGGGCGATTTTGCGTTTGAAATCGCGTTCTACTCAACACGCGCTCTCCCTGATTTCACAACGGCGAAAATTACCTGTGTGCCCCGAGGCATTCTCTCCCGCCTTGCGCCGCACATCTGGTAACGCCAGGCGCGGAGAAGTTTCGTGTTCACCTTAAATTCCAAACCCAACACGTTGGAGGACCGATCCATGCAAAAATTGATACTCGCCACTCTCATGCTCGTCTGTTGCTCGACCCTCGCGCTCGCGCAGAACCCGGACCAGTATCCGAAGAACGAAGTGTTCGTCGGTTATTCTTACGAAAACGCAGACATCAACAGCCTGACCATCAATCCGGGCCACGTCGGCCTGCACGGCGTGAACCTCGAATACACGCGTAATCTCAACAAGGTGATCGGCATCACGGCCGATTTCTCAGGCCACATCAAAAGAGAATCCCTCCCGGCCAATCCGGGGCAGGTTCAACACGACCGCGAGCAATATAATCTGCTCGGCGGGCTGCAATTCAAGGCGCGCAACCAGAGCCGCGTGACGCCCTTTGCGCACGCGCTCGTCGGGGCCGGTCTTTTCCGCGGCTTCTCGGCGATACTCTCCCCCGCCAGCAACACTTATTTCTTCGACGACGCAAAATCACTGGCGATGGTCTTCGGGGGCGGCCTCGATATTCGAGCGAGCAAGAGGCTTACCATTCGTGCCATCCAGGCTGATTACAACCCGACCTTCTTCGGGCAGGGACGGCAGAACAATTTCCGACTCTCCTTCGGCGTAGTCTTCACCCGGTAGCATTGCGACCCGCACTTTGAAAACTCTCCCCTTCAACGGCAAAGCCTGCGTGACATCCTGGATTTAGCAGGACACCCCGGCGCTACCGCCAGAGTTGCCGTCGGCGAGTCAGCAAATCCCATAATCAAATAGTTGCCCTGCCAACACAGAGCAGCAACGCGCTATGACCCTCTACCTGTGACCGGATAGAGGGTCATAGCGCGTTGCCGCTCAACTAAACTCCCTTCCCTTCGTGCCTGCCCGTGAAGGCAAGTCCCGTCTCCCACCAGCCAGCTTAGTCATCCCGCCAAACAAAAAAAATGATGAGGGATGAGCGATTCGCTCGAAGCCCTGCGCATTACACGTTGAAGAAGAAAGGCATAGCGCCGCCGGGATATCACCCGAATAATTCTAAAAGGAGAAGAATCATGTTACTGAAAAGAGCCGGATTTACTTTACTGCTGTTGGTCCTCTCGCTCTGTGCCGGAAATGTTTTCGCCGCCCCGGCGGAGTCCGGCTTCCTGAAGCGGACGGTCGCGGTCGGCGATGGGCAGCGCGGCTATCGCGTATATATCCCGGAGAACTTCGATCCGAAAAAGAAGTATCCGGTCATTCTATACCTGCACGGCTCGAAACATTGGGGCGAGGATAACGAGGGTCAACTTGAGGGGCCGGGTCTCCCGGCCATGATGCGTCCGGGCGGCCGCGTCGAGACGAAGCTGGACCCGAAGCTGCTCTCGTCGTTCATCGGCGTCTTTCCGCAGACTCGCGACGAGACACCCTGGTCCGGCGAGATGGTTGAATACGCGGTCAAAGCCCTGGACCAGACCGTCGCCGAGTTCAAAGCGGATTCGCAGCGGCTCTACGTGACGGGCTTCTCCCTGGGCGGGTACGGCTCCTGGTACGTCGCCGCTAAATACCCTGGAAAGTTTGCCGCCATCGTCCCCATCGGCGGCAACATCAAAATCCCTGAAAGATTCCCGCGCGCGTATTTGGAAAAGTTTATCCCGCCGGATATGTTGGCGCTCTACGATGCGAAGGACCCGCACGCGGCCTTTATTAAACTGGTGGGCAAAACTCCGGTCTGGATATTCCACGGAGAGAGCGACGAGCAGGTCGCCGTCTCGGATGCGCGCAGGACAGCTGAAGCGCTGAAGGCGGCGGGCGTGCAGGTCCGCTACACGGAGTATAAGGGAGCCGGTCATTTTATCTTCGACAGGGCTTACACCGAGCCTGGATTCTGGACGTGGCTGATGGCGCAGCGACTCGGCAAATGATGCCGCGCTCCGCTTAAACATCAGCCGGGGCGAGAATTTATTGACGAACGGCGCGGAAATAAATAGGCTGTCGCCGTGTTAATGCTTGCGGAGACGGGGTGCGACCGCCGGGCTCTATGACTGCTGACCTGTCACATGAGGTAACTCGGCTCCTGCATGACTGGCAGGGCGGCGACCGTGCGGCGCTGGAGAAACTCACGCCGCTCGTTTACGACGAGTTGCGGCGGCTCGCGGCTCACTATCTTCGCGGCGAGCGCAGAGACCACACGCTGCAAGGCACTGCGCTCGTCCACGAAGCCTTCATCAGGCTCGTCGGGCAGAGCGGCTTGGAATTACAGAGCCGCGCGCACTTCTTCGGCATCGCCGCGCGACTGATGCGACAGATACTAGTGGACCACGCGCGCAAGCATACTGCGGCGAAACGTGGCGGCGGCGAGCAGGGCTTGTCAATCGAAGAAGCCGCGATCTTTTCGCCGCAGCGCGCCGCCAATCTGGTCGCGTTGGACGAAGCGCTGCAAAGCCTGGCAAAGTTCGACCCGCGCAAAAGCCGCATCATCGAGCTGCGTTACTTCGGCGGCCTCTCGATTGAAGAGATCGGAGAGGTCGAAGGCGTCGCGGTCGCCACCGTCAGGCGGCAGATGAGAACCGCAGAGGCATGGCTGCATAGGGAGATGAGTTTTTAGTTTTCAGTTTTCAGTTTTCAGTTTTCAGCACTCAATCATCGAAGCGCGGCAGTTTGTTTTAACTGAAAATCGAGAATCGAAAACTGAAAATCGGCACTGAATCTATGACCCCGGAGCGTTGGCAACAGATTGAGAAGATTTTTGAAGCCGCCCTTGAGCATGAGCCGCAGGCGCGCCCGGCTTTTCTGGATGAAATATGCGGCGGCGATGCCGAGCTGCGGCGCGAAGTCGAGTCGCTGCTCGCGCATCAACAGCCGACCGGCAGGCTCATTTCCACACTGTTTTATGACGCGGCGAAATTGCTGCCGCGCACGCCGTCCGTCTTGAGCAACGAAGCGAGATTCATTCCCGGCACGATCCTGGCCGAACGCTACCGCCTCATCGGACCACTGGGCAAGGGCGGAATGGGGGAGGTCTACCGCGCCGACGATCTCAAGCTCGGGCAACCGGTCGCCCTCAAGTTTCTCCCCGAACGTCTCTCGAAAGACGCGGCGATGCTCGAACGCTTCCACCGCGAGGTGCGTACTGCACGCAAGGTCTCGCATCCGAACGTCTGCCGCGTGTTCGATATCGGCGAGGTTGACGGCCAGCAGTTCCTCTCGATGGAGTACATTGACGGCGAGGATTTGAGCAGCCTGCTGCGACGCATCGGACGCCTGCCGGAAGACAAGGCGACCGAAATCGCGCGCCAGCTCTGCGCCGGGCTCGCCGCCGCACACGAAGAGGGCGTGCTGCATCGCGACCTCAAGCCCGCGAATATCATGATTGACGGGCGCGGGCGGGCGCGCATCACCGATTTCGGCCTGGCGGGACTGGCGGATGAGTTTCGCGGCAATGAGATTCGCTCGGGCACTCCCGCCTACATGTCGCCGGAGCAACTGGCGGGAAAAGAAGTCTCCATCAAGAGCGACATCTACTCGCTCGGACTGCTGCTCTACGAAGTCTTTACGGGCAAGCGTGCTTTTCCCGCCGACACGCTCGACGAGATTATCCGCCAGCGCGAGCTCGGCACGCCCACGAGCATCTCAAGTTTTATAAAAGACGTAGACCCGCTGGTCGAGCGCGTGATCGGGCGCTGCCTGGAGAGAGACCCGGAGAAGCGCCCCGCTTCGGCGTTGCAAGTGGCAGCGGCCCTGCCGGGCAGCGACCCGCTCGCGGCTGCCATCGCGGCGGGCGAGACGCCAAGCCCGGAGATGGTCGCCGCCGCGCCGAAGGAAGGCAGCCTGCGCCCGGCGGTCGCTCTTCTGTGTCTCAGCGCAGTTCTGGTCGCACTTGTTTTTCTCTGCGTCGCGTCGGAGAGCGTTTCGCTGCTCCGCATAGTGTCTCCGAAAAAGCCGCCGGAAGTTCTGGCGGATCGCGCCAGCAGCGTGGCTCGAAGGCTCGGCTACACGG
>DASVWH010000238.1:0-19674 GCA_036389715.1 Pyrinomonadaceae bacterium | reverse complement strand
CCGGAGCGCTTCGGCTGTTCCAGCTGCCACGGCGGCAACGGCCGCGCGACGACGACGATAGAGAAAGCGCACGGGCTCAATCCCTTCTGGCTGCACCCGCTCTACGGCAAAGAGAATATCCAGGCCGGATGCCAGCAGTGTCATACGTCCGACCGCGTGCTGGACGGCGCGCCGACGCTCAACCTCGGCAAAGACCTCTTCCAGAATCGCGGCTGCGTCGGCTGTCACCGCTCGGAAGGCTTCGACCGCGAGACCGACGCCATCTCGAACACGCGCCAGCTCATCAGCCAGTTGGAAGATAAGATCAAGTCCAACGAGCGCGAGTCCAAGGAGGCGCAGGCCGCCGTCGCCAACGCCACGGACGACGCCAAGGCGCAGGAATTGACCGCTCATGCCGAGGGCCTGCGCGTCGCCAACAGCCTGATCGCGGCCCAGCTCGACCAGCTCAACATACAGGCGCGCTACCTGATGCAGGACCAGAAGAAGGTCGGGCCGAACTTGAAGGACGTTCGTCTCAAGCTGGTCAAGGAATGGATTCCGGCCTGGCTCGAAGACCCGCAGTCTTTCCGTCCGGGCACGAAGATGCCGACCTTCTGGCGCATCAACGCGCACATGCTCGGCGACGCGCGCGCCGACGACGAGCGCAGGGCCATCGCCGCCTATCTCTGGCAGTCCGCCTTTGACGGCAAAGTGCCCGACCAGCAGATGGACCAGGGCAACACCGCGCACGGCAAGGAACTCTTCGAGACGCGCGGCTGCCTGGCCTGCCACTCCATCGGCGAAGGCGATGCGCGCACCGGCGGAGACTTTGCCGCGAACCTGACGCGCGTCGGCGAGAAGGCCAACTTCGATTACATCGTCCGCTGGATTTATAACCCGCGCCAGCGCTGGGCCCCCTACTGCCCGAAGGAGAAGCGCGACCTGACGCGCGAGGACTACGCGCAGAAGGGGCTGCCCTACCTGTTCGACACGGAGCTGCACTCGAAGTGCCCGAACGACGGCGCGGAGCTTCAGGTCCAGAACATGACCGTGATGCCCAACTTCCGCCTGCCCGCTTCGGACGCGCGCGACATCGCCAGCTATCTCTTCTCTCTCTCCGGGCAGCAGACCTCTTTCCGCGACCCGGCCGCTTCGGCCTACATGGACAACCCCGCCCTGAAGGAGACGGGGGCGGCCCTTATCAAGACCTACGGCTGCGCCGGGTGTCACGAGATCAAGGGCTTTGAGGACGAGCAGCGCATCGGCAAGGAGTTGACGGCTGAAGGCAGCACGCCCATCGAGCGCCTCGATTTCGCCATGCTGACGGGCAAGGCCGAGCAGGGCATTGACCCCGAGACCGGCAAGCAGGGCGAAGAGTGGTACAACCATAAGGGCTTCTTCGAACACAAGCTCTCCAAGCCCTGGATTTACGATACGGGCAAGGAGAAGGAGCCCAAAGACCGGCTGCGCATGCCGCAGCCCTTCCTGACTCCCGAATGGAAGAACGCGCTGACGACTTTCCTGCTCGGCAGCGTCGGCTCCGAGGGGGCCAGTGTCCCGCAGGACCTCTTCTACAGCCCGGACGACAGGCAGAAGGCCGTGCAGGATGGCTGGTGGGTCATCAAGAAATACAATTGTATGGGCTGTCACAGCGTGCAGATCGGCCAGCGCTCCATCCTGATGGACTTGCCGCTCTACCAGGACCCGGATTGGAAAGACCAGCTGCCACCGCGACTGACCAGCGAGGGCGCGCGCGTTGACCCGAACTGGCTGCTCCGCTTCCTGACCGACCCATCGCTGACCGACCCCAAGGGCGGGCCTGAGCCGGGGCGCAGCGATAAGACCGTCGGTAACGGTCCGACCGCCGCGAACAGCAGCGTCTACCAGCAGACTCCCGGCAGCGGGAACGGCCAGCAGCAGCAGGGCGGCGGCCCGCAGGCCAACACACAGGGCGGCACGCAAGGCGGCGCTCAAGCCAACGCACAGGGCAGCGTGCAGGGCAATGCGCAGGTAGGCAATCAGAACGCCGCGGGACAGGCGAACGCCGGGCCGCACGAAGGGCAGTTGCTCCCGCAGCCCGGGTCGGACCGCAACGGCGTGCGAACTTATCTCAGGGCGCGCATGCCGACCTTCAATTTCTCGCCCAACGAGCTGCGGACGCTGGTTCGCTTCTTCATGGCCGTCTCCTCGCAGCAGGAGCCCTACATCAAGGAGCAGTTGGACCCGCTGACGGACGAAGAGCGGTCGCTGGCGCGCTCTCTCTTCACTTCGCAGGGCGCTCCGTGCCTGAAGTGTCACATCACGGGCGAAGCCGAACACGATAAGACGGCCTCGGCCCCGAACTTCCTGCTGGCCAGCGAGCGCCTCAAGCCGAAATGGACCTACCGCTGGCTGCTCGACCCGCAGCAGATCAGCCCCGGCACGGCGATGCCCTCCGGGCTCTTCAAGAAAGAGGGCGACCGGATGGTCTTCAACGGCCCGACGCCGGAGACCTTCAATAACTATCACCGCGATCACGCCGATCTGCTGGTGCGCTATATGTTCCTGATGACGCCCGACGAGCAGCGCCGTTTGATGTCATCTTCGCCTGCCTCGACCGGCGGCACGACGCCCGCGCCGACTGAGAAAGCGCAGCCCGCCGCGCAGCAGCAGCCCGCCGGAGCTACGCCCTCGACCGCGCACGCGCGCAGGTCTCGGCGGCGGCGTCAGCAACAGCCGCTTAAAGGCCACGCGAGCAGGCGCGCGGGAGGCACCCAGAAAGCTCAAAGAGCGGCCGGAGCGCGCCCTCCCGGCCCGTCTCCGAAGGTCGTCCCGGCGCATTAGCGGCACGGGCTAAGACTATGTAGCTCAAAGGCTTAAGCATGGCTCAACCGTAATTTTACCGGTGCTTTGATTATTCAACTGAAGGAGTACGGAATGTTATTCAAGCGAATCCGCTTTGGTCTGGCCCTGGCACTGATGCTTTCACTGCTGGCGTTCGGAATGGCCTGTAAGAAAGGCTCGGATGATGATGACGACGATGTGGCCGAAGAGGGCGGGGCGGGCGCTCCGGCCGGTATCGCCTACAAGCCGAGCGGCAACGAGGGGACGATTACCGGCAAGGTCAACCTGACTGGAAGCGCGCCGTCGCCGCAGCCGATTGACATGTCGCAGGATGCCAACTGCAAATCGAAGAACCCGAACGCCGTCACCGAGACGCTCGTCGCCAAGGACGGGAAGCTGGAGTACGTCTTCGTCTATATCAAGGACGGGACGCTGACCGAAGGCAATAAGAAGATCGGCACTCTGAGTTTTCCGACGCCC
The DNA here is from genome assembly GCA_036389715.1 of Pyrinomonadaceae bacterium. Classification (GTDB taxonomy): domain Bacteria; phylum Acidobacteriota; class Blastocatellia; order Pyrinomonadales; family Pyrinomonadaceae; genus DASVWH01. Next base: position 16,392 of record DASVWH010000238.1, on the reverse strand, counting down.
GAGACGGAGGCCGTGCTGGACCAGAACGGCTGCCACTACGTGCCGCATGTGGTCGGGATGCAGGCCAACCAGAAGCTGAAAATTCTCAACAGCGACCCGACCGGCCACAACATCCACGCCCTGCCCAAGGCCGGGAGCGGCAATGAAGAGTGGAACGAGTCGCAGCCGGGCGGCGCGCCGCCGATCATCCGCACCTTCAAGCGCTCCGAGATTCTGGTCCCGGTCAAATGCAACCAGCATCCCTGGATGAAGGCTTACATCGCCGTCATGAAGAACCCCTTCTACGCGGTCAGCAAAGAGGATGGAACCTTCGAGATTAAGGGCGTGCCGCCGGGAACCTACACGATTGCCGCCTGGCAGGAGAAGGGCGGCGGCGGTAAAGGCACGGAGAAGACCATGCAGGTCACCGTCACGGCCAAGGGCAGCGCGGCCGCCGATTTTACGTTCAGCGCCGAAGAGCTGGCGGCCGTCATCTCCAACGGCACATCGCTGGAGATGATGCCCGCGCTCGATATCCCGATGCTGATGAGGCATTGAGCGGGCCGCTCGCGCTTCGGGGGATTTGCGATTTGCGTTTGAAAGCTATAAATTGGAGACACGCTTGGCAATCGCAAAACGTAAATCAAATATGAATAAAGGTCTTCATCGCTACACGGTCTTCGTGACGTGTGCCACTCTGTTCCTGATCGTGGCGGGCGCGCTCGTCACGAGCCACGACGCCGGGCTGGCGACCAACGATTGGCCGCTCTCGAACGGGCAGGTCTTTCCCGAGATGGAAGGCAATCTCTTCTGGGAGCACGGCCACCGGATGGTTGCCACGAGCGTCGGGCTGCTCATCATCGGACTCAACATCTGGCTCTGGAAGCGTGAGGAGCGCGCCTGGGTTCGCCGCCTCGGATTGGTCGCCCTCTGCGCCGTCATCATACAGGGTCTGCTGGGCGGCCTGACCGTCAAGCTGATGCTCCCGCTGGCGGTCTCGGCCGCGCACGCGACGCTCGCGCAGCTCGTGCTCTGCATGATGGTCAGCCTCTCCGTCTTTACCGCGCCCGGGTGGCGGGAGCCGCGCCCCGGCCTGAAAGAAAAGGAGGGCTCGCCGCTGCCGTTGCTCTGCCTGGGGACGGCCCTTGCCATCCTCGTGCAACTGGTCATCGGCGCGACGCTGCGCCATTCGGCGACCTGGGACCAGTATCTGCCAACCGGCCTTTTGCTGACCCACATGGGCGGCGCGCTGCTGGTCACACTGGTTCTCGGCGGCACGCTCTGGACGGTCTTTAAACGTTACAGGGGCGAGACTTATCTGACCAAGCCCGCGCTCCTGGCAGGCGGCGTGCTGGGCTTGCAGCTGCTCCTCGGGGTGGCTGCGTTTCTGGCCCGCAGGGCTTCGCCGAGCGCCCCGCAGCCGCGCAATCCGATGGTCGGCATCACGGTCGCGCACGTCGCCTGCGGCGCCCTCGTCTTTGCGCTGACAATCGTGCTCACGCTGCGCGCGTTTCGTCTCCTGGCAGAGATGCGTTGGCCTGCTCGCACGCTCAGGCGTGGCGGCGCGGATGCTCCCGCGACGGGACACAAGGCGATGGCCGATCTCTGAACCGGGCGGGAAGGGCTCATTTGAACTCCGGGGCGAGCGGGTATCTTCAAATCAAGGGTTGCAATTGGAAGTTCGAGATTCATACATGAAGAGTGTTGCAATAGAGCTTGGCGGGGGCGGCGGCGTCGGCGAATCGCAGGGCGTGCCGCTGACGCTCAGAGAGAAGCTGGCGGCTTACCTGGAGCTGACCAAGCCCCGCATTACTTTTCTGATCGTCCTGACGGCGGCGGCCGGATTTTGTCTGGGCGCGAACAGCGGCGTGGACTATGTCAGGTTCGCGCATGCGATGATCGGCATCGCGCTGCTCTCTTCGGGAATAGCGACTTTGAACCAGTACATGGAGCGCGAGCTGGACGGCCTGATGCGGCGCACGTCCACGCGGCCACTGCCTTCGGGCAAGCTCGTTCCCCTCGAAGCCTTCATTTTCGGCGCGGGCCTGACCGTCATCGCAGAGGTCTACCTGGCGCTGCTGGTCAATCCGCTGACGGCGATGCTGGGCGTCGGGGTCATCACGGGCTACCTGTTGATGTACACGCCGCTCAAGACGCGGACGACGCTCTCGACCGTGGTCGGCGCATTCCCGGGCGCGATGCCGCCCCTGATGGGATGGACGGCGGCCGCCAACGAGGTCAGCACGGGCGGCTGGGTGCTCTTTGCGATCCTGTTTCTCTGGCAGTTCCCGCACTTTCTGGCCATCGCCTGGATGTACAGGGAAGACTACGGGCGCGCGGGCATCGTGATGCTGCCGGTCGTCGAGCCGGAGGGACGCATCACGAGCCAGCAGATCGTCGTTTTCACCCTGATGCTGTTGCCCGTCAGCATGCTGCCGACGCTGGTCGGACTTTCCGGCCGGGTCTATTTCTACGGCGCAATCGTGCTCGGCCTGCTTTTCCTCTACAGCAGTATTTCCGCGGCGCTCTCGAAATCCAGGCAGCACGCGCGCCGTCTCTTGCTCGCTTCAGTGATCTATTTGCCGCTGCTCTTTGTCCTGATGGTATTGAATCAGTGATGAGTAATGAGTGATGAGTGATGAGTAACAAGTCTTCAACTCATCACTCATCACTCATTACTCATTACTCATTACTTCGAGGAGGTCCGATGGGACGCGCTCTGGCTATCCTGATCTGGCTTTTGACGTTTGCCACGGTGGGGCTGTTCTTTAGTGGTTGGTGGTTGCCGCCGACCATCTCCGAGCACGGGCCGCGGGTTGACCAGCAGTTCTTAATCACGATGGTGGTGGTCGGCGTGGCCTTTACGCTGGCGCAAATCGGGCTCGGGTACGTCGTCTGGCGATACCGCGCCACCCCGTCCGCGGACCGTGCGCTCTATACACACGGCAGTAATAAGCTGGAGATGCTCTGGACGGTCATCACGGCGCTGATCTTCATCGGCCTCGGCGTGATGGGCCAGCGCGTCTGGGCGCAACTGCACTTCCAGGAAGCGCCCGCCGGTTCCTACCAGGTCGAGGTCGTCGCACAGCAGTTTCAGTGGAACTTTCATTATCCGGGGGCCGACAACAAATTCGGGCGCACCGACCCGACCCTCATCAGGGACGACGAACAGAACTACGTCGGGCTCGACGTGGCCGACCCGAACGCGAAGGATGATTCGACCGTCGCGGCGCTGGCCATCCCGGTCAACCGTCCGGTCGAACTGATTCTGCGGGCCAAGGACGTGACGCACAGCTTCTGGGTTCCGCCGCTCAGGTTCAAGCAGGACTTAGTGCCCGGGATGCGCATCAATACCCATTTCACGGCGACGAAGGTGGGCAAGTACGAGCTGGCCTGCGCGGAGTTGTGCGGGCAGTTTCACTACCGCATGAAGAGCTTCATGCTGGTCTTGCCCGAGGCCCAGCACCGCGAATTGACGGCGCTCCCGCAGGCGCAGTTCCAGGCCCGCATCGGAGAGCTGCTCAACCAGTACGAGGTGGGGAAGACATACGACGAGCAAGGCCGCGAAACACGCTAGAAGGCCGCGAAACAGGCTAGGCGGATGAGTTCATCCTTCCAGTAGAGGAGATGAAAGATGGCAGAGGTGGAACCTGTACACGGGGAGCACGGGGCGCACGCAGAGGTGCATCGCCACCCGGCCCCGACCAGCTTTATCCGCAAATATATCTTCAGCATAGATCACAAAGTGATCGGCATTCAGTATCTGCTGCTGGCGATAGTTGCGGTCTTCGTCGGGATGATGCTCTCGGTGCTGATGCGGATGAACCTGACGTGGCCCGGGACGGAGTGGCCCATCCTGGGAACGCTCTTTCCGGCGGGCGCGCCCGGCGGCGTGATGAAGCCGGAATTCTATCTCTCGCTCGTCACCATGCACGGCACGATGATGGTCTTCTTCGTCCTGACGACAGCACCGCAGGGCGGCTTTGGCAACTACTTTCTGCCGATTCAGATCGGGGCCGACGACATGGCCTTCCCGGTGCTCAACATGCTCTCTTTCTGGGTCACGCTGGTCGGCTTCGTCGTCCTCGTGATGGCCTTCTTCGTCGAAGGGGGCGCGCCGATAGGCGGCTGGACGGCCTATCCGCCCTTGAGTGCGCTGGGTAAGATCGCGGGCCCCGGGCAGGGCGGCGGGATGAATCTCTGGATCATCAGCATCGCCATCTTCTGCGTCGGGTCGCTGCTGGGCGCGCTCAATTTCATCACGACGCTCCTGAACCTGCGCGCCAAGGGAATGTCTTTGATGCGCATGCCGCTGACCTGCTGGGCATGGTTTACGACGGCCGTGCTGGCCTTGCTGGCCTTCCCCGTGCTGCTCGCGGCGGGCGTGCTCCTCTATCTTGACCGCAACGCCGGGACGAGCTTCTTTCTGCCGGGCGGCCTGGTCGTCAGCGACCAGTTGCAGGTCTCGCACAAGGGAGGCTCGCCGATTCTCTGGCAGCACCTCTTCTGGTTCTTCGGCCACCCGGAGGTCTACATCGCCATCCTGCCGGGCATGGGCGCGACTTCGCACATTCTCTCGACCTTCGCGCGCAAGCCCGTCTTCGGCTACAGGGCGATGGTCTTTGCGATGTTCGGCATCGGGCTGCTGGGCTTCTTCGTCTGGGGCCACCACATGTTCATCAGCGGGATGAGCCCCTACTCGGCGATGGCGTTTTCCGTCCTGACGCTCTCCATCGGCGTTCCTTCGGCGGTCAAGACCTTCAACTGGCTGGGAACACTGTGGGGCGGGCGCATTCGCTTTACGACGCCGATGCTCTTTGCCTTAGGGTTCGTCTCGCTCTTCGTGGCGGGCGGCATTACGGGGCTGGTGCTCGGCCAGACTTCGCTCGACCTGCCGATGCACGACACCTATTTCGTGCTCGGACATTTTCACCTGGTGATGGGCGTGGCGGCCATCTTCGGGATGTTCGCCGGGGTCTATTTCTGGTTCCCGAAGATGTTCGGGCGGATGATGAACGAGACGTGGGGCAAAATCCATTTCTGGATAACTTTCGTCGGCGTCTATTCGATCTTCATCCCGATGCACATCATGGGCATCGTCGGGATGCCGCGCCGCTACGCGCAGTTTGAGGAAGGCGGGCAGCAGATTTACGAGTTTCTGAAGACCCTGCACCCGCTGGTGCTCTTCGTCACGGTGGCCGTCTTCGTCACGGCCGTCACCCAACTGCTTTTCTTGCTCAACTTCATCTGGAGTCTCTTCAAAGGCAAGAAGGCGGGCGATAATCCCTGGGAGGCGACGACGCTCGAATGGGCGACGACCTCTCCGCCGCCGCACGACAATTTCTTCGGCGTCCCGCCCGTCGTCTACAGGGGCTCATACGAGTACGCAGTGCCGGGCGCGCCCAAAGATTTCATGATGCAGACGGAGCCGGACGCAGAGGGCGGACCCGGCATCGCGGAACACGGGGGGAGTAGCGGTAATGGCCACGACGGTCACAAGCACTGAGCGCGTCGCGCAGAAGAAGACAGGGATAGGCGGCGGCCCCAAGAAGGGCGGGCCCAACGGCGGCAGCCCGCGCGGCAACGGGCACGGCGGCGACGGTCAGAAGAGAGAGCCCGAGGGCCTGGAGCCGGGCACTTATCGTCTGGGCATGTGGGTCGGGCTCGCCTCCGTGGCGATGCTCTTCACGGCGTTGACGAGCGCCTACATCGTCCGCGCAGTCTCGTCTGACGACTGGCAGCCGCTCGTCATGCCGCGCCTGCTCTGGGTCAGTACGGGCCTGATAATCGCCAGCAGCCTGACCTTTGAGATGGCGCGCAGGGGACTCAAGGCCGGACGCGCGGCGGCCTACAAACGCTGGCTGCTGCTGACGGTGCTGCTCGGCCTCGGGTTTCTCGGCACGCAGTTGCTGGCCTGGCGACAGCTCGTCGCGCAGGGCGTTTACCTGGCGAGCAACCCGCACAGCTCCTTCTTCTATCTTTTCACGGGCGTGCACGGCCTGCACCTGCTCGGCGGGATTCTGGCGCTGGATTTCCTCCTGCTGCGCTCGCGGCGCAAGGGCGGGGACGCGCAAACGAGCGCGAGGCGGATGGCCGGGGCCGATGCCGTGGCCGTCTACTGGCATTTCATGGACGGATTGTGGGTCTACTTGTTCGTACTCCTTTTCCTTTGGAGGTGAGAGTTGAGCACGGAAGCACACGCTGATCGATTGCTGGCTTCGGAGTGGGACGGGGCGGCGCTGCCCTATGATGTCGGCCATAAGAAGCTGGGCATGTGGCTCTTCATCGTCTCAGACGCGCTGACGTTCTCCGCGCTCCTGATAGGCTACAGTTACGTCCGCGCCTCGGCAGACCAGTGGCCGACCCCCTTCAAGTTTTCTCCGAGCATCCTTTTTTCGTCCACGATGACGCTCTGCCTGCTGGCATCGAGCTTCACGATGGTGATGGCCGTCTCGGCCTCGGCCAGGCGCGACAGAAAGGGGATTCGGCGCTGGATTCTGCTGACGATGCTCGGCGGCCTGACCTTTCTCGCCCTTCACCTTTACGAGTGGAACCACCTGATTCAGGAGGGCCTGACGCCCGGCTCTCTCCCGGCCGAGTGGGCCGAGCGGTGGCCCAATGCTTCGCCGCTTTTTGGCGCGACCTTCTTCGGACTCACCGGCCTGCACATGTTTCACGTCCTGACGGGCGTGCTCTACCTGGGCTATGTCGCGCTCAAGGCGCGCCGCACCACGCATGAGCAAGTGGAGATTAGCGGCCTCTACTGGCACTTCGTTGATCTCGTATGGATGTTCGTCTTCCCGCTGATTTATCTGATGTCGGTTGACATGGGGCACTGAGCTGATGAATGAGACGAGGAATCAAATGAATCCAGCAGATGCCGAAAAACCGCAAGATGTCAAAGACCTGATTCGCCACTCATCCATCCTGGCTGCAAGGCAGCAGGGCGGCGTTGACGCGCCCGCAGAGGGCGGCACAAAGAGGGGCCGCATCTCCGCGCTGGCGGGCCTGCTAAGGAAAGAGGACGTGCTGCTCGTCGGCGTCTGCCTGCTGATGTCCGGCGGCTTCTTCCTGCTCGCGGTGATGAACTTTTACTGGGCCGGGAGCTTTCTTTCGACCGACAGCCTCTTCTTCACGACCGTCAGCATGTTGATGGCCGGAATCTTCATCATCTACCCGCTGACGTGGCTTCACGCCAACGGGCTGCTCAAGAATCCGTTCGCCGCCGACCCGGCCGCCGAAGCGCTGGTTGACAATACGCCTGTCCATTTCGAGGGCAGCACGCAGCTCTTCCTGACAATCCTGGGCGCACTCCTCGTGCTGACGGTGGTCGAGGTCATCCTGGCCTATTTCCAGGTCAATCTAGTCCTCATGTTGACGATTCTGGTCGGGCTCTCGCTGCTCAAGGCGTTTCTCATCATGGCCTACTTCATGCACCTCAGGTTCGAGCGCAGGACGCTGGTCCTGACCTTGATTCCGATGCTCGTGATCTGCGTCTGCCTGCTCTTCGTCTTTTTCCCGGACAGCAGGCGGTCATCGCAGCTGCGCTACAGGTTCGAGAGCAGCACGCAGGTGGCGGAACCCGCGGCGGCGGCGGAGCATTGATGATGCTTAAGCGCGCGATGAAGATTTTAATGGCGACGACGGGGTTGCTGCTGATGCTGCTCGGAGCCGTGCTGCCTGCCGAGGCGCAGTGCGCGATGTGCAAGGCGAGCCTGGCGGGCGCTTCCAACGCCACGACCTTCGCCAGCGGTCTGAACCTGGCCATTATCGTCCTGCTGATTCCGCCCGTCCTGATCTTTTGCGCCATCTTCATCGTGGCCTACAGGTATCGCCAGCCAGGGCACACTGCAAGCCCGCGTTCGGCGCTGGAAAATCGTTGAGCGGGAGATAAGTCGTCATGGCACAAGATGAAGAGCTGGTCCTGGAGGTCAACAAAAGGAGCGTTCGCGGGCGTGCGTGCCCCGTCTGCGGGGGGAAGATAATTCCGTCGGACCGCGCCATCTACGAGAGCCGGACCAACCCGTCGGATGTCTTTCCGCTCTGGCAATGCGAGCGCTGCGGCTTCGAGCAGATGTCTGAGAAGCCGTTGCCGGAGAAGGCGAAGCATGGGAAGTAGCGACGGTCTGGAAGAGGCGCTCCGGCACGATGAGACGGGCCGGATGCGCCGCCTGGTCCTCGGCATGTTCGAGCAGCTGAAGAAGGAGACGCTCGACCTGCACGAGATTTTCGAGGCGGGCGGCAACGATACGGAGGCGCGCACGGAGGTTCTCTACATGGTCGAGCAACTGGTCGAAGAGGGCTTGCTCGAAGAGCGCGGCAACGATTTTTACGCATTGACGGCGGAGGGCCGGAGGGCCGCGCGGGCGGGTGTTGCCGGGGACCGGGACGAATAAGATTCCGGCAAATCCCCGCTACTTCTCAAGCATGACAGATTTTATCTTTACCCTGCCGCACGTCAACGCAATCCTGAATTCCATCAGCGGTCTCCTGCTCGTCGCAGGCTTTATCCTGATTCGTCGCCGCCGGATTCGTGCGCACAGGGCCTGCATGCTCGCAGCCTTCGTCACCTCTTCGCTCTTTTTAATCTCTTACGTGCTCTATCATTCGCTGCTGGCTTACTATCTGGGGCAGGGGCCGACCAAATTCAAAGGTGAGGGCTGGATTCGGCCGGTCTATTTCGTCATCCTGGCGACGCACACTGTGCTGGCGATAGCGGTTGTGCCCTTCGTGCTCATCACGCTGTTTCGCGGGCTGCGCGAACAGTTCGACAGGCACAGGCGGATTGCGCGCTGGACTCTTCCCGTCTGGCTCTACGTCTCCGTCACGGGCGTGGCGGTCTATCTCTTCCTGTACAGGATTTATCCTTCGCGCTAGGCGCGGATTGAAAATCACGTCTGCGCTGCTGATTCGATGACCGGCACAAATTCAAACGGCTCGTCCTCATCTAACACGGCTCTACCGGGTGGACCGGCCACCGCGCCCGGGCGACGCACGCCCTGGCCCTTCATCATCCTGGCCCTGCTCTTCGTCATCGTCCCGTTCTTTACCTGGTACGGGACGTGGTTCGGCGGCACGCTCTCCGACGAAAAGCTGGACCAGTACCTCTCCGACGACAAGAACCTGCGCCACGTCCAGAACGCGCTCGCACAGATAGAGGGGCGAATCGAGAAGGGCGATGAGAGCGTCAAGCGATGGTATCCGCAGGTCGTCGCGCTCGCCGGGAATCCGAACACGGAGATACGCAGAATGGCGGCCTGGGTGATGGGCCAGGACAATAAGTCGGAGGAGTTTCATGCGGCGCTGGCGCGGCTGCTGGAAGATTCGCAGCCCTCTATCCGGCGTAACGCGGCGGTCCAGCTCGTGCGCTTCAACGATTCGCGCGGGAGGCCCGAACTGCGCGCGATGCTGCGCCCTTACGAGCTAGTCTCGCCGGTCGAAGGCACGATTAACAGCATTCTCGGCGTCGGAGAGACGGTCAGGGAAGGCTCTTTGATCGTGCGGCTCGAAGGGGCGGGGAACCGTTTGGAAGAGCTGCGCGCGCCGCTGCCCGGAAAACTCGGCAAGATTAAGGTCAGTCAGGGAGCGAAGGTCGCGCCGGGCGACCCCGTCCTGGAAATCCTGCCCGACGCGGACTTCGTTTATGAATCGTTGCGCGCCCTCTATTTCGCGGGCGAGGCGGAGGATTTGGCCGATGTCGAGCGTTACGCTCAAGGCCCGGAAGGGATGCCGGACCGCGTCAAACAACAAGCGGCCCAGACGGCGAAGGCCATCCGCGGCCGCTCGGAAAATAAGAACGGGTCAGCGATTAAGCAACAGTAGCGATGGGAGCATCGGAAAGCTCTACGCCGTGCACGGCCTCCCAATCATCGGTCGGGACCATCTCGATAGCGTCCCAGGGGCAGCCGTCGAGGAACGCGCCGTCCGGCCCCTTGCTGATGCACTTCTGGCAGCCGATGCAGAGATTCGGGTCCACTTCGATGCGCCCGAACGGCGGGTGGTCTTCATCCGGGACCCAGAACATGCAGGCCTCTATCGGGCAATACTCGATACAGGCGGGAGAGCCCGCGCAGCCCGTGCAGCAGTCGGTCGTGATGGCCAGCAGCTTCGGCTTCTTCTTACGCGTGGCCTTGCCGTCGCCCACTGACATCGGGAAATGTTTTTCGATAATGGAAATCATGCCGCGCTCCCGTCGGATGTGCTGAGAACCATCGCTACTTTAACACGGCTCAGGCGCTTTGCTCAATAATCCGGTGTTCCTGCACGCAACGCGGCTCGCGGCTTGAATGAGGGGCTCGAAAAGGATAAAACTGAGTAAATTCTGAGAAGGAGAACTCGCATGAACACGGTCGCCGGAATCTTTCGCTCGCGCCAGGACGCCGAGCGGGCAATAGAGAACCTTCGTCGCTCAGGGATCGCCGATGAGCATCTCAACCTGCTGACTCCCGGCACGACCGGCGAGGAGCTCGACGCCGTCGTGCCGACGACGGAGACAGAGCAGCCGGGGATGGGCGGCGCGCTCGGCGGCTGGCTCGGCGCGGCGCTCGGCGCGACGGGCGGCATGCACATCGGGGCGGCCGTGGCCAGCCTGCTCGTTCCCGGAGTCGGGCCTGTCTTCGCGGCCGGAGTGCTCGGCGCGGCGCTGCTCGGCGCGGGCGGCGCGGCTGCCGGTGCGGCCGCGGGCAGCACTCTCGAAGATGAAGGCGTGACCGGGATGCCGCACGATGAGCTGTATGTCTACGAAGATGCTCTCCGGCAGGGACGAACGGTCGTCATCGCCGTGCTCGACGATGACGCGCAGGCCGAGACGGCGCGCGGCATCCTGGCCCAGTCCGGCGTCGAGAGCATTGACGCTGCGCGCGAGAACTGGTGGCTCGGGCTGCGCTCTGCCGAAGAGGAAGAGTACGCGGGACAGGGCGGAGATTTTAAGGCCGACGAGGCGGCCTACCGGCGCGGCTTTGAAGCGGCACAGCACCCGCACCTGAGAGATAAATCTTATGAGGACGCGACCGAACGCCTCAAGGCCCGCCATAGCGAGGCTTACGAAACGCCGGCCTTCCGTCGCGGCTACGAGCGCGGGCAGAGCTACCAGCGGAGCTTGAAGGAGAAGCACAGGGGTTGAAAGACACCGTCAGAAGGATGGTCAAGCACGCGCCCGGTGTGAAGAAGGAGACGCATAAGGGTTGAAAGATACTCTGCTCGGCATCGCCGTCATGGGAGGGATTCTCATCGCGAGCGCACTCATCACCAACTGGTTTGCGCGCACGATGTATAACCGCTGCGCCGGTTGCGGGACGCTCAACGCCCGGCGGCGCTCACACTGCCGCTCATGCAGCAGCGAATTGCGCTAGGACCCTTCTCTTCTTCTTCCTGTACGGTCAAAGAAGCGTCTATGCCCTGGAGTCCGCATGTCTATCACAGGTTTGAGTCCGAGAGGTTCGCACCCTTCGAGGACCTCTTCGAGCTGCTCGATGTCCGCGAAGGGATGCGCGTTCTGGACCTGGGCTGCGGGACGGGAGAGCTGACCCGCAGGCTCTCGGAGCAGTTGCCCGGAAGCCGTGTGCTGGGAATTGATGCTTCAGCCGAGATGCTGGCCCGCGCCGGGACGCAGGCGCGCGACGGTTTACGCTTCGAGCAGGTCTCGATTGAAGCGGCGACGGGCCAATGGGATTTGGTCTTTTCTCACGCCGCGATTCACTGGGTGGACGAACACCGGCGTCTCATCCCGAAGCTGCTCTCACTGGTCCGGCCGGGCGGTCAACTGGCCGTCCAGCTACCGTCCAATCACGGCCACTTCACTCATACCCTGATTCAGGAGTTGGCAGCGGAAGAGCCCTTCAGGACGGCGCTCGGCGGCTTTAACCGTCAATCGCCCGTCCTGCAAATCAACGAATACGCCGAGCTGCTGCACGCTCACGGCGCAGAGCGGACGACCGTTTTCGAGAAGGTTTACCCGAGCCTGCTCGACGACGCGGATGCCCTGGCCGATTGGACTTCAGGCTCGACGCTGGTCCCTTACTTCGAGCGCCTGCCGCAAGCCCTGCACGCGGCCTTCATGGAAAGATACCGTCAAAGGCTGAGGGAGCGCTGGCCCACTGGCCCTGTCTTTTATGCTTTCCGCCGGATACTTTTCGCAGCCACCCTGTCGCGGTAGCCAGCAATCGCGCATCATCGCCGGGTTCATTCGCCCCCTGCACATAACCCGCGTCGTCGAGTGCCTTCGCGGCCGCGCGGCGCACGCCGGGAAATGAATCTGTCAGGGCCGCCGCACGCAATGCGTTGAGCGCCGCCGCGTCGTCCGTTCCATTTATCTCTCGGCTCCAAACGGATTCGGGCGTCCGGGACTTCGTCCGCGCTGTTCTCGCCGCGCCTAGTAGAGGCGCGAGGGCTTCGGCGGCCTCGATTCGTCCCACGGCGTCCGAGCTGTGCCCGAGCTGGTAGCTCAACATGGCGACCGGCTGCGGGAAATCCAGCTTCTTGAGAATCCGTTCGCCCTTATCAAAGCGAATCATCAGGGGCTGGCCGTCCAGTTGGAAGGTGAAGAACTGCCTGCGCTGCCTGATCTCTATGCGCTCGGTGCGCTCCCGCCCGGCCGTCGCGATCTCGATTTCGACGGGTAAGCGAAAGACTGCGGGGGTAAAGGCGTCGGGCGTCTGCGTCTGCTCGACTTCGAGCGTCAGCACGCGCGACGGGGCTTGATAAGAGGAGCGGACGCGCAACTCCGGGAAGCCCGCCTTGTAGACCCATTGATCGAAGAACCAGTCCAGGTTCTGGCCGGTCGTCTCTGCGAAAGCGCGCTGCAAGTCGGCCGTCTCGACGCTCTTAAGGCGATTCTCCGTCAGGTAACGATTGAGCGATTTCCAGAACAGGTCGTCGCCGACCGTCTCGCGGAGCATGTGCACGATCAGCGCGCCCTTCTTGTAGAGAGTGGCGTCGAAGAGATCAATCGGCGCGCGGTAGCGGTCGTAAACGATGGGGCGACGGTACTTAAGCGCGTCCTCCATGAAATAGGTCATGGCGTTCATGCGCATCTCTTGAAGATAGGCGTCGCGCCCGCGCTCGTGCTCCTTGTAGCTGGCCTCCATAAAAGTGGCAAAGCCTTCGTTGAGCCATGCCTGCGACCAATCCTTGCAGGTGACGAGGTTGCCGAACCAGGAATGGGCCAGCTCGTGCGAGACCAGATTATCAACCGAGCCCTGCTCTTCCTTCGACGCATGGTTGAGAATTTCGGTGTCGGCCTGGGTGGTGGCCGTGATGTTCTCCATCCCGCCGAAGATGAAATTGGCGACGATCACCTGCGCGTAACGCTGGTAGGGATAATCGTAATTGAGCACCTGGCTGAACCAGCGCATCATCTCCGGCGTCCGGCCAAACGCCTGCTGCGCCTCCGTCTCCGTTCCGCGATAGGTGTAGTATTCGACCGGAATATTGTTGTAGGCGTCGGCCAGCCTGACGTAGTCGCCGACGACCAGCGAGATCAGGTAACTGCCGTGCGGCTGCTCCATCTTCCAGTGAAAGGTGCGCGTGCCGTCCGGGTTGCTGATGGTCTCGACCAGCGAGCCGTTGGAAATGGCTATTTCGTTTGCGGCGGTCGTTATATACTGCTCGCTCGTCGCCTTATCGTCCGGGAAATCGTAGCAGGGAAACCAGTAGTGATTCTCTTCGGGCTCGCCCTGCGTCCAAATCTGCGCGGGCTTGGACCACTTGCCGTTGATGGTCTGCGGGATGAAGTAGATGCCGCGCTCCGGCCGGGCGCGATATTGTATCCGCACACTGATGGTTTCGGCCGGGTCATAGGCGCGGTCGAGCGTAATCGAGAGCTTGTCGGGCGGCTGCGTCCATTGCAGCGGCGCGCTCGTTTCGGAGAGCGAGACGCTCTCGATCTTCATGCCCGATGCGTCCAGCTCGAATGATTTGAGTCCGGCCGCCAGCGGCTTGAGCGTGACCGTCTCGTCGCCGATGACGGTCTTTTGCGGAACGTCGAAGCGCGTGCGTATCGTGTAGCCGAGCACGTCGTAAGTGCGCGGCGGTCTGCGGTGCGCGGTCCCGGCTGGCTGCCTGCGCGGCGGCCTGACCTGCGCGACGGGCGGAGGGGGCGGAAGCTGGCGGACCCTGGGCTTGCGCTGTTGTCCGTAAGATATTGGTACTAAAAGAGCTAGAAAGAGAACGGCCCCGAGCGCGTGGGCCAGGGCCGGGCGAACAGTAGTCTTTAAGCGCATCAATCTTCCCTGGAACTGTTTAAAGGTTGTGAATGGCCAAGGCCATCCGTGAATTGATTGTGCCTGACCGGAGCGGCCGACGCAAAGCCCGGCGCGAGGGCCAGCCCGTCCAGTCCCTGCCACCGATAGCAAGGCGGGAGAGCAGCGGCCCCGGAAAACGGATGGCGTCGCGGCTCGGAAAACGGATGACGGCCACGGCCGGAATGTTTGCTTCGGTGGCGAGTCCGCGTATATTGAGGGCCGGGGCTGCGAGCGTTGACGCCCCGGATGATTTCCACCTCGTAGATGGCTTTGAGCAACTGGAGAAAATCGGATGCTTCGATTAGCCGCTTCCCGGCAGGGAAGTCTAGCTCTTATCATCGTCTTTATCACCGCCTCGACTTTTGGTAACACGATTATGGCCCAGAGCACACCGCCGCCCGTTCCGCCCGAATGGCAAACGCGGACGGAGAAGACGGACTATCGCGAGACGCCGCGCTATGACGAGACCATCGAGTATTGCCGCAGGCTCGCCGCCGCCTCGCCACTGATCCGCCTGGAAAGTTTCGGCCGGAGCGGAGAAGGGCGTTCCCTGCCGCTGGTGATTGCCGCGACCGGCGAGACCTTCACGCCCGAAGCCGCCAGGCGGGCGGGCAAGGCCGTCGTGCTGATACAGGCCTGCATTCATCCGGGCGAGCCGGACGGAAAGGACGCGGGGCTGGCGCTGCTGCGCGATATGGCGATCACGAAGACCCGTCTCAAGCTGCTGGACCACGTCGTCCTGCTCTTCATCCCGATCTACAACACGGACGGGCACGAGCGCTTCGGCCCGTTCAATCGAATCAACCAGAACGGCCCGGCGGAGATGGGCTGGCGCGTCACCTCGACCAATCTCAACCTCAACCGCGACTACATGAAGGCGGACGCGCCGGAGACGCGCGCCTGGCTCAAGCTCTGGAGTAACTGGAACCCTGACCTCTTCGTTGATTGCCACGTCACGGACGGCGCGGACTATCGCATAGTGATTACTTATACTTACGAGCATCACGAAAATGCGCCGCCGTCGGTCGTCGCCTGGGCGCGCAAAGCCTTCGAGGGCAGAATCGTCCCCGCGACGGAGGCTGCGGGCAACCTCATCTCCCTCTACCCGGAGTTTCGTGATAACCGCGACCTGACGAAAGGCTTCGACAGCTTTGTGGGTACGCCGCGCTTCTCGACCGGCTATACGCCCGTCCGCAATCGGCCGGGGCTGCTGATAGAGATGCACATGCTCAAGGACTATCGCTCGCGCGTGCGCGGCAACTATGACCTGCTGCGATTCATGCTCGAAGAGGTCAACCGCGACCCGGAAAGCCTGCTCCGCGCGGTCCGCACGGCGGACGAGCAGACCGTCGCCGAAGGGCGCAGCTTCGACCCCAAGCGCCGCTATCCGCTGCAATTCGAGCGAACGGATAAGTCCACGCCCTACCGGCTCAAAGCCCTCGAATATCATACGGAGCTGAGCGAGGTCTCCGGCGCTGTGCGCGTAGTCTTCGGGACCAGGCCGCTGGACATCACCGTCCCGCAGTATGACGATTTCAGGGTTACGGTCGCGGTCGCCCCGCCGCTCTATTACGTCGTGCCGCCGCAATGGACGAGCGTGATAGACGTGCTGGCCGCGCACGGGCTGCGCCTGCAAAAGCTCGACGCGCCGCTGACGACGGAAGTGGAAAGCTATCGCTTCACGGATGTGAAGTGGGCGGCCGGTCCCTTCGAGGGACGCTTCCAGCCGACCTATACCGTGACGCCCGTTCGTGAGCGCAGGACGTTTCCGGCGGGTTCCGTGATCGTGCCGATGGCTCAACCTGCGGCACACCTGGCCCTGCAACTGCTCGAACCGCAAGCGCCCGATTCGCTCGTCGGCTGGGGATTCTTCAACGCCATCTTTGAGCAGAAAGAGTACGGAGAGGATTACGTGCTGGAGAAGCTGGCGCGTGAGATGATGGCCAAAGATGAGAAGCTGCGCCGCGAATTCGAGCAGCGGGTCGCCGCCGACCCGAAATTTGCCGCCAGCCCGCGCGAGCGCCTGCAATTCTTCTACGAGCGGTCGCCCTACTGGGACAAGCAGCTCAATCTCTATCCGGTCGGCCGGATAACCGCGCCGCTCGGCGCAAAGCTGGTAGACTTACAATGAGAAATCCGGCTTGAGGGGACTCGGCTGTCGGCCGTGCCCCTC
>DASVWH010000237.1:0-2254 GCA_036389715.1 Pyrinomonadaceae bacterium | reverse complement strand
GGGCGGCGGCCGAACAGCCGCACCGCATCAAGTATCGCCAGCTGACCAGGAGCTAAAGACCGCTTGAATGAAGCGCGGGGGCGTCGTGCTCATCGCCCGGCGCGCGAAGCCTCGGCTACCCGCCGTGCGGGCTCTTCCGGCGGGGCGGCGGGCAGCTCGATGGTGAAGGTCGTGCCCGCGCCGGAGCCCTGCGATTGATAATCTATCTGGAGATGTTGATTGAGCTTGCCGTACTCGCTGACCCACTTTTGATAGAGCGGGTTCGGGAAGGTCGCGCCCATCCCGTTTAAGCGGAGAGCGCCGCCCGGACCGCCACCGCTGCCGGAACTGCCGCTGCAACCGAAGAAGAGCGCCGCGCAGCAAACGAGCAGCAGCAACGCGCATCGCCTGCCGACGAGCTTTTTCAGAGATGACATGGAAAAGGTTTCTCCTTACAAGGCCCGGATAGAAGCTAGAGCCTCTCAGGGTAAGGGGCGGGTGTTACAGCAATCTGAACTAAATCCGAACTTGAGGTTAACAATCGCGTTTGACCCCGGCCGCGAGCACAAAGGAAGGATGGCGGCGAAAGGGTAGCGGCGAAAGGATGGCGGCCTGAAGGGAACTGAAGACGTGGCCTGCCGCACCCGCCGATTACCCGGCGCGCCCGCAAATTAAAGGGCAGGAGCGAGAGACCGTTCGTCTCCCGCTCCTGCCCTTCAAGTTTGTCCGGCTGTCCGAAGTTTTAGTAACCGCTGTAGCCGTCCGCGTAGCCGTGCTCGAATGCCTCGCGGAAATACTGGCGATAAATCTCGCGGTCGCCCAGGCGCGAGCTATAGTCCTTCGTTGCCTTCTGATAATCGCCCTCGTCCCTGAATTCGTAACGCTCGCCGCGCTGGCGATCCTTGCGGCCCGCCTTGACGCCCAGGTTGGCCCCGGCGTTGAGCGCCGTCTGGCGAAGCTGGAACGAGCCGCCGTAGTCGCCGTAGCCGTCATCGTAGCGACCGCCGTTATTGCGTCCGCGCCGCCAGTCGCGGTCACGACGCCTCTGGTCGCGGCGATCCTGCCGGTCGCGGTCATTACCCCATTGGCCCTGAACGGACGTGCTCGGTGCTGCGCCGATGCCGAGCAGCAAAGTAGCCCCTAGAAGCACCCCACCGATTTTGTTCTTTAAGTGAATTGATTTCATACCCAACCTCCATTGAGCAGAGAAGCCTACAAATCCCGTGCCGCGAGCCGCAGAGCCTGATTCTACCGGGCTCCCGCCCGATTCTCATCCCTTAAAGGCTGTGGCTAAACACCATATCGTATCAACTTAAACGACATCGTTAAGCGAATACGTCTTTAAGCAAACCGTTTGCGGCGGCGCGGGCCGGGGCCTAAGGGCCGTCGGCGGGAGGTTCGGAGAGAAGCAGGAAAACTTAGGTCAGGCTCAGGTCAGGCTCAGGTCAGCGTCAGCGCAGGCTGCGGCGAATTGCGCAGCGTCTCAGCGAGAATCTTGAGCCCCTTTGCGAGCTGCGGCCGGGAAGCGGGCGAGCCCAGGCAGACGCGCACGGCGTGCGGCGCTGTCGCCCGCCCGGCAACGAAGGCTTCGGAACCCGTGACGATCACGCCGCGACTCCTGGCCTGTGCGATAAAGTCTCCGCTGCGCCAGGGCTCTGGCAGCTGAAGCCAGAGATGCGAGCCCGTGATGGGCCTCGTCTCGCCGTAGAGATTGCCGAGCACGTCGAGCGCGAGCCGTTGCCTGGCCGCCGTCTCCGTGCGCTTCCACTCGATAATCCGGTCGGCCGTCCCGTCCTCGATCCAGGTCGTCATAATCTCGGCCATCAGCGGCGCTGTCTCCCAGAGATTGGTGCGAATGACGTTGGCCGCGCGCTCGACCGCTTCGAGGGGCACGACCAGGTAACCGATGCGCAGCCCCGGCGCGATGCTCTTCGATGTCCCCGTGATGTAGTAACAGTGAGCGGGCGCATGGACGGCGATGGGCCGCGGCGCGGATGGCAGCAGCGCCCCGTAAATATCATCCTCGATGATGGTCACGTCGTTGGCTGCGGCTATCGCGGCCAGCTCTCGCCGCCGGGCCTCCGGCATCACGGAAGCGGTCGGATTTTGCAGCGTCGGGATGCAGTAGAGGACCTTCGCCTTCACGCTCCGGCAGGCCGCCGCGAAAGCATCCGGGCGCAAACCCTCTTCGTCCATCGCCAGGCCGTGCAGGTTCAGATGGAGCAGGCTGGCCAGGGCCTTGATGCCCGGATAGGTCAACTGTTCGGTCAGCACC
>DASVWH010000236.1:0-24774 GCA_036389715.1 Pyrinomonadaceae bacterium | reverse complement strand
CACCATGATGCCCGCCCCATAGTTTGCGTAGACGAGGTTGAGGCTAATGGTGCTGCCGGTCCCGTAGATTCTGATGCCCGCCGTTTCGACGTTAGGTGCCGTTCCAATGCCGTTGCCGGTGACGGTGTTATTGATGATCGTGTTATTACCGCTCGACGAGAATGAATCAATGCCGTCGGCTTCGTTGCCCGCGAAGAGGTTGCCGCGGACGATATTGCTGCCGCTCCCGTTTTCGATGTCTATCCCGTCGAGGTTGGAATTCAGGATGCCGTTAAAGCGCACTTCGTTATTCTCGACCGTCCAGCCGGTCGAGCCGCCGCCCAGCTGAATGCCCTTGCCCGCGCTGAAGCCGATCAGGTTGTTGCTGATCCTGCCGTTGATGCCTCCGGCCGAGCGAATATTGTCCGACTGGGAGCGCGCCGACCCGCTATAGGTGCTGGGAAAGGAGGTGGCCGTCGAGCCGACGATGTTCTGCTCGATGACCGTCCCGCTGAAGGTTGCGCCGATGCGGATGTTGGCGCTCGTATCGCTGTTGACCGTATTCCCGAATCCGTAGATGGCCAGGCCCCGGATGGTCACGCTGCTCGCTTGAATGTCGAGCCCGACCGGTATCGAGCCAATGCCGACGATCTCTACGTCCGGCACGTTGACGGTTTGCAGGAACAGCGGCGTCACCCCGACCGTGCCGCCGACGCCGAGCACGCCCGTGTTGGTGTTGGGCTGCGTCGTGGCGTCAATCGTCGTCCCGTTGCGCGTGATGGAGTCGAGCGCGGTCGCGGGAGTGATGACGGCGATGTTCCGCGCATCGTTGACGGGGATGTTGAAGGTGATGCTATGCGGCGCGCCGGTCACGCGGGCGTTGGTTTCCTGGATGGCCGCGCGGAGGGTGCAGGGGCCGTTGGACCTGCTAGTGGTTGAGCAAAAGCCGTCGCCCGGAGACTTGTCCACGGCGTCCCCGGCGTCGTTGACAATGAAGGTGCTGGCCAGCGACGCGGGCGCAGCAACCGTCAGCAGCAGCAGCCAGAGCGCCGCCATCAGGGCCGCGCGGCAGAGCGAGGCGCGGCGCGAGACTTTTCGTCGCACCGCTCCCGGCAACCTGCCTGCTGCATGTTCCTGCTGCGTCATTTGCTTTCGCCGCTCTGCTGCTGCTGCTGGCCTTCGCTTGCGCCGACCAGGCCCGCGCGCGGTGTGCCGAAGAGGTTGAAGAGATTGGAGAGCTTCGAGGAGATGGTGAAATAGAACCCGCGCCGCGCAGGCAGCAGGCGGTTCGAGTCAGGCTCGCCCGCCAGCGTGAAGTTGTACCCGACGCCGAGACGTACATCGGGCAGGGCCCAGAAGCCAAGCTCCGTGCCGTAGATGGAGCGCTGCGTGCCGGAAGAGGGCTGCATCAGGAGGCGCGCTTCACCCGCCCAGTCGAGACGCGTCGTCAGCCGATACTGGAGGCGTCCCTGCGTCATGTAGGTCAGCGCCGAGACGTAGGGCAGGTCCGCCTGGCCGTTGGCGCTAAAGCGCAGCGCGAAGCGCCCGTAAAGCTCCAGGTCGTCGGTCGCCTGGAAATAGCCGTCGGCCGAGACCGAATCGAGGCGGTCGCGCGTGGCCTCTAATCCGTCAACGCCGCCCTGCATGAGCGAGCGATGGGTGTAGCTGAAGAGCAGCCCGGCGCGGTCATCGGAGAGCGGGCGAATCGCCAGCGCCGCCATCCCTTCGAGCGCCGAGTTGCCGCGTCCTTCAAACTCGGCCCGCGACCACTGGAAGCGGGACATGGCCGTGATGCTCCGGCTGATGCGTCCGGCCGCGCCGAGCGAGATGAGCTGGCCCATCCCGCTGCGGTCGCGAAACTCGTAGCGCGCAGACGCCCGGAAATCCTCGTTGGGCTGCCAGCCGAAGCCGAGCGTCGCGCTGTTGAAGCTCTCGCCCGCGCCCGCCAGATGAAAGCCGCGCTCGAAGCCCAGCTCCAGCGAGAGCTGCTCCGAGATGGGCAGGCGGTTCTGAAGACCGATGACGGCGAAGCTGTCGGTCCCGTTGATGCCGTTCTCCAACTGGTAACGCCCGGTCGCCGCCGTGTACTTGCCGAACTGCGTCTCGACGCCGATGGCCGTCTCGCGGCGCGCTCCCGAATAGGCGAAGCCTGTCCGCGTCAGATCGCCAATGGGCGTAATCGGCGCGGACGAGAGGCGCTGCGTGAGAAAGAACTTGGTCCAGTTGTTGAACTGGTAGGTGGCGGCCAGCGTCGTCTGTGTCGGGTAGGTCGGGTCGGCCTCGCCCAGGTTCTGCTCGCGCTTGACGGAGACTTCCAGCTTATCCGTCAGGCGCATCTCCGCGCCGACCGTGACCAGGTTCGAGTTGACGGAGCGGTCCGCGCGCTCGTCGAAGAAGCCGCGATGGTCAAAGCCGAAGTGGAGACGCACGCGGTCGTTGATGACCTGGTCCCAACCGGCCGAGAAGGTCGTCCGCGAATTGTCTACGTTGGCTGTCCGGTTGCGCTCGTTGACCATCCCGAGCCGCAGAGTTGATTTCGAGCCGGGCTTGATGTCGAGCGACAGTTCGCCGCGACGCGAGCCGGGCGTGACGGTCGCGCCGAAGGGATTGGAGAAGCCCTCGGAAGCATTCGAGTAGCGCGCGTGCAGGACGCTCCCGTAGAAGGGCAGCGGCTGCATCAGCTCCAACTGGTAGGCATCGCCGTTGTGCTCCGTATCGGCAGAGCCGCCGAAGGCTTCAGCGCCGCGCATCAGTTTGCCCTGGCTGCGGGCGTAGGCGAAGCGCAGCGTGCCCCGGTTGGGCAGCGTCTTCTCGCCGTCAATGCCGCCGAGCACGAAGCTGCCGAAATCCGTCTCGCGCTGCATGACGGCCGAGAGGCCCAGCTTGAGGCCGATGCCCTGGAAGTTCTTCAGGGCGCGCCCAGTGTAAACGGTCGAGGTCATGCCCCCGGCGCGGTGCTCGTAAGTGACGACGATCTGGAGAAGATTGAGCGCGTAGTCGAAGGTCGAGATGTAGCGCAGGAAGAACAGCTCGCCGCTGACAGGATTGAGATTGTAATCAACCGAGCGCACCAGCGTCTCGCGGTGGAGGATGACTTCCGGGTTGCGGCGGTCGCGTAGCTCAAGGGCGACCGTCTCGGAACCCGGCAGAATCTCGTCGTGTGAGAGGCGCACGAGCCCGAGCGTCCCGCCCGGGAAAACGTCGCGCGCGAAACTGGTGTCGGGCCGCGCGCCTGTGAGCGTTACGAAGTCGCCCGAGGCGTTCTCGACGTGCAGCTTGACGCCCGTCAGCTTGCGCGTGTAGCCCGTCAGCGTGAGGCCCTCCATGTCGGCTTCATAATCGCCGAACATGGCGTAGGAGCGCCCTCGATCAATCCGTGCGTAGAGCTTCGAGTTTGATTGGGCCGCTTCGTAGCGCGTCGAGGAATCGCCGAAGAGCGGATAGGCGCGTTCCTGCGGGTCGAGCTGGAAAAGACGGTCGCGCCCGGCCGCACGATTGATCGGGCGCTGCGAATCGTAGGCCAGCGTGAGCATGCTGTCGCCCCACAGGCGGCCGTTATAGAAGAAGCTCAGGCGGCTGCGAACGCTGCCCTCTTCGCCGCGCAGGCCGACTTCAGGGACAGCCTTGCCGACGGTCATTTCCGCCAGCCCGACGAGAATCGCCGGTCTCAATTCGGCGACGATGCGCACACCCGAAGTGGCTTCCGTCTGTCCCGTCTGCGCGTGCAGGCGCGCTTCGCCGGGAGCGCCTGCGCTCGCCAGCTTGAAGACCGCTTCGCCATTTTCGAGCTGAACGATGAGCTGGCTGCGCGCCTGTCCGGCCTGTGCCGGGCTCGCCTGTTCCGCGACGCCCGCCAGTGTTCCCGCGCCGTCACGCCCGGTCCTTCTCGCGCCAGCCTCGGCGACCGTGTCGTTGACCCGCAGCAGTTGGCCCAGAGAACTCTCGACCGCCACCTGATCGTCAAGCGCGGGATTGCCCCACTGGTCAAAGGCGCGCAGCCTGACTGCGGTCGAGCCGCGGCCACCGGCCTGAATCTCTGTTGCTTCGGGCACTATTTCCAGACGCCGCGCCGGGCCGCGTCCCATCACCGTCAACTCTTCCGTCCGGCCGGGCGCGCCAGCCGGATTGATGGCCGTGACGCGCAAGCGGTTCGGGCCGGGGCGCAGGCTGATGCCGACGAACGTGTAGGTCGAGATGCTGTTCTTTTGGTCCAGGCTGCTCGTCCCGATGTTCTTCTCGGAGATGAGCGTGCCGTTGACTTCGAGCCTGACCGACCAGTTCAACATCACGCGGGCGTCCAACTGCATCGCCGGGGCCATCACGACGGCGTTGGCCGACGGCGTCAGGATTCTGACCTCGCCGGGCGCGACCGCCTCAAGCGCTTCGGTCGAAGCCATCTCGTATGTTCCGGCGGCGCTCGGCCGTCCGGCGGGAGCAGGTCCCGGATAAGAAGCCCTGACCTGCTGCGCATTCGTCTCCGCCCCGCCACGTGTCGCGGCGCTGAGCGTTGCGGCGCTGCTCAAGGCGCTGCTCACGGCCGACGCATCGTAGAGAGAGCCTGCCTGTCCGGCGCTCAAGCTCTTCGTGTCGCCGGTCGAAGATGTCTCGGGCGAGTTGCGACGCGCTTTGCCGGTCGAGATGAGCGCGAAGTTCTGGCGCAGCATCCCGCCGCCGCCGAGCGGTGTCCGCAGCAGCCTGGTCCAACTGCGGCCCGCGATTGAGCCGCCGTCCGTCAGGGCCATCGAGGCCGGGAGACTGACGGGATCGAGCGAGATGACCTGCGAGCCGTCGCCGAGAGCCGGGAAATTATAGAGACCCTGCGAATCCGTGACGACCGACTGGCCGGAGTTGAGATAGAGCCGCACGCCCGGCATCGGCTGGTCGCCCGCGTCAAACTCGCCGTTGCCGTTGACATCCTCGAAGACACGGCCGAGCAGTATCTGCCTGGTCGAGAAAGCGCCGCCGCCGACCAGCACAGATGCACGCGCGGGCGCTGTCTCGCTGCTCTCTCCCGTCGGGAAGAGCCCGGAAGCGACGGCCAGGTTCTCCTGTTGGCCTTCGTGTGCATTCGCGCCGATGCGGACGCGATAGAGCAGGCGCACCGTCGAGCCGTGACCGAGAGTGCCGACGCGGAAGAGCAGCTCGCCGCCGTTGACTTCGGGCTCGATGGCGACGGTCGCAGGTGATGCGCCGCTGATGCGCGCGCTGCCCGGCACGTAATGGAAGGACTCCGGCAGGCGGTCGCGGACGATCATGTCGCGGACTTCGACGGCCGTCGGGTTGCTGACTTCGATGCGATAGGTGACGACATCGCCGATCTCCGCGCGCGGCTTATCGGCCATCTTCGTGATTCCCAGCCCGCGCTGCTCGAACATCGGCACGTTGAGCACAATCGCCGCCAGGTTATCAAGCTGGACATCTTCGTTGACCAGCTCAAAGCTGCCGGCGCGGGCCAGCGGCTGCCCGTCGAGCGCGCGAACCGTCAGCGCGAAGAGCCCTGCGCTGGCCGGGCGCAGCGTGAAGTCGAGCATCCGCGTGACGTAGCCCGCCGCCGTGACCTTCATGAAGTAGTGAGCCGCAGCGCCGCCTGTTCCGAGCTGCCCGGGCAGCAGGGCGAAGCTGAAATGGCCCGCCGCGTCGGTCGCAAACGGATTCTCGTTGCGCGCGTTGGGGCTAAAGCCTGCGCCCGGCTGGAGCTGTAGATGATTTGTCCCGGACTGGTCCAGCAGCAGCTCGACGCGAGCGCCCGCGACCGGAGCATTGCCGCCGCCGCGCCCCGCAAAGACCATCCCGAAAGGGTCTACGATGACGACCGCAGTCGTGCTCTTGATAGCGCTCGCATTGTCTGCGGAGAGAGCGGCTTCGTTGACGACCCCGACCCCGGCCGGAGCGCTTCCGTTGAGCCGGGCCATGAAGGAGATTCTGACGACCTGGTCCGGGACGACCTGCGCCAGGCGGACTTCCAGGCGACGACCGCTCAACTGTCCTTCGTCCGCGTCCGCCGCGTCCGTCAGCCCGCGCTCTTCAAGCCGCAGGGAGCCCGCGACGTAATCAATGCCCTGCGGCAATTCGTCACTGAGAAGGACGTTGCGCGCCGTCACGTCGCCGCTGTTGCGAAAACTGATGGTGTAGGTGAAAGGGCTGCCGGGGCTGACGACGGCCTGGGCGCTGGCGTTGACGAGCTTGGTCGGAGGAAGGCTGGGGTTTTCGGCGGAGGTCAGTCTGGGGCCCGCTCCGACCACGTTGATGATCGTCCCGTCGTCTTCAGCCTTGCCGTTGGCGGCGGCGATTACGTTCGAGCGCGCGGAGAGCCCAATCGTTACCAGGCTCTGCGCGGCGGCGTCATTCGTTTCGACGACCGCCAGCACGCCGGTGCAGGAGCCCGGCCTGACGCGCGGCGAGAGCGATTCGTTGACGCGCACGAGCGTGTCGGCGGTTGTGACCGCGCCGTCCGCGTCGTTGTCGAAGTAGAGATTGACGAGGCGTGCGGGCGCGTTAACTTCGGCGCGGGTGATGGTGTAAAGGTCCGGAGTGTTGCCGCCGTTGCAGACGCGGAAAAGGCGCGTGATGCTCTCGTGAGGGCTGACGCCCGCGGAGGACTGCGTCTCGTCGGGGGTGACGGTCAGAGTTGAGACGGCGAGGACTGTGACGGTGACGGTTGAAGAGACGGTCGAGAAGCTCGACCCGGATTCATCCTCGTAGGTCGCTTCGGCGCGGTTGGAGATAACGGTCTCGGCGGGCGTCCCGTTATCGGGGCGGGCGAGCGCGCCGGGGACAAGAGCGCAGATCGCCGCCAGGAGGATTGCCGCGATGATGGCTGTTCTGTTGAAAACAACGGTCAGCATCATAGAGAACCTGAGAGAGTAAAGGGGCAGACCAAGTGATGAATTCAAAACGATGAACGGGAAGCAGCGCCTGTGTCGTCAAACCTGTCGTGCTGGCGCTCTGAAAACCAATCCCGTGCTTGACCTGGAAGTGGCCTGGCCGGTCTCCGGGGCGGAGCAATTAACCCCGGAGACCGCCCTGGCCATTTCCCTCACGCTGAGTGCTCGGAGGCTTCCGAGCCTCTAATTAATCGTCCGTTGGAACGTGAACGTTCCGCTGGGCGCGCCGGCCACTACCGTCGCCACCAGGTCGGTGATGATGGTCGCGGCCGGGTTGACGGTGATGGTTCCGCCGGGATCGGTCGGAGTCCCTGTCTGGGTCGTGTAAGTGGCCCAGTTGTTGGTTCCGGCCGTGCCGTTTTCGGTAATCAACAGGTTGGTCGCCGTCAGCTTGACGCAGCCCGCGCCGCCCGTCGCCGTGGCGATGTTGGTGTAGGTGATGGTGTAGGTGATGACCGCGCCCGGAACAGCATCGGTCGCCGCTCCGCGCGTCAGGTCCGGATTGTTGATGCTCGCGGCCTTGACGAGCCTGATGAAGCCCGTGAAGAGGCGATCAATCGTCTCGTTGTACTTCGTGCTGGTCGTGGCCGAGGTGGCGCGAATGACGGTCTCGAAGCTGCTCAGGACGGGCTTGCCCGCCGGTATCCGAACATAGACCTGGTAATTGGCCGTCTGGTTGTAAGCAACCGCGATGGTCGGCGCAGCGCCAGACACCGGAGTGCCGCCGACGACCATCGGCGTCGAGGTCGCGCCGACGATGATCGTCACGTCCGCTCCGGCCGGGTAGGACTGGATGCTGAGCGTGTAGGTATCGTTGGCGTTACCCGTATTCTGAACCGTGTTGGTAAAGGTCGCCGAGCCGAAGTCCACCGTCACGTTGCCCGGAGCCGAATAGGCCGGGACGTTGGCGATGGCCGACGGGTTGACGTTCTTATCCGTGAAGTCGTCATTGGTGGTCGTGCCGACAGCGCCGGGCGCGCCCATCGGGCCATTGAGCACGTCGCCCGATTTTTGCAGCGTCGTCGTCCGCAGCGGCGATTGCGCCGCGGGCAATTGCACGCTGAGGCTGTTCTTGCCGTAAGCGTTGCCCTGCTCCGTGATGGAGTTGGTGGCGTCGCTGGTCGTGACGGTCACGGTCATGTTGATGCTCGAACTGCACGTGCTGGCCGCGAGCGTTCCGGCCGCCGTCGGGGAAGCGACGTTGAAGGCAAGCATCGTGATGTTACCGGCGGGCCTCACCGTCTCCCACTGCATCGCCGTCAACGGATTGAGCGTGTTGTCGGAGGTCGAATAGAGCACCTGGACTCCGGCCGGGAAGCTCTGCGTCGCCGCCAGGACGGTGTTCGCCGGGACGGGCGCGAAGATGAAGACGCCCTGGTTGGAGCCGCCGCCGTTAACGGTCGTCAGCGTAACGGAGCTGGCCGCGCGCGAGCCGATGTTGCAGAGCTGCCAGGCGTAGGTGATGTCGCTGCCGAGCGGGAGCGGTCCCGCCGGGGCCGTCAGAGAGAGCTGTATCTGCGCGTCACTCTGCACGGTGGCCGTGAGGTCGCCCTGCGCTTCGACGTTGTGATTGACGCTGTCGCCGTTGACGACCGTCGTTCCAGTAGGATGGCTGGTGCGAACTTCGTTGGCCGTGTTGTCGGCGTCCAGGCTGTCATAGCCGGTCGCGGCAAGCGGCGCAGGCACGCGCGTCTGCGCGTCGCCGAGCGTCACTTTCACGGTCTGGTTGGCGGTCGCGGCAGCGCCGACGCTGACTTCGACCAGGACTCGAATCGAAGTGTTGCGCGCCATCAGCGCCGAGGTCACGACGCCGCTGTTGTTCTTGATGTCCGTATCGCCGCTGTCTATCTGGTTGGCGGTCGTGCCGTTATCAATGACGGCGCGGGTGATGGTCGCGGGCGCTGTTCCGGAAAGACGGATGCTCGCGCCGCTGGCGAGAAACTGCACCTTGTCGGAGAAGTTGCCCGTATTGGTGACCGTGAAGCTGTAGAGAATGCCCGTCTCTCCGGCGACGACCTGCGCGCCTAAGAGCCCGGCATCGGGTGTGATGGCCAGTCCGGCGACGTTCGAGACCGTGACGGTGACGGTGTTCGAGTCAACGTTATAGCTCGTGCTGCCGTCGGAGTAAGAGGCGCTGGCAGTGTTTTTGATGTCTGTGCCGCCGTCGGTGCTCTGTGCTAAGGCAGGCGCGGCCATTACGCAGCTCATGGCAATCATGAGCAGCACGCGCCATAGCACGCGGGGTCTGATAGGTGGGTGATTTTTAATCATCTTTGTTCCTCTATATCTGTGTCTAGGGGAGCGAAGCACCGGAAGTCATCGAGTCGGAGTGTGGTTGGTCCGGGCGGTCGTCTCAAGAGAAGGGGTTGTTATTTCACGCGGACCTTGTAGGTCGCCGAGAGCTTGCCGTTGGCGGCCAGCGGGTCGGCCCACTCATAGCGGACCTGCGTGTACATCGAGACGGGCGCGGGCACCTGCTTCGTTGTGCCGTCGGCCTGTTTCTCTTCGACCATCGGCTGCACGGAGTAGGTCTTCCCGTTGTCAACGCTGTAGACAACGGTGGTCGCGCCGTCGGCCTGGGCGCTGCCCGCGACGAACGTCGTCCCCTTGGGAATCTGGCCCACTGTCTTGTACTCGCGTGCGGGCGCGCTGCCGTCGTTCTCAGAGGTGATCGTCCAGTTGATGGTCTCGCCGGGATTGACTGCAACGGCTTTGCCGACCGGGACGGCCTCGTGATTACGCTCGACCAGACCCGCGAGAGTGACCTTCACTTCGGGGCGGCCGCGCTCGATGCTCGCAAACTGTCGCTGCGCGAGCGCACCGGCCGCGCCGAGCACGACCAGCGAGAGCGCAACCAGCGGCAGCAGGCGGAAATTTCTTTTTAATCTCATCGTCATCATCTCCTTAAAGTTTCCCCTCCGGGCGGGGACGTTCGATTGCCTGGGGCAGAGAAGTTTTCAGAAACTCTGGACCGAGGGAAGGTCGCGCATCTGGAAGACTTCCAACGCACGCGCGACGGCATACATGAAGGTCGAAACAGAGACGGGGCGCGGAAGAATGGCGACCAGCCGCGAATGCATCGGCGTGCGGATGATCTCCGAGGGGCGTTTGTGAAGTCCGATCAGCGGAAGCTCGGGGGCGATCTCGTAGATGGCTTCTATCGCCCTCGCTCCGCCGAAGCCGGGCATGTCGAGACCGAAAGTAATCAGGTCGAAATGGCCTTCGGCCGCTTCGCGCAGGACATCCATCGTGTGATGACAGGTCATGGCTTCATGCTTGGCCGCGCGTAAGGCAGCAATCAATTGAGCGGCCATCGCTTTGTCGTCATCGCAAATCATCACGCGTGCCATTTAATTACTTTTCCTTTAACCCGTCGGCTTCAGAGACCGGGAAAAGACCCGGGCCCCACGGCGGACAATTCAATCCCCGTGCCAGCCGTGGAGGATGGCCCGCGCGCACGCGCAAGTGCTGAAATGATTGGAGATGAGTTAAGCCGGGAGAATGGCCCCGGGCGGGGCGTGAAGGCGTGTCTGACAGTTAGGGCTGACGTTTTGTCAGTCGGCTGACGTTTTGTCAGCCTCGGTCGGCAGCCCGAGCGAGGGCGTGCTGGTCTCATACTCGCGCAGCTTGCGGTAGAGCGTGCGCGCCGAGATGCCTAGAATGGCGGCGGTGCGCTCGCGGTTGCCGCCCGCTTCGGAGAGCACGCGCAGGATGTGCTGGCGCTCCAGTTCTTCGAGCGTCGCCGGTTGCAGGTTGGCGCTCGCCTGCGGCTCGTCCGAGGAGTCGGCGGCGACGGCCGCGGGCTGGCCGTCGCCCTGCAACATCAACTGCTCGGCTTCAATTAT
Organism: Pyrinomonadaceae bacterium; assembly: GCA_036389715.1. Classification (GTDB taxonomy): domain Bacteria; phylum Acidobacteriota; class Blastocatellia; order Pyrinomonadales; family Pyrinomonadaceae; genus DASVWH01. The sequence goes on along the minus strand of DASVWH010000236.1, from coordinate 14,066 downwards.
CTCGCCGGTGGAGAGCGCGGCGGCGCGCTCCAGGCAGTTGCTCAACTCGCGCACGTTGCCCGGCCATGAGAAGGTCTCCAGCCTGCGGCGCGCCGCCGGAGAGAGCGTCAGGTCCGCACGATTGAAACGCTCGCGGTAAAGGTCCAGGAAATAATCTACGAGCGCGGGAATATCTTCGGGGCGCTCCCTGAGCGGCAGGATGTGCAGCGAGACGACGTTGAGACGATAGAAGAGGTCGGCGCGAAAGCGCCCGGCGTGAACCTCGCGCAGGAGATGGCGATTGGTGGCGGCGATGATGCGCACGTCCACGCTCTGGTCGCGTGTCGAGCCGACGCGCCGGAACCGCCCCTGTTCGAGAAAGTGCAGCAGCTTGACCTGCGAGGCGGGCGGCATCTCTCCGACTTCGTCAAGGAAAAGAGTCGCGCCGTCGGCCGCCTCGATCAACCCGCGCTTGAGCGTGCTCGCGCCCGTGAAAGCACCCTTCTCGTGACCGAAGAATTCAGACTCGAAGAGGGCTTCCGGGAGCGCGCCGCAGTTGACCGTAATCATCGGCGAATCGCTGCGCGCGCTGCGGGCATGGATGAAGCGCGCGAGCACGTCTTTGCCCGTCCCGGACTCGCCCGTGATGATGACGGTCGAATCGAGCCGCGCGGCCGTCTCGGCCAGCTCAACGAGGCCGCGCATCATCGCGCTGCGGTAGACGAGGGCCGGCACTTCATTGTCGGCCGTCGGCGCGCGCACCACCGAACGCAGCGAAGCATTCTGCTTGACGAGCCTCCGCTTCTCGTCCGCCTTGCGAATCACGGCTTCCATCTCGTCGAGCGTCGAGGGCTTGGTTAGATAGTCGTAAGCGCCGAGCCGCATCGCCTCGATGCCGGTCGAGAGAGAGGTGTCGGCCGTGAGCATGATGACCTCCGGCGCGTCCTCCATTTTTCTGATCGCGCGCAGGGCGTCGAGCCCGGAGAGGCCGGGCATCTGGATGTCGAGCAGCACGACATCGTAGTCCGCTTCGTTGAGCTTATCGAGAGCCTCCTGGCCGCTCGCCGCGGGCGACGCCTCGAAGCCCGACCGCGAGAGCTGTTCGGTCACGATCTTGCGCAGCAGGTTGTCGTCGTCAACAAGCAGGACGCTGATTTTACGAGTCATAGGTTCGATCAGATAAACGTCGAGCGCAGGCTACGGGCGATGCAAGCTGTCTGCGATGCGAGCCAGCGGCGATGAATGAGAAGCGGCGAGCCCGCGTTCACCGAGAGCGTTGCCGCCGCGCTTGCGTCTACTTTCGAGCACGGCGCTTATCCTTCGCCGTTTCTCCTACTCCTTATCCGGCGCGCGGCGCGGAATCCAGAGACGAAAGCGGCTGCCCGCGCCCTGCTTGGACTCGACCGTCAGCGCGCCGCCGAGAGCCTCAGCCAGCGTGTAGCAGATGGCCAGGCCGAGGCCGGAGCCGCGCCCTGGGTCTTTCGTCGTAAAGAAAGGATCGAAGATGCGGACCAAAAGCTCCGGCGCGATGCCGTGGCCGCTGTCGGCCACTTCGACGGCGACGCGCTCGCCGTCCCTGACGGTCGAGAGCGTAATCTGGCCCTGCCTGTCGGTCGCGTCGAGCGCATTGCTCAGCAGGTTGTCGAGCACCTGCCTGACCATCCCGGCGTCCGTCGCCACTTCGCCCACGTTCTCGTCCAGCTGGACGACGAACTTGACGGCCTCCGCTTCGTTGCGCTGCTCGGCGATCCTCGCACACTGCGCCGCGAGGGCGTTGAGGTCGCAGATGGCACGCCGCGCGCGGCGTTGTCGCGAGAGGTCCAGGAGCCCGCGCGTAATCTCCTTGCAGCGCAGGGCCTGGCGCACTATCTCTTCGAGATAGAACGACCATTCGCGCTCTTCTGCGACGACGGCGATTTCGGGCTGATCGCGGATGTCGCGCAGGGTGGCTTCGGCGCAGGCAGTAATGGCGGCCAGCGGGTTGTTGATTTCGTGCGCGACTCCGGCCGCGAGCTGCCCGACCGTGGCCAGGCGGCGCGAGCGAGCAAGTTGCTCCTGCATCTCCGAGAGGTCGGTCACGTCGCTCCAGGTGATAACGCTGCCGGGCTGCCCGCCGACCTCGTCGAGCGGCGCGAGCGAGACCAGATAGCGCCTGCCGTCTTCGGCCTGCAATTCAAAAGAGGAGGCCGCGCTGCTGTTGCCGTTCGGGCCCATGTGATAGGCGGCGGCGCGCTCGCCGAAGAGCCGCGAGAAAGCGTCTGCACAGCTCAGGCCGACGGCCTCGACGGGCTGCATATCCATCATCTCGGCCGCGTGAGCATTGATGCGGACGATCTGCATCCGCGCGTCGTGGACGATGACGCCGTCCGGGATGGCGTCGAAGGTCTGCTCCCAGATTTTCTTGGCCGTGCGGACGGTCTCGAAGAGACGCGCGTGATCGAGCGTCGTCGCAGCCATCTCGGCCAAGCCTTCGAGCAGCGCTCTCTCTTCGGAGGTGAAGCGATGCTCGCGCCGATAACCGACGACGAGCACGCCGAGCGTTTCGCCGCGCGCCTTGAGCGGGGCCATCGCCAGATCGCGCACGCCCTCGGAGCTATGCAGCGGAAAGGCGCTCGCCGGACTCTCATCGCGCAGCCCCAGGCCCTCGACGATCATCAACTCGTCGGACATGGCGGCCTGCTCCGCGACGCTCCCGCGCAGCGTCACGATCACGTCCATCTCATCATCGCCGACGTAGGAGCGAAAGCCGCTCAGGGCCTTCCAGGTGATCGTTCTCTCGGAGAGCGAGAATGCGCCGACGCCGGTCGTGTCGGCACGCATGATCCGGCGCACGGTTTCGGCCATGCTGCTCAAGGTCGAGGCGCTTTCCTGCTCACCCTCGCTCCTGCGCCTGGTCTGCCATGCGGCCGCCCCGTCCCCGGCCACCGGCGACGCATCTTCCTTCGCGGAATTGTCTGTCAGATCACTCATAGGTCTCCCAACGCTTCGGCCGGGCAGGAAAGTGGCATAGCTGTAGCTGCAACTTTCGTTGACGGCCGCGGGATTGGGCCTGCGACCTTGAACCCAACCCACTTCGAGGGCCAACCGGAATTGTCGGGATGTAATGCTTCCGAGCCGCGCCGGAAAGAGTGCAGCCGCGCGGCCTTTGCCCCTTCTTCTACGCGCAAAGATGCCCAACGGTCAAGTCAAAAGCAGAGGTGCGAGCAGAAGCGAGAGCCCGCCCGCCCGTCTTTCAAGCTACTTCGCCGCCCGTTTTCTCTCAAACGGCGGCGCTATCCTGCCGGGCGCAAAGCGCAAGACGCAGGGCCGCACCCTGATTTAACTGCCCTGCGACGACGACACGAATGGTGTCAACGCGTCGAGCCGCCCGGATTTCGGACTCGCACAGCACGCTCTATCTTTCAAGGCTCGCGCCGCGCGCCGTCCGAAAAATCCCGCTAAACGTTGGAATCCCGCTATTTTATAGAATCTTCTTGACTCGTACAACACATCCGTTGTACAACCGATTCGTTGCACAACAGATATGTTGTAGTCTTACCGGCTGAAAGGGGAGCGGATGATTATCAACAGGGTCGGCTGCCCGGTGCGCGGAGACGATTTTTACGGGCGGGACGCATTTATCCGGATGGTCCGCGAAAAGCTCGAAGCCGGGCACGTGCTGTTGGTCAGCCCGCGCCGTTTCGGCAAGACGAGCGTGATGTATCGCCTGATTGACGAGCCCTGGGAGGACTTCGTGCTCGTTCATGCGGACCTGGAGCACCTGGTCGAACCGGCAGACCTGATCGCGCTGCTGGTCGTGCAACTGGCCAAGGACGCCCGTCTGTCGAAGACCGCGACGGGGCTCAGCTACTTTCCCAAGCCGCTCTGGTCGCGCTTCAGGGAGACCTTTGAAGAGATAGACCTGCTCAAGCTCAGAATCAAGTTGAGGGAGAAGCTGCGCACACGGTGGCAGGAGGACGGCGAGGAGCTTTTTGAAAGAGTGGCGGCCGCGCCGCACCAGGTAATCTTTATTCTGGACGAATTTCCGATGATGATCGACCGCATGGCACAGTCGGATGCGGGCCGTCAGGAAGCGAAAATCATGCTTCGCTGGCTGAGGAAATTACGGCAGTCACCTGACCTGAAGAATGTGCGCTTTCTGGTAGCCGGGTCAATCGGAATCGGCCAGGTGCTCAATGCCCTGGGCGAGATCGCGTCCATTAACGATTTCGAGCAATTATGGCTTGAGCCTTTCCCGCAGGAGGTGGCCATGGCGTTTCTGGACGAACTGGCCCGGACGCACAAGCTGCCCCTCTCGCGGCCCTCCAAGCGCAAGATGCTCGAACTGATCGGCACGGCCGTTCCCTACTTCGTTCAAATCATCTTTTCGGAGGTCGCCAAGGCCCACATGCAGGACGGCCGCGCCATGACGCCCGGGCGTGTCGAGCAGCTTTACAGAGAGAAGGTGCTCGGCGTTGACTGCAAGACGTACTTCGACCATTACTACGGCCGTTTGCGCAATCATGGGCCGCAGGACGAGAAGGCGCTCAAGCGTCTGCTGCGCGAGCTGGCGGTCACGGGCTGGCTCACGCGCGACGCCTGTTACCAACTCTACAGGCAGGAGACAAGGAGCCGCGGCGAGATGGAAAAGTTCAATTGCCTGATGAGCTTTCTTGAGAATGATTTTTACGTTCGCTTCGACGCCGTCACGCGTCGTTACGAATTCGCGTCCAAGCTGCTGCGCGACTGGTGGCTCAGACATTACGGGATGGAGACAAAGTAGTTTGAGGAGGCGGGCGGATGGAACGTCTATATAATCCGATGTTGATGCCGGAAGAAGAGGTCAGGGGCACGTTTGTCGCGCGCCAGGGACTGCTCGACGAGCTGGTCTCGCTCATCAGCAATCAGCCGGACGGCGCGGGCGTGCAGCACGCCGTCATCATCGCGCCGCGCGGGATGGGCAAAACGACAGTGCTCCTGATGGTCAAGTACACGATTCAGGACAGCCAGCTCAAGGAGTTGAGCGAGATACGCGAGCAGTGGGAAGTCGTGCAGTTCCCCGAGGAGCGTTATAACATTTACGACCTCTCCGATTTCTGGCTGGAAATCCTCAGCCACCTGGATTTGGTGACCCGTCAGGACGGGCTGCACGACCGCATCGAGAGTCTCAAGCGGGAGCATCCTGACAACGACGAATTGCAGGAAGTCGCCCTCGCCCTGATTAAAGACTGGCGGCGCAAACACAACAAGCGGATTCTCCTGCTCGTTGATAATTTCGATATGATTCTTGAGCAGATCAACGACGAGCGCGACAACGCGCGGCTGCGCGACGTGCTGATGAACGACGGCACGATGATGCTCATCGGCGGGGCGACGACCTTCTTCCGCCAAGCCTGGGCCTACGACCAGCCGCTCTATAACTTCTTTAAAATCTATGAGTTGCCGAATCTGAAGTTTGAGCAGATGCAGGAGCTGCTGCTGCGCCGCGCGTCGGCCGACAGCAAGAAAGACTTTGAAGCGACGCTCAAGGCCAACACCAGCCGCCTGCGCGTGCTCGAACATTTTACGGGCGGCAACCCGCGCCTGCTGCTGATGCTCTACCGCGTCGTGACGCAGTCGGCCGTGCACGAAGTCAGGCTCGGGCTGGAAAAGCTGCTCGACGAAGTCACGCCTTATTACCAGGGGAGGGTTGAAAATCTGCCCGCGCAGCAGCGAAAGATTCTGGACCACATCGCGCGCACCAGCAGCCAGACGAACGAAGGACTGACGCCGACCGAAATCGCCCTGGCGACGCGGATGAGCCCGAATCAGGCCAGCGCCCAGCTCAAGCGGCTCTCCGAGAACGGCTATGTCCAGGCCGTCAACGTGCGCGGGCGCAACTCTTACTACACGCTCTCCGAACAGCTCTACGCCATCTGGCATCAGATGCGCTCCGGGCGCAACGCGCGCGAGCGGATGAGCTGGCTGGTCAGCATTCTCAAGGTGCTCTACGACGCCGGGGAGATGGTCTCGCAGACGAGTCTCCTGGAGGTGCACTACTACAAGCAGTTGCTGGCCTCGCGGCTGGAAGAAGCCGACCACACGTCGGAGCTGTGGAGATACCTCTTGAAGGCGATGGAGGATTTGCCGGAGTGGCCGCAGCCCGGCCAGTCTTCAGAGGGCACGGCCGAGGGCACGGATTCTCCCACGGCTCGTTCTCCGACAGTGCGCGAGATAAGTTTTCCGCTGCGTAAGGAGATAAAGTGGAAAGAGGCGCGCCAGCAGTTCGACCGCGCCCTTAAGATGAACGCCAATTGCGCGGGGCTCTGGGCCGTTCAGGGCTTTACGCTGCTCCAATTGAAACTCAATGAAGAGGCGCTGGAATGCCTGGATAGGGCGCTGGAGATTGACCCCAACCTGCTCTCCGTCTGGACGCTGCGCGGCATCGTCCTCTACCACCTGGACCGCACCAGGGAGGCCATCGAGAGTTTCGATAAAGAACCCAGGGCCAACAGCGGCTCGTCGGAGGTCTGGTCGCCGCACGCCGTGATCTATCTTTCGAGATTCATGAGACGCCTGGACGAGGGCAGGCTAGATTCGGCTCAAAAGGTCTGGAAGGAGTTACAGAGCACGGCGCAAAAGGTCAACGACTATGCCCTGCACGAGCTGCTCCTGGCCATCCTGCTGAGACAAGCGCTCAAGGGAGAAGGAAAGTTCGTGCGGCAATTGATTGAAGATTCAAATCTGGCCGAGCCGCTTTTCCCGCTCGCGCGCGCCCTCGATTATCTGAAGACGCGCGATGAGACGCTGCTGGAAAAGCTCTCGCCGGAAGTCCGGTGCGTCGTCGAAGAGATCATCGCCAAACTGCGCGCGGCCGACCGGCAGGTGGAGTGCCGCTAACGCGCTTCGCCCACCCTTGAAGGCGGCCCCGCGAGCGTCGCATCGCGGGCTTGGCAGGCAACGGACAAGCCTCTGGACAGAGGAAGGGCGGCAACACCTGCGTTGCCGCCTTCCTTCTTGCTCTTGCGTCAGAGTTCGGAGGCTGTGCGCCTTACTCGGCCACAGGGGCGACGGCGCGCACCTCCTCGGAAACCCCGTCGGCGTATTTCTTGAAATTCTCGTTGAAGCGCCGGGCCAGGTCGCGCGCCTTGGCGTCGTAAGCCTCCTGGTCCTTCCAGGTGTTGCGCGGGATGAGGACTTCGGCCGGGACGCCGGGACAGGAGACCGGGATGCCGAGACCGAAGACGGGGTCCGGGCGGGTCTCTACGTCCGCGAGCGAGCCGGAGAGGATGGCGCGAATCATGGCGCGCGTGTAAGAGATTTTCATGCGCTGGCCTTCGCCGTAAGGGCCGCCCGACCAGCCCGTGTTGACGAGCCAGCAGTTGGCCTTGTGCTCGCCCATCTTCTTGCCCAGGAGGTCCGCGTAAACGCCCGGATGCAGCACCATGAAGGGCGCGCCGAAGCAGGTCGAGAAGGTCGCCTCCGGTTCTTTGACGCCCTTCTCCGTGCCCGCGACCTTCGCCGTGTAGCCGGAGAGGAAGTGATACATAGCCTGCTCGGGCGAGAGGCGCGAGACGGGCGGGAGCACGCCGAAGGCATCGGCCGTCAGCATGATGATGTTGCGCGGATGGCCTGCGTGGCCCTCCGGCACGATGTTCGGAATGCTCTCCAAAGGATAGGCCGCGCGCGTGTTCTCCGTCTTCGAGGCGTCGTCCAGGTCGAGCGCGCGCGTCGCTTCGTCATAGACGACGTTTTCCAGCACGGTCCCGAACATCCGCGTCGTGCGGTAGATGTCCGGCTCGGCTTCCGCCGACAGTTTGATGACCTTGGCGTAGCAGCCGCCCTCGAAATTGAAGACGCCGTCGTCGGACCAGCCGTGTTCGTCGTCGCCGATCAGGCGGCGCTCCGGGTCGGCCGAGAGCGTCGTCTTGCCCGTCCCCGAAAGCCCGAAGAAGATGGCCACGTCGCCTGCCTCCCCGACATTCGCGGAGCAGTGCATGCTCATCACGCCGCGCTGCGGGAGCAGGTAGTTGAGAATCGAAAAGACGCTCTTTTTAGTTTCGCCCGCGTAGGAAGTGCCGCCGATGAGGACCAGTCGCTGGCCGAAGTCCACAAGGATGAAGGTGCTGGAGCGCGTCCCGTCGCGTTCCGGGTCGGCGCGGAAGGACGGGATGTTGATGATCGTAAATTCCGGCGTCTGCTTGGTCGTCGCTTCCGCCTCGTTGATGAACATCGTGCGGGCAAAGAGCGAGTGCCAGGCCAGCTCCGTGATGATTCGCACCGGCAGGCGGTATCTCGGGTCCGCCCCGGCAAAGGTGTCCTGCACAAAGAGGTCCAGGCCCTTCGTGTGCGCCATCATCCGCTCTTTCAGGGCATCGAATTTTTCCTGCGAGAACTCCTTGTTGACTTCGCCCCACCAGACCTGCTCTTCGTTGGCGGGCTCGCGCACGATGGCCTTGTCCTTGGCCGCGCGGCCCGTGTGCTCGCCCGTGTCAACGATCAACGCGCCGTGATCGGAGAAGACGCCTTCATTGCGGCGCGCGATCTCTTCATAAAGCTCGGGCGTGTTGAGATTCCAGTAGACGCTCGCGGCTTCCGTGATGCCATAGTTTTCGAGCCCGTAGTCGGTTCGCTTGCGCCCCCTCTCCTGTGTAACCTTCTGCTGACGAAGTGAAGTCATACAATTGCTCCAATCAAATAAGAATTAAGAAGATGAAGGAGCAGCCCTCCGCCTGCTCCTGCGGGATGCTCCGGCCCTGACCTTTACCTGTTCTCGTCCTGGGCTGCGCGGCGCTCGCGCGAAAGCTCGCGCAACGCGACGGCGAGGTCACGGGCGGCACGTTCGAGACGGTCGGCGCAGGCTTCCAGCTCTTCGATGTCGGCCTGTGAGCGCAGGGCCACCGCAGACAGAGCGCTCTCTATCTGGGAAGTTAAACGATGCGCTGCCGTTTGGGTCTCTTTTTCGGCGCGAGTTAGTTGTGATGGAGACATCCTGGTTTCCATACTTGCAGAATCTAAAGATTGGGTCAAGGCGCAAAAACTCCCATCTCGGACCTCTCGTTAATTACCGCGCGCCTCTGCGCCCGGCGCGGGGCTCAAACTTTACTGAACCTGTTTCGTAAGTAAACTCTTACCTCAGCGCGGCCACCCGAAGCAAGCCGGAAGACAGTGGCCCGCGCGCTCACGCATGCGAAGATGCAGGAGGCTCGCGCCGACTTTCACGCTGCCCCTTCACGCTGCCCCTTCGCTTTAACTCCGGCCTGCGTCGGCCCCTGCGCCGTGCGTCCCTTCGTCTGCGCGCTGCTTGCCGGTCTTGAGCTTCCGCACGGCTTCGAGCAGCTCTTCCATCTGTTCGTTCTGGAGCCGCTCGATGCGTCGCGTCAGATTCTCCAGCATCAGCTCGCTCTTGAGATTGACCTTGAAATCAATCTCGGCGGCGAGACGGTCTTTCTGCCCGGCGCGATTCTGCGACATCATGATGATCGGAGCCTGGAAGGCCGCCGTCATCGAGAGAATCAGGTTGAGTGCGATGAAGGGATACGGGTCGAAGGAGCCTTCACTGCCAAACGGCGTCCCTTCATGTCGCCAGACGAGTATCAGGTTAAGCGCTATCCAGGTGATGAGGACGCCGCCGAAGAGAAAGATGAAGGGCCAGGAGCCGCCGAAGGACGCGACCTTGTCTGCGACCTTCTGGCCGAGGGTCATCGTCTCGTCCATCTCCGTGTTGATGTTGCGCGTGACGCGCTGCGAGACGAGCTGGTTGGTCTGCCGCAGGCGCGTCCCGATCTCGCGGATCATGTCGAGCGCGACGACCGGGTGCGCCAGCATGAAGCGGTGAAAGTCGTCCCTGCTGAGACGGCTCAAGGTGCTCTGCGATGTCGCTTCGGCCGTCGCCGAACGCTCGCTGCCGTCGAGCACGGCCAGCTCGCCGAAGAAAGAGCCAGCCTCCAGCTCGGCCAGCGTCACCTGCTGCACGTCCTCGTCGTGCGTCCAGATGCGCACGGAGCCTGAGCGCAGGATGTACATGGCGTCCCCCGGGTCATGTTCGTGAAAGATGACCTCACCTTCTTTGAAGGAGACATCCTGGAGAAGGGCGGCCAGCTCGCTGACCTCTGCCTCTTCGAGGTGTCTGAACATCGGGATGCCAGAGATGGTGCGCTCTGGTGTGTTCAAGCCTGCGGCATCGGTTGACATCGAAACAACTCCTTATTGAAATTGAAAATTACAACGAGAGGATATAAAGGTCCGCCAAGCGGCGAACTTTAACAAGGCGTAAGTAAAAAGGCAAAAAGTAAAAGCCGCTCTCTTCAGTCCGCCCCGCCGCCGGGCCTGCGCAGCCTTTTCAGTCTCGCCGCCTGGTCCTTCGCGCGCTGACGAATGTGTGCGAGACGACCGCCGCGATAATGATCGCCCCGCCCGCGAGCGCCCAGAGCGAAGGACGCTCGCCGAGCAGGAGAAAGACCCAGAGCGGATTAAGCACAGGCTCGATGTAGCCGACGATACCGGCGTCGAGCGAACGCACCCCGCGCGCCATCCCCAGCGTGAAGAGCGTGTAGGCCACGCCGAGCTGAAAGACGCCCAGGTAAAAAACGCTGCCCGCGTCCTGCGCGGACATCCATCTGACGGCCGCCAGCCCGGCGGGCGCGGTCAGGACGACGAGCAGCAGGTTGCCGTAGATGACGGACGAAGCCCTGTTGACCTCGCGCGAGCGCGGGTGGCGCAGCAGCAGGATGTAGAACGCGAAACAGAGGCCGCTGGCCAGCGCCGTCAGGTTGCCGCTCACGTCCTGCGGGCGCAGCTTGCCGACGAAAAAGAGCGACATCCCCGTGACGCACGCGGCCAGCGTGATGATGTCCACACGCCGAAACTTCTCCTTATAAAACAGGGGTTCGAGCAGCAGGACATAGATGGGCGCGGTGTATTGGAGGAAGATGGCGTTGGCGGCCGTCGTCAGTTTCGTGGCGACGACGAAGAGCAGCAGGAGTCCGGCGTAGAGCAGCGAAGTGACGAACCCGATGGAGTTGAGGCCAAATCCCTCGCGGCGTGTAAAGAAGGCCACGGTCAGGGCCGCCAGCAGCGAGCGCCAGAACGTCAGCTCGAAGGTCGATAGCGTGGTCCACTTGATGAAGAGCCCGCCCGTGCTCCAGAGCAGCGCCGCCGCCAGGACCAGCAAAAGCGGCGAAGCCGCGGACGCCCCGCCGCGGCTCTCCGAAATCTCCGCTGACTGCTCGGTCATAGATATGGGCTTACCGCGCGGCGCTGCCTTGCGTCGCCGTCTCCCCGTTCCGGCGTGCGCGCAGGTATTTGCCGAAGATGCCGTTCCAGGGCGGGATGACTATCGAGACCGCGCCGCCGCCCTGCGCCATGCAGGCCAGGCGGATGAGCGGCCGCGCCTCGTCCGTTTCGATATAACCGAACTCCTTAATCATCCTGCCTTCGAGACGGTTGACCTCCGAGAGCTTCTCCGCGCCGCCGATCACGCCGACCCAGCATGTCCCGCATGAGGCCGCGCGGCACTCGACCGGAATCGGCCCCTCTATGCAGCGCGGGTCAACCGAGCGCCAGTCGCGCGAGTTGTCCCTGGCCGCGCCCGACGCCAGCTCTTCGCCGTTAGTCACCTTGAACCTGGCCCCTTCGTCGTTCTCGTCGTAGGTCACAGACCAGACCTTGTCAACCGTTTTGAGAAAGCCCAGGAACCCCTGGCTGTCGTCCTTCGCGCGCTCGGCGAGCACCTGCGCGGGCGATTTCCTGAGATGCTTCTTATCAATGCTGACCGTGCCGGGCGCTGCCTTGAAGGCGGCCAGCCCGGCCTGCCGGACGGTCATCAAGGCGACGGCGCTGATTCCGACGACCAGAGCCTCCTCGACCTTCAGGCGCTTTGAGGCTTCGCGCGCGACCTCCATGATGCGCTCGGCAAGCTGGCCGCCCGACGCCGGGTCGAAAGATGCCGCTTGCTCGGCGACGACTTTTTTGACTTCCGGCCAGTAGCGATGGCCGTAGAGAAACCTGTGCGAGGTATCCACCTGCTCTTTCAGGTAATAGCTGCCTTGCAGCAGCAGCTTCTTCGCCAGTTGCTCCGGGTCCTCTGCCTGCTCCAGGGCGCGCAGGAGGTCGAGCGGGTAGAAGGCAAACCAGATGCGCGTCGCCGCCCGGTCCACCTCGTGAATCGAGCCTGAAAGAGCCTCGATTGCCCGGGCCCAGTCCCGCCCGTCGTACCGGCCGAGGAACTCCTCGAAGCGTGCCTCATTGTTTGTGCTCATATAGTGACCTCGGTTGATTATTTATCTTGGAATCAAAACCCGATACTTTAGCAGCATCCAGCCCGAGTCTCAAATACGACCTGCGTCATCTTCAAACAGCCGCGCCGTAGATGCGACCGCCGGGGCCGGGAAACACGGCGGCTGCTTTTGGCCTGGCCAGCTTTCGTTGGACACATCGCTGGCGGCCCGGAAATCTGCTAGGATGCCGCGCGGAGGTTATCGAAAACAAGAGATGAGCACTGCTCCGAATAAAATTATCTATTCGATGGTCGGGGTCGGGAAGTATTACGACAAGAAGCCCGTTCTCAAGGACATTTATCTTTCCTACTTCTACGGCGCGAAGATCGGCGTCATCGGTCTCAACGGCTCGGGGAAAAGCTCCCTGCTCAGAATCCTCGCGGGGCTTGACAAGGAGTTCGTCGGCGAGACGGTGATCTCTCCGGGCCACACGGTCGGATTCCTGGAGCAGGAGCCGCGCCTGGACGAATCCAAGACCGTCCGCGAGATCGTCGAGCAGAGCGTGGCCGAGACCGTCAGCCTGCTCAAGGAGTTCGACGAGATTAACGAGAAGTTCTCAGAGCCCTTGTCGGACGACGAGATGGCGGCGCTGCTTGAGCGCCAGGGCACGGTCCAGGAAAAGCTCGACGCGCTCGACGCCTGGGACCTGGATTCGAGGCTTGAGATGGCGATGGACGCCCTGCGCTGCCCGCCCGGAGAGACGCCCGTCAAAGTTCTCTCAGGCGGCGAGCGCAGGCGCGTGGCCCTCTGCCGCCTCCTGCTCCAACAGCCCGACATTCTCCTGCTCGACGAGCCGACCAATCACCTCGACGCCGAATCGGTCGCCTGGCTCGAACAGCACCTCCAGAAATATCCGGGCACGGTCATCGCCGTCACACACGACCGCTACTTTCTGGACAACGTCGCGGGCTGGATTCTCGAACTGGACCGCGGGCAGGGGATTCCCTGGCAGGGCAACTACTCATCCTGGCTCGAACAGAAGCAGGCGCGCCTCGAACAGGAAGAGAAGTCCGAGAGCGAGCGCCGGAAGACCTTGCAGCGCGAGCTGGAATGGATTCGCATGACGCCCAAGGGCAGGCAGGCCAAGGGTAAGGCGCGCATCAACTCCTACGAGGCGCTGCTCGGCCAGGAGGCGGCGCGCGCTGCGCAGGATTTGGAGATTTACATCCCGCCTGGCCCGCGCCTCGGCCAGGTCGTCATCGAAGCCGACGCCGTCAGCAAGGCTTACGGCGAGCGCCTGTTAGTCGAAGAGCTGTCGTTCGCTCTGCCTCCGGGCGGCATCGTCGGCATCATCGGCCCGAACGGCGCGGGCAAGACGACGCTCTTCAGGATGATAACGGGCCAGGAGCAGCCCGATGCCGGAACTTTCAAAGTCGGAGAGACGGTCAAGCTGGCCTACGTGGACCAGAGCCGCGAGACGCTCGACCCGGACAAGACCATCTGGGAGGAGATTGCAGACGGGCAGGATGTCGTCGCGCTCGGCAGCCGCCAGCTCAACTCTCGCGCCTACGTCGCGCGCTTCAACTTCTCCGGCTCGGACCAGCAGAAGAAGATCGGCACGCTCTCCGGCGGCGAGCGCAACCGCGTGCACCTGGCCAAGATGCTCAAGGAGGGAGCCAACGTGCTCCTGCTCGACGAGCCGACCAACGACCTGGATGTCAACACGATGCGGGCGCTCGAAGAGGCGCTCGAAAACTTCGCCGGTTGCGCCGTCGTCATCAGCCACGACCGCTGGTTTCTCGACCGCGTGGCGACGCACATCCTGGCCTTCGAGGGCGAGAGCCGCGTCAACTGGTTCGAGGGCAACTACTCGGCCTACGAAGCCGACCGCAAGGCACGGCTCGGGGCGGC
>DASVWH010000235.1:0-2274 GCA_036389715.1 Pyrinomonadaceae bacterium | reverse complement strand
GAAGACATCACCTGGCTCGGACAGGTCGAGAGCGCCTGGCGTCCGCGTGCGCAGTCCTGGGCCGCGGCCTCCGGTCTCTGGCAGTTCATTCCGGGGACGGGACAGGCTTTCGGCCTGCGCCAGACGGCCTGGCTCGACGAGCGCAACAGCTTCGAGAAGGCCACGCGCGCTTCAGCCCGTTACCTGAAATCTCTGGCCAATCGCTATAACGGCAACTGGCAGCTGGCGATGGCCGCCTACAACACCGGCGCTGGCAATATTGACCGCGCCATCTCGCGTGCGGGCTCGGCCAACTTCTGGAAGATTCACTCCTACATCGCCCAGGAAACGCGCAACTACGTCCCCAACATCCTGGCGACGATGCTGATCGCCAAGAACCCTGAGAAGTACGGCTTCCGCAACATTCGCCCCGACGCGCCGCTCTCTTATGACGTGGTGCAGGTGCAAAACTCGACCAGCCTGCAACTGATTGCGCAGGCTACCGGGACGAACGTTGACTATATCCGCAGCCTCAACCCCGAGCTGCGTCGTGACGTGACGCCGCGCGGCGAGGCCTACAACGTTCGCATTCCGGCGGGCCGCGCCAACCAGTTCGTCGCGTTCCTGAAGGGCGTGCCCATCGAGCGCAGAGATTCCGCGCCGACGAACGGCGTGCAGTTGACGAGCATGGTTCGCGCCAAGGCTGCGGGGACGACCCCCTCTGCCGCCGGGCTGATGAAGATCAAGGCGCGTCCGGGCGATACGCCCGCCAAGCTGGCCGTGCGCTACAACGTTTCGGCCGAGGAAGTGGCCAGACTCAACGGGACGGCCGTGGATGCCGAATTGCCGATTGGTCAAGAGGTCAAGCTGCCCTCCGCTGCTCCGTCTTCGCGCAGGCGCAGCCGCTAAAGGCCGCCCTGACTTAAGGAGCGTTCGCCCTTGAAGGCCCGAATGCTGGTGATATAATGGCGAGCGCGCTTTCGATCCCGTTGGGGGGAAAGCGCGCTCGTCCTCTTTTTATTCCGACAAACTGCCGCGGGTGAGCCCTGGCGGGTTCTCTCCGCTCAATTTAGGAGCAATCTCACCATGCTCTTCAGGACACAATCTGCCGCCGTTTACGGCATTGACGCCGACCTCGTTGACATCGAAGTGGACCTTTCTCCGGCGCGCGGCGAGAGCGATTCGCAATCGTCCGTGACCATCGTCGGACTGCCCGATGCGGCCGTGCGCGAATCGCGCGAGCGCATCCGCGCCGCCATTACCAACTGCGCCTTCTTTTTCCCCATTCACAAGACGACGATTAACCTCGCCCCGGCCGACGTGCGGAAAGAGGGCGCGAGCTTCGACCTCCCGATTGCGCTCGGCATCCTCGGCGCAAACGGCGACCTCGGCGATGCGGACAACCTGACGGACATGCTCTCGGTCGGCGAGCTTTCGCTGGACGGGCGTGTCCGCGCCATCAGGGGCGCGCTCCCCATCGCCATTCGCGCACGCGAATCTTCCATCAAGCACCTGCTCATGCCTGAAGCCAATGCCAGGGAAGCGGCCGTCGTCTCGGGCGTCAATGTTTACGCGGTCGCGGACCTGCGCGGAGCCGTTGACCTGATCGCGCGTCTTCGTTCGGACAGTCCGCCAGCGCCGCTCGCAGTGGACCCATCGGAGCTGCTGGTCGGCGACGAGCCCCACCGCGTTGACTTTCGCGAAGTGCGCGGGCAGATGGCGGCCAAGCGTGCGCTGGAAGTGGCCAGCGCGGGCGGGCACAACATTCTTCTGATCGGCCCGCCCGGCTCGGGCAAGACCATGCTCGCCAAGCGGCTGCCGACGATTCTCCCGCCGCTGGAGTTCGAGGCCGCGCTCGAGCTGACCAAGATACATTCCGTCGCGGGCCTGACGGGCCGCACAGGGCTCGTCACGGAAAGACCCTTTCGCGCGCCGCATCATACGATTAGCGATGCCGGTCTGATTGGCGGCGGCGCGCTGCCGCGTCCGGGCGAAGTCAGCCTGGCGCATCACGGCGTGCTCTTTCTGGACGAGCTGCCGGAGTTTGACCGCGGCGTGCTGGAAGTCCTGCGCCAGCCCCTCGAAGACCAGAAGGTGACCATCAGCCGCGCCGCCATGTCGCTGACTTTCCCCTCTTCTTTCATGCTCGCGGCCGCGATGAATCCCTGCGCGTGCGGGTTCTGGAACGACCCGACGCGGGAATGCCGCTGCACGCCGCTGCAAGTGCAGCGCTACGTCGGGCGCATTTCCGGCCCGCTGCTCGACCGGATAGACATTCACATAGATGTCCCGGCC
>DASVWH010000234.1:0-6945 GCA_036389715.1 Pyrinomonadaceae bacterium | reverse complement strand
GTCGTCAGCACGCACATCATCCCGCGCCCGCATGCAGACGTGGATCAGGGCCTGCCCGTGCTCAAGACCGGCGAGACGACGCGCAAGAAGATCAGCGGCTCGGTCCGAGCGACGGATGAAGGGTGAAGGCCCGGCGCACCTTTCCAAGCGCCGGCAAACCTTTCAGTGGCCGGGAGCTTTCATTTGATAGTACGGCGTGCGTCGTTTGATTGACCGAAGGCTCGGAGGCTTTCGTCGCCCCGCTCCGCAGAGCCCCTGTGCAGAACGTCCCTTCTTCAGCTTGAGAAGGGACGGTCTGCGCAGGGGCTCTCTCTCTTTTTTCGGCTCTAAAAGCGAAAGATGGTGTCGAACTGTAAGCGGGTGGTCGGGGTGTTGAGCGAGCCCGGGGGCGTCTGGCCGAAGGCTCCGAGCAGCCCGTTGGGTCTCTGCGTGATGATGCCCGTTATGGAGAGCGTGACGTGCGGGTCTGCAACGTAGCTGAAGTTGAGCCTGTGAGCGCGCACGTCCGATTGCTGCGCGAGGTCTGAGAAGTTGAAGGGCGTGAGGACGGCATCCTTCTCGATTCGCAGAATGGTGTAGCCGAACTGCACGTCGCCGCGATCCTTGCTCTTACCGGCCTGAAGCTCGGCCCAGTAGCCGTTGCGCTGATGATTGGGCAGCAGCAGCGTCGCGCCATGCGCGCCTTCCAGGGCCACGTCATGCGTCTGCGTGTTGGTGACGAAATTCAGCAGCAGTGTGACGGGGAAACGGGCGCTGTGTGTCAGTTCGAGGCGACCGATGAGGTCAATCAGGTTGTAGCCGGAAGAGAGCCTGCCGTCGCGGTTGACGGCATTGTTGGTGGCCGTCGAGATGCCCAGGCCGCCTGCGCCCGCGACGAGCAGGTCGCGCGGGATGGAGACCTGCGCCGTCAGCGTCTGGGCCGGGGCGGTCGCCGTCGCGGGAATCGTCACCGTCAGGGGCAGTTGCAGTTGTCCGCCGAAGAACTGGACGGGCGTGATGAACTGCGTGCCGGAGAAATAGAGGTCGGCCGCCGAGAGGGTCAGCGCGACTTTGGGCGCGGCTTGAAGCCGCACGCGCAACTGCCCGCCGTAGAGCGCCAGGTCGCGCCCGCCGCGCCCCGTCTGCTCGACGTTGACCGTCCCGTTGGCGTTGCGCACGAAAGCGGAGCCGCGTTCGAGAAAGGGCAGCTGCCAGGCCGCGAAGGTTAGCTCCTGAAGCGCGGAATCCTTGAAGCCGCGCGTGTAAGTTTCGCTGAAGCCTTCGGGTTGCAGGTCGTTGTCAATCGTCATCTCCGTGCGCAGCCAGGGAACGTCGAACTTGCCGCCCTGCAAGCGCAGGCCCGGCACTCTGCGCGGCGACCACGCGACGAAAGCCTGATCGAGCCCGAACGCCTTGCGGTTGTAAAAATCGGTCAGCGTCTGGTTGGTCGAGATGGCGTCGGCGAAGCTGCCGGTCGCGAGCCGCAAGCCCCAGTCGAACTCTTTGCCGAACCGGCCGCGCAGGGCCAGCCTCGCGCGCAGGCGAAAGCGCTGGCGCGTGCTCAGCTCGTTGCCGAGCAGGGCCGGATTGGAAGCATTGGCCAGCGCGTTGACCTGTCCGTAGAGCGATTCGTAACGCAGGCGAATGTCGCCGCTGAAGCTGATCGAGCCGAGCTGCCCGGAGAGGGCCTCGCCCGTCTTTTTGGCCTGCTCTTCGACGCGTGCGAGCCGCGCGTTCGTCTCCCCGGCCTGTCCCTCGACGGGGGCAGGCTGCTGTCCGGCGGCGGCGCTCGGTCGCGCCGTCGGATGACGCGCGGCGAGGTCGTCCGTCTTGAGACGCAGGCCCGCGCTCTGCTGCTCGTTGCGCTCGACGCGCTGGCGCAGGCTCTCTATCAGCTGCGACTGCTCCGCGACGAGGGCTCGCATCCGGTTTATCTCCTCTTGCTGGGAGCGCAACTGGCGGCGCACGTCTTCAACGTCGGCGCTGCCCGGCGCTGCGTTGCCGGAGGTCGCGGCGTCGCTCCTCGTCGCGCCCGGACTGCTCGCGGGCTCGCGGTTAGCCGAAGACTGTCCGGCGGCGTCTTGCGCAAAGGCTGCCTGACAGAGACAGGCGCAGAGCACGCAGAGCAGGAGCGCGCGCGCCGTTTTAGTGTGAAGCATACAATCCCTCCGATGTTGAGTCCGTTTTGCTGGCCGGAAGACCAGAGAGCAAGAGTCGCGCCCGTCGCGGCTCAAACCTGACCGAAAGGGCGAAGCCAGTACTCTTTGCCCGCAGTTGTTTGCCCGCGGCTCTTCGTTTCAGTGCTCTCTGCCCGGGCTCTTACTCGATGACACGCAATGCCTGAAGACGGTCATGGTAGGCACTCGATATTACCGCAGTGTTAAGGAATGAAAGAATTCGACGGCCGGGTTTGAGCAAAGACGAAAGGCCGAGCCGCCCGCCCGGCATCACGCAGAGGCCCGCGGAAACCCTCTGTTTCGAGATAGTTGTCGGCTTTTACCAACACCGCTAGCATCAGGCACCGGTTTGCTAGTAGAATCAAGTTGTCATCTACGGCGCTCGGGTTGATTGCTTTTTGATAAAGAGCGCACCCCGCGCGCGACCCACAGAGCTTTCCGAAAACGCTATGGCTTTCCTGAACATCACGGATGCGAGCGGTCGTCAATGGCAGTACAACCTGGCTGAGCAAGCGCCCTGCACGATTGGCCGCGCGCCCGACAACTGTATCGTCCTGGACGACCCGCGCGCCTCGCGCCATCACGCACACATCAGGTTCGATAACCCGCATTACGTGATCGTTGACGGCATCGTCATCGGCGGACAGGTCCGGCGCAGCGCCAACAAGGTCTTCGTCAACGGCGAGCCGCGCTACGAGCACCCGCTGGCCGACGGCGACCGCGTGACCATCGGCGCGAGCACCATCCGCTTCGAGCAGCAGAAGGAAGAGCGCATCACCGACATGCGCTACGACGATAAGCCGCTCGGCCATACGCAGCTGCTGATTTCGGCCAACGACGTGATGACGACCGTCCTGCGGACGAGCAAATCTTCGCCGGGGCCGACGACGCGCGACCGCGAGCGCGACAAGGAGATCGAAGCCCTCCAACGCAAGGCCAACATCCTCGCCGAGCTTTACGAGATGAGCAAAACGCTCGGCTCCGTCTTCGACCTCCAGGCCATCTTCGCCAAGGCCACCGACATCATCTTTCGCTCGACGCCTGCGGACCGCGTCGTCGCACTGCTGGCGGAGGACACGCCCGGCGGCGCGGAAGGCGAAGTCGAGCTGCACCCCATCGCCACCAGGGCGCGCGATGAGAAGCTCGACGCGCACGCGAAAAAGCTGACCATCGGGCGCACCATCACGCGCAAGGTGATGAAGGACCGCGTCGCGCTGCTCTCGCAGGATGCCGCGGCGGAAGCGCAGTTCGCGGGCGTCGAATCGATCGTCTCGCAGGGCGTGCGCTCGACCATCTGCGCTCCGCTCGTCGCCGAGTCCCGCGTTCACGGCGCTCTTTACGCGGACCGCCTGGACCCCTTCGCGGCCTTTAAGCCGGACGATTTGGAGCTGATTACGGCGGTCGCCGCGCAGACGGCCATCGCGGTCGAAAACGCGCGCGCGCACGAGCGCCTGGCCCGCGAGGAAGTGGCCCGCGCCAACTACGGGCGCTTTCTCCCGGAGTACGTGGTCAAGCAGATGCTGGAGAACCCGGACTCCTTCAAGCTCGGCGGCGCGAACCAGACCATCACGGTCCTCTTCGCGGACATCCGCGGCTTCACGCGCCTCTCGGAGCACGCGCAGCCGGAAAAGGTCGTGCAGCTGCTCAATAAGTATTTTTCGGCGATGACCGACATCATCTTCGCGCACGGCGGGACGCTCGACAAGTACATCGGCGACGGCTTGATGGCGCTCTTCGGTGCGCCGACGGCGACGCCGCAGGACGCGACCAACGCCGTCAACGCGGCCGTCGCCATGCAGCGGCGCATCATCGGCATCAACGAAGAGCTGCGCGCCGAAGGCTTCCCCGAAATCGGCGTCGGCATCGGTCTTCACACCGGCGAAGCGACGGTCGGATACATCGGCTCCGAGCGCCGCTCCGAGTACACGGCCATCGGCGACACGGTCAACCTGGCCTCGCGCCTGGAGTCGAACTCGAAGGGCGGCCAGATACTCTTGAGCGACGCCGCGATGCGCGCCTCCGAGAGCCAGTATCCGGTCAGGCCGCGCGAGGCCATCATGGTCAAAAATCGGGTTCAGCCCGTCCCGCTCTTCGAGGTCGAATGGCAACAGGGACAGTCACATAGCAGCCCTGTGGCCATCCCGCTCGACAACAGGGCGGGCGTGTAGAAGAATCCGAGGGGCAGCACCAAGGACGGTCAGGAAGTGATGTCTGATGAGTAATGAGTGATGAGTCGAAAGCCTGCCTCGTCACTCATTACTCATCACTGTTTGCGATGGTCTAGGGCGAAGGATTTGAGTGATGCGTAAGACACGCTCGTTCATGCGCTTTAACGCGTTGCGCGATCTGGTTTCGGACTCGATGGCGATAGACATGGGTTCGGCCGGGACGATTATTGCCGTGCGCGGCCGCGGCGTCGTCGTTGACGAGCCGTCGGTCGTGGCCGTCAATAAAGTGACGGGCGAGGTGGTCGCCGTCGGGGGCGAAGCGCGGCAGATGCAGGGACGCGAGGCGCGCGATGTCTCCGTCATCGCGCCGCTCGTTGACGGCGTCGTCGCCGATTTCGAGCGGACGCAGGCGATGCTCGACCATTTCGTCCGACGTGCGCGCAGCGGCTTCTCTCATTTCAGCCGCCGCGCCGTCATGAGCGTCCTTTCGGGCGTCACTCAGGTAGAGCAGCGCGCGCTCCTGAGCGCCGCCGAGCACGCGCACATCGGTCGCGTCTACATGATTGAAGAAGGGCTGGCGGCGGCCATCGGCGCGGGCGTCGGCCTGGAGGACCTGAGCGCCTCCGCCGTCGTTGACATCGGCGGCAGCACGACCAACATCGCCGTCGTGGCTCACGGCACTATCGTCCACGCCAACGCCGAAAGGGTCGGCAGCTCCGACATTGACGCGGCCATCATGGACCGGCTGCGCCGTTATCGGGGGCTGGGCATCGGGACGCCGACCGCCGAGCGCCTGAAGACGGAGCTGGCGTCGGCCACCCGGCCGGAAGATGCGCTCAGAAGCGTGACGGTCAAGGGGCGCGACGTGCAGACGGGAAGCCCCGGAGCCATCGACGTGACGGCCGAGGAGGTCTATGGAGTAACGCATCCAATCATGCGCAAGATCGTCGAGGCCGTGCGCGAAACCCTGGCCGAGCTGCCGCCGGAAGTGGCCGCCGACATACATGACCGCGGGATTATCCTGACGGGCGGCGGCGCGCTGCTCGGCGGCCTGGAAGAGTACCTGCGAAGCGAGACACGGCTGGACGTGCGCATTGCCGACGACCCGCGCCTGGCCACCGTCCGCGGCCTCTCGCAGCTCTTCGACGAGCCGCTCCTGATGCGCCGCGTCGCTCGCAACGAGCCGCAGCTGCTCCTCGGCGCGGAAGCTTGAAAGCACTAACGAAGTGAAGAGATTGATTCATCCAATCATTTAGTCATGTCATCATTCAGCCGTTTTTCGATGAATCAATGAGTGAATAATTAAATTCCGCCTGCACCCCGGCTTTCGTTGGAGTTGGTCTGTGAGTTTCTGGAAATTCTTTCACCGGCAGATTTCGGTAGCGCGCGTCTACGGCATCCCTGTGCGGATAGACTATCGCTGGTTCCTGGTCTTCGGGTTGAGCGCCTGGCTGGTCTCCGTCAATTTGCAGCACGGGATCAGGGGATTGCCGCCCGTCGGCACAGCGGCCGCCTGGATTCTGGGCGTCGTCACGACGCTGGCGCTCTTTCTCTCGGTCTTCGGGCACGAGCTTTCGCACGCGCTGGTGGGCCGCGCCGAAGGGATCGAGATTATAGAGATAGTGCTGCACCCGTTCGGCGGGCTGGCCAGGCTGCGCAACGAGCCGGAGACGCCGCGCGCCGAGTTTCGCATCGCGGTCGCGGGCCCGGCCGCCAGCTTCATCTTCGCGGCCCTGGCCTTCGGCGTCTACCAGATAGCCGTCATGGGCGGGCATCCGACGGCCGCCGCGATTCTCTTCTTCATCGGGTCGGGCAATCTGCTGCTGGCCGTCTTCAATCTCTTTCCGGGTTACCCGCTCGACGGCGGGCGCGTGCTGCGCGCGCTCATCTGGCACAGGCGCGGCAATATGACAGAGGCCACGCGCCTCGCCGGGCTCTGCGGCATCCTGATCGCCGTGCTGCTGATCGTCTTTGGTCTCTACACGGCCTTTTCCCCGAAGTGGCAGGGCACGCTCTCCGGGCTCTGGTCCGTGCTGGTCGGGCTGTTTCTCTACGACGCGGCGGCCGGCGTCGTCAGGCACGCGCGCCACATGAAGGAGGCAACCGTCGCCGATACGATGCGCGCGCCCGTCCCGCTTGAGCCGGAGATGCTCATCAGCCAGTTCGTGGATTCGGTCCTGCCGCTGCACCGTCAGACCGTCTTTCCCGTGGCCCACGAGCGCCGCCTGCACGGCATTCTCTCGCTGGAAGATATGAAGGCGCTGCCGCGCGAGCGCTGGCGTGCAACGCGCGTCCGCGACGTGATGCGTCCCGTTGACCCGACGCTCTTCATAGAGCCCTCCATGACGATGGCCGAGGCCGAAACGATCATGCAGCGCAACGGCGTTGGCTCTCTGGCCGTCGTCAGCAGCACGGGCGAGCTGGTCGGCTTTCTCCTGCCCGGTCGGCTCAAGAAGGTCCGGCGCAAGCCTTAGCCGCGAGGCCGAGACAGGCTCTTGGTCATCAGCGGCGGTGGGCTTCAAACGCAAGGGGCTTTTGAGCTTCGGGGCGCTGTCGCCTTTTCGCTTCTGCTTTGGCTCTCTGGCGTGACATTTGCCTCACGCCATTTTTTGTCTCATAAT
>DASVWH010000233.1:0-10813 GCA_036389715.1 Pyrinomonadaceae bacterium | reverse complement strand
GTAATGTTGTTCATAATAATAAAGAGTGAGCAGTCGGCAGTGAGCAGTAAAAGAAAGAAACTGCCAATCGCTCATCGCCCGTCGCGTTTACTCATGTCTTACTGCTTACTGCCAGCCGCTCGCCGCCTACTCGTGGCTGCTCACTACTAACTTCTTCCGCTGCTTTACCGCCCTACTGCTTACTGCTTACTGCCTGGCGACCAGCACGGTCGCGTCGTCTGCGACCCTTGCGTAGTCTCGCATCAGGATACCGGCCAGGAGCTGCGGGCTGCGATTGAGCAATCCGGGGTAGGACTCTATGTCCCAGGAGGCGCTCACTCCGTCGCTCGCCATGATGAGAGTCGCGCCCTCATTCCAGGGGTAGGTCCAGACGCGCAGGCGGCCGAGCCTTGCGCCGAGAGTGCCGTTGACCGGCAGGGGAGAGACGTGTTCGGGCGTGCCGAAGACGCGGACGGCGATGTTGCCGACGCCCGCGTAATGAAAATGGCCGCTCAGGCTGTCGATGACGGCCGCGCCCATGACGGCCCCGCGCGTCGCGCGCAGAGCGTTGTGAACAGACCCGAGCAGCTCGTCGAGCGGCTCGCCCGCCCAGGCGTCGAGCAGCTCGACGACCACGTCGGCCGCCTCCTTCGCGCCCCTGCCGTGTCCGAGCCCGTCTATCACGGAGAGCAGCGTGCGCCCGCCGAGCATCCTGATGCAGTAGGCATCGCCGTTGACATCCTCGCCCGGATGCGGGCGGCTCCAGACCCCGTAGCGCTCCGCTTCCTGCGTCTCAAACTCCCTGTGCTTATCGCGCACCCACTTGCGCGCCAGCAGCGCCGTTCCGTGTGACGTATAGCGCGGCGGCCGGGTGAGCCGCTGCGTCGTCTGATTAGCCATCGAGTAAACGTCGAAGTCGTCCATCAGGCGGCGAATCGCGCCGAGGCCGGAGCCGAGGCTGCCGCTGGTGGAAACGCCGTCGTTGATCGCGCGTTCGAGGTCGTAGATGCCGGGGCCCGTGTCCCAGTAGAAAAGCTCAACGCCCGGTGTCGGCCCGAGCGGCTCCGTGTAGTGCAGCCAGCCGCCGCCCGAAGCATAACGGGCCGCGTTGGTTCCTATCTCCTGCACGACGATGTCGAGCTGCGCCAGCTCCGTTTCACTGAAATCGAGGCGGCTCGCATAGCGATGGATGGCGCGGCGGGCCGTCCCGACCTGCGCCTCGTCCGTAATCTCGATAGAGCCGATCTCTCTCACGATAATAAAAGTCCGAAGTCCGCGAGCCCGAAGTTCAGACGAGCGCTTCTCCTACTCCTTCAGGCCCTCGGACTTGAAGACTCTCGGGCCTTTTTCAAGCCTTCCACCGGAGGATGGTGACGGTCGTGCCGCGGCCCATTTCGGACTCGATGCGAAATTCGTCAACCAGCCGTTTCGAACCCGGCAGCCCCTTGCCGAGCCCGCGGCCCGTCGTGAAACCATCGCTCATGGCGGCCGCGATGTTCGGGATGCCAGGCCCCTTGTCCTCGAAGATCAGGCGCAGGCCCTCGCGCCCGTCCGATTCCCCGGTCGGCTGGGCGATCAGGCGGCCCTGCCCCGCGTATTTGACGACGTTGCGCGCCAGTTCGGAGGTCACAGTGGCGAGCCGTGTCTGGTCTATGGCGCGGAATCCGAGAGCAGCCGCGAGCAGCCGCACCTGCGTGCGCGCCACCGCGATGTCGTCCTCGTTCTCAAGGGCGATTGTCTTGCTTTCCAACCGCGCTCCCCCCCCAGTAGAACTGCTCCCAGTCTTCATCCTGGATGTCGAACTCGTTGCGCAGCAGCTTGAAGCCCTCGTCAACGTTGAGCACTGTGTCCACGCCCTTGAGTTCGAGCCCCAGTTCGACGAGAGTGATGGCGACCGCGGGCTGCATCCCGACGACGACCGTGCGCGCGTCCATGATCCGCGCCATCGCCGCGATGTCCGAGAGCATCCTTCCGATGAAGGAATCAACCATCTCCAGGAGCGAGATGTCTATCAGGACGCCGCGCGCGCCGGTGCGTTCCAACTCCGTGAGAATCCGCTCCTGAAGCTGCATCACCGTCTGGTCGTCCATGTCAATCTGGATCGGGACGATCAACACCCGGCCAACTTTCAGAATCGGTATACGAGCGCCTTCCATCGAATTTTTGCTCCTCTGAAACTCCGGGACGGGCAAGCAGCGGCGGCCGGGCAGCAGTAAAGGCTGGTCCTTACCGAGCCCGGTCCTCAAGTCCACAGTCCCCGTTTAGCATTCCTCACGCCGCTGGTTGTCGTTGGCGATGCTGGCCCCGTGTGCGGCCAGCGTGGCGGTGGTGTGCGCGCCCGTCTCCGTCCCGTTCGACATCTGTGCGAGAGCCTTGGCAGGGACGACCGTGCGCCCGATCAGTTCGAGCGCGAGCTTGATGCCGTCGGACATCTGTGCGCGCGTCGTAATCTGCGTCAGGTCTATGCCGAGCTGGACCATTGTCTGCGCAATCGCCGGGGAGACTCCGGTCAGGATGCAGCGCGCACCCATCAGGCGCGCCGCCGTGACGGTCTTAATCAAGTGGTTGGCGACGAGCGTGTCCATCGTCTTGACGCCCGTGATGTCGAGGATGGTGATGGTCGAGCCGGTCTCGACCACCTTTTGCAGCAGGGCTTCCATCATCAGCTGCGCGCGGCGCGAGTCGAGCGTCCCGATGATGGGCAGCGTCAGAATCTTGTCCCAGACTTTAATGACGGGCGTCGAAATCTCCATCATGTCTTCGCGCTGCTGGCGGATAATCTCTTCGCGCGAGCGGATGTAGTTCTCGACCATCACGAGGCCCATCTTGTCGAGCAGCGTCGTGAAGTATTGCATCTCGCGGACGAGCGCGTCGGCGTTGCCTTCCAACTCCTCGGCCAGCAGCGGCAGGATGGTGTTGCGCAGCGAGAGAATGTAGGTCGCGTTTTCGAGCGGCGTGTAGCCCTTGAAGGCGCGCGCCCGTGAAATCTCGTTGAGAAAGGCACGCATCTCGTCGAAGGCTGGCGATTCAAACTCGCCGTCCTCGGAATCCTTGATTAGGCGGGCCAGCATGTCTACGATCTGCTGCGATTGCCTGCGCAGCTCCTTCTTTGAGATCAACTCGTCGCGAAACTCGCCCTGCTCCAGGCGGTCCTTGATCCAGAGATTGATGATCTCGTCGTGTCGCTTAAGCAGCAGGTTGACGATGAGCGAGGTCTCCTGCGTCTGGGCTCCATTATTGCCGACCATCTTTTACCTCGTGGGCGCGCTTCCGGCCCCAGAGGGCAAGGCACGCCTAATGTCTGCTCAAAAGGGGGATTATTTACGCCGCGAACCTCGCGGCAATTTGTGAGTGGAACAAGAGTGAGTATCTTAACATTGCGGCGCTCAAAAGCAAGGATGAAGGCAGAGGGAGGAAGGATAAAATCGTGCGGCTTCAAGCCGGGTAAGCACCTCTCTGTGCGCCTCGCGGTCGGCTCCTGCCCCGGCTCCGCTAATTCCGGGCCCTGCCGCAGTTCGTCTTCTTCAAGCGGCGCGCGAGCGCGAACCGAGCGCGCGGCGCACCAGTGCGTTGAACTTTTCGGGCTGCTCTTCCTGCGGCATCATCCGGCAGCGGTCGAAGATTTCCAGGCTGGCGCGCGGGTTCTGATGAAGAAATTCGGCGGCGTGCTCGATGGGGTTGGTCTGGTCCTGCCTGCCCCAGGCGAGCGTCACGGGCTGGCGCAGGCGCGCAAAGGCCGTGCGGACATCCGTGTTCAGATAGCCCGAAAGGAAGGCCGCGATGGCATGCTGCGCGCCCGGCTGATGGCTGGCCGCGTAATATTGCGCGACGAGACGATTGGTCGCGCGGCGGCGATCATAAAAGAGCTGGCCGCGCGCGTAGTCGCGGATGCTTCTCTCGCTCGCCATCACGTTATAGAAGGAGGTCCCCAGCACGGGCGAGTTGAGCAGGCCGTAGAAGGCCGCCCCCGTCATGCCGGGACGCGCGCTCAGGCTGCCGGCCCCGGTCGGCGCGATCAGCACGAGTGAGTCCACCAGCTCGGGCTGCTCGTCTGCGACGCGCACGCAGTAGGCCGCGCCGAGCGAGCTGGCGACCAGATAGGCAGGCGCGCCCGCCACTTCGCGTATGAAGTCAGCGATGAGTTCTACGTAGAGGTCGGCGGAGTAGGGCGCTGTCGCGGGCCTGGCCGAGAAGCCGAAGCCGAGCAGGTCCAGGGCAGAGACGCGAAAATCGCGTGCCAGCGCATCGAAGTTTCGCCGCCACATGAAGCTAGACGCCCCGGCCCCTATCCCGTGAACGAAGACGAGCGGCGGCCCGCCGAGGCCCGCGCCCGCCGTCTGGTAAAAGATACCGCCGTAGGCCCACTCGAAGACGCGCGCCTCGCCGCCGAAGCCCGCGTCGTCCGGCTCACTGGCATTGCGGCGGATGCTGGCGTTGACGGCGGCCAGCGCGGCCATGCCTGCGCCCGTCGCGCCCGCCGCGAGCATCGTCTTCCAGAACTTCCCGACCTTGCTCATAAATCGAGTTCCGAGTTCAAGGTCCAACGTTCAAGGCTCAAGGGCAGAGGCTTTCAAACCCTTGAGCCTTGAACTGACGGTTAGATGAAAGCGAAATCGAACTGTTCCTGGTGGATGTGGTCATCGCTGGTGATGTCCACGGCCCCCAGGTAGTCTTCGATCTCCGTCAGGACATCGCGCTCCGTGCTGCGCAGCGCCCTGGCCACTTCCGAGTTGATTCTGAGCGTCGTCTGCTTGATGCCGTCGCCGTTCATGCCCTTTGACAGGCGGCGCGCCTCTTCCAGAATCTCGTAGCAGACGGTCTGCGGCGATTTGACGAGGCCAGCGCCCTGGCAGTATGAGCAGGGCGCGCAGAGCGTGCGCTCAAGCGACTGCTTGACGCGTTTACGGGTCATGATGACGAGGCCGAAATCATTGAACGAGAGCACCTTGGTCGGCGACTTGTCGCCCTGTAGCGCTTCCTGCAAAGCCTGCATGACGCGGTTGCGATTGCGCCTGTCCTCCATGTCAATCAGGTCGAGGACGATGATGCCGCCCAGGTCTCGCAGCCGTATCTGCCTGACGATCTCTTCGACCGCCTCCATGTTGGTGCGCGTGATGGTGTCTTCGAGACGGGTCCCGCCGCGCCCGACGAACTTGCCCGTGTTCACGTCAATGGCGACGAGCGCCTCCGTCTGGTTAATGACCAGGTAGCCGCCCGAGCGCAGCCAGACGCGCGGCTTGATCGCCTTGTCTATCTCGGTCTGCACGCCGTAGGCTTCCAGAATCGGCGTCTCGCGCGTGTAGAGCTTGACGCGCTTGACCATCCGCGGCTGGATGCGATTGATGAACTCGACGATGCGCTCATACTCTTCCTCGGAGTCCACGCGAATCGCCGTGAAGTCGCTGGACAACTGGTCGCGCAGGATGCGTTGGACAAGGTCCAGGTCTCTGTGAACCAGCGCCGGGGCCTTGGTCTTTTCGGCGTCGCGGCGAATGTCCAGCCACGTCCTGACCAGATAACGCGCGTCGTCGCGCAGGTCCTCTTCGCTGATGCCCACACCCGCCGTGCGGACGATGAAGCCGCCCGAGGGCACGTCCTCCTCGGCGCGAATCGCTTGAATCAGCTTGCGCAGGCGCACGCGCTCGCTGTCGGACTCGATCTTGCGCGAGACGCCGACGTGCTCGACCGTTGGCATGTAGACCAGGAAACGGCCCGGCAGCGCGATGTGCGAAGTGATGCGCGCGCCCTTCTTGGCGATGGGCTCCTTGGCTATCTGGACTAGGACTTCCTGGCCCTCGCGCAGGAGGTCCGTGATGGTCGGTTGGTGACGGTCGCGGTCGCGGCGTGAGCCGCCGCGGTCGCTGCGTTCGCGCTGCGGGCGTGAGCCGCGCTCCGGGCGCTGCTGTTGAGACGGCTCCGCATCGCGTTGCTCAGGCCGTTCGCGCGGCTCCGGTCGTTCACGCGGCTCCGGCCGTTCACGCGGCTCGGGTCGTTCACGTCGCCCCTGTTCCGACGCACCGGCGGCGCGCCCTGCCGCAGCCGGTTTAGGGGAAGCAGCAGCGGCGGCAGGCTTAACGCTCGGCGTCTCTTCCGCCTCATCGGCTGCGTCCGTCTCTTCGTCTTTCCCGTTGGTGCGCGACTCCGCGCCATTGCCCTCAGGGCCTTTGCCTGCCGGACGCCTGCGGCGTCGTCCCCCGCGCCGGGTGGCAAATTCGCCGCGACCGCTGCCGGAGGTGAGGCTTGCTTCGGCGTCGCCGTAGCCCGCTTCGTCGCCGCCCGCTTCAAAGTGGCCGCCGTCGGCCGCTTCGGAGGCGACGAGGTCAGTGCTTTCGGCCCGCTCGGCTTCGGTTTCGAGCACGGCCATATCCGTCTCGCCCTCAGCGCTGGATTCGGCGCTGGACGCACGACGCGTGCGCCCCTTCTTGGCCGCAGTCTTCTTGGTTGCGGCCGGTCTCTTCGTCGCGGACTTGGTCGCGGCAGCGCCCTTGCGGCTCGTGCGCCTGGGCTTCGGGGCCTCGTCTTCGGTCTGCTCTGTAACGTTCTCGCCCGCGGCTTCGGCCGCCAGTTCCGTCACGGGCGGCGCTGCTTCGGGCTCTCTCTTAGCGCCGCGCTTGGAGGCCCCGCGCCTGCCGCGCCTGCCTCCCGTTTCGGCGGCAGCCTCTTCGCCCGCCGCGTCCGCAGGCGCTTCGTCGTCGCTGACTCTCTGGAACGACCGGGCCGCACCGATGGTCTCTTCGTTGATCTCGTCAACGAACGCGCCAACGTGGGCCGCGACCGTTTCCTGGACACTGGCCGTCTCGGACTGGCCGGGCGCGATGTCGCTGTCGTCAATGCGCTGGAACGAGCCGCCGGAAGGAGTTTCGGCGGAGAGCAGCGCGCCGACTTCCGTCGTCGGCACATCCTCTATGTCAAACTCGACGGCGTGAATCTGATCGAAGATGCGCTCTTGCAGCCGCGCATCCTTGAACATCGCGCCGTTTTCGGCAGCGGCCTCGTCTTCGTCCACGACGCGCTCGAAAGAGCCTGTGTCGGCGACGAACGGAGTCTCGATCTCTGCGGCTGCGATGGCTCCGACGCCGCGCGGCTCGCGTTCGCGCCCGTCGGCGGGCGACTGTTCATCCAGGCCCTTCGCGCCGCGCCTGCGTCCTCTGCGCCCGCGCCGCCTGCCGCCTTCGCCTTCGGCGGCCGTTTCCTCAACCTCTGGCGCGGAGCTGGCGGCCGTCTCGACTGCGACCGCGGCCCCGGCCTCCGGCTCGTCCGCTGCTTCCGGCAGCTCGTCTTCAATGTCGTCGGGCACATCAAACTCTTCGACGGCCGATAAGCCTGCATCCAGGAGCGGCTCGGCGCGTTCCTGTGTGGCCTCCATCCGCTGCTCGCGCTCGATGCGTGCCTGCTCGATGCGCTCCTGCGCGGCGCGCTCGGCTCCGGCCGCGTCACCCTTCTTCGTCTTATCAATCACGATGCGCTCGAACTCTTCCTCCTCGTCGAAGAAGTCCGAGACGTAGAGGAAGGCGTCGCGTTCGAGGCCGATGTCCACGAAGGCCGACTGCATGCCGGGCAGGACGCGCATCACGCGCCCCTTGTAGATGTTGCCGACGATGCCCTGATTCTCTTCGCCGCGTTCGATGTAGAACTCCGTCACGCGGTCGTCTTCAATAATCGCTATCTTCTTTTCGCGCCCGTTGAGGCTGACGATCAATTCTTTTGCCATGTTCTCGAAAGTATCTCCTGAAATGACGGCCCGGAAAGATGTGGGAGAGAGACTGCAAACCCGGCGCACGCTCTCGGCGGCGCATCGTTGGAGTCCTTCAAACAACCACAGGTGTTAATGGGCGCGGTGTGGATGGGTTGAAACGGCGGACGCACACATCCTGCGAGCCTGACGGCGAGGCGGGCGCGTGCTGCCTGTCGAGCGGGCGCGGTGCGCTCGCCTGAAGTTGGTGAATCGGGTTTGCCGGCCGCGAGGGCTGGCCCTGGTCTCGCGCCCGAACGCTTCGCCGTCGAATCGCCCGGGTGCTGGTCGCGCGCCGGATAATAAAGGACGAGTGGGCTCGTCGCTTCCATTGCGCGGAAGTAATCTGGCTGGTTCAAAGGAAACCCCGGCCGCTGCCCTTGCGCGTCGCCGTCGAAATGGCTGCCCCGAAGCGGGGAGCATGCGCCGCAAACATTGCGTGCTCGATACCCGTCTTCCGTCAGCCCTGACGGTTTCGCGCCGTTTAAGAGAGTCTTCCAACCCGGCGCGCGCGTTCGGTCTTCTTCGCGCAATCACAGGGCGCGGGACCCGGCAGCTGTTAATTAAAAGTTACGTCAGCGGTCAGTGAACTTACACGACCTCAGAAATTCCGCGTCTTGCCTTTCGGGAGCGCACACCGGAAAACTGGTTGCCTGTGTTGTCTCCGCAAACGCTTCAGCCGGCGTGCGCCGCGCCGAAATGAATGGAACGGGGCAGGACGAGCCCTCAGAGTATAACCGAGAGGGCGGGCAAACGTGAAGCCCAAGACGCGCTTGCCGCCTTCAGTGCGCGCCCCTCGGGCACGGAGACCCGCCAAACCTGCAACGCAAAAACGAAGCGCCGGACTCCCCCAAGTCCGGCGCTTCATCCTGCCTTTTCTCCTACTCGCTTCCCAGAAAAAGGAATGTTGCCCGCAAGCAAGGACATCCTACAAACAGTTGCGCCCCGGATGGTTGCGGTCCGATTGCATCCGAATGGCTTTACAATTGCGAGCGCGCTTCATGCTTCAAGCCGGAATTTTAAGAGGCTCCCGGAAGTAAGTACGAAAAAATTCGTTGACAATACGAAAGAGTTCGTAGTAACTTGCGCGCGATGATTTTCGGGAAGGATAAATGAGATGACAAAAAGAGACGCGGCGCGGCCGACCGGTTCGGAGCTGGACATCCTGCGAGTGCTCTGGGAGCGCGGGCCGAGCACCGTCCGCGAGGTTCACGAAGTCCTTAACAGGAGCCGGGCGACCGGCTACACGACCGTTCTCAAGCTGATGCAGATCATGACGGAGAAGGGGCTGGTCAAGCGAGACGAGGGGCAGCGCGCACACGTTTACGAGCCGCTCCTGGCCCGCGAGCAGACGCAGCGCCAGCTCGTCGGCGAGCTGCTCGACAGGGCCTTCGACGGGAGCGCGGCCAAGCTCGTGATGCACGTCCTTTCGGACAAGAAGGCGTCGGCCGAAGAGCTGGCGCACATTCGTCGGCTGCTGGATAAATTCGAGCGAGGTGAGCGATGAAGAGCGTCTGGATGCTGCTCGGGCAGCCCGTCTTTCAGGCGCTCGGGTGGGCGCTGGTCCACTTCATCTGGCAGGGCGCGCTGGTGGCGCTCCTCTTCGCAGGGGTGACGGCGCTCTTGCGAGAGAGAGCCGCCGGGGTGCGTTACCTCACCGGTTGCGCCGCCATGTTGCTGATGCTCGCGCTGCCGGTGACGACGGCCTGGCTCATCGGCTTCTCGGCGGAAGGCTTGCGGACCGCGGAGCAGCAGTCCGGGCAGGGCTCTGCCGTCGGCTCACGCCTACGCAAGACGGTGGTTGCGGCCAACGAGCGGGTAACGTCGCCGGGCGCTGTCAACGCAGACGAAGTGCTGCCGCCCGAAGCCGCTCCGCTCCAACGCTGGGCCGGAGAGCAGTTCGCTTCCTTCATGCCGTGGCTGGTGCTCGCCTGGCTGGCCGGAGCGCTCGGCCTTTCGCTGCGCTTTCTCGGCGGATGGCTGGCTGCGCGCCGCCTGGTCCTGCGACAGACCAGACCGCTCGCGCGCGAATGGCAGGAGCGAAGCGCCCGTCTGGCCAGACGGCTCAACGTCTGCGGTGCTGTGCGCCTGTGCGAATCCGTGCTGACCGAAGTGCCGACTGTAATCGGGTGGGTGCGGCCAGTGATTCTGGTCCCGGCCAGCATCCTGACGGGACTCAGCGCGGAGCAGGTCGAAGCCCTGCTGGCGCACGAGCTGGCACACGTTCGCCGCTATGATTACCTGGTCAACCTGCTGCAAACGGCGGTCGAGACGCTGCTCTTTTATCACCCGGCGGTCTGGTGGGTTTCGCGCCGGGTGCGCGTCGAGCGCGAGCATTGCTGCGATGATCTGGCGGTTGCGGCCTGCGGCGACGTGCTGGCCTACGCGCACGCGCTGACCCGCCTTGAGCAGCTGCGCGCGAGCTGCCCGGAGCCGCTCTTGATGGCGGCCAGCGGCGGCGGCTCGCTCTTGCAGCGCATCCGCCGCCTGATCGAAGCCTCGCCCTCTTCGTCCAAAAATTCTTCGCCGCTGCTGGCCTGCCTGATACTGTTGCTCGGGGCTGGCGGCCTCTTCGCGGGAGCGCGCGGGGCCCTGCTCTCGACGGGGACGGTCGCGGGCGGCGTCAGGGCATCGAGCGCGGCAGAATCTGCGAGGCGCGAGGTCGCCATCACGTTCTACAGCGTGCCCTACATGCGCAGCCAGCGCGACGACGATCAGACGGTCGAGAGCACGACGAGAAAGCTGCTCAAGGGCATCACGTCGAACCGCATCCCGGCAGTCGGCTTCGTCGGCGAGAAAGGCTTATACGTCGGCGACCGGCCGGAGCCGCGAACCTCCGCGCTCAAGATGTGGCTCGACGCCGGGCTGGAGCTTGGCAACCAGACATTTTCGCACCGCTGGCTGTATCACACGCCGCTCGAAGATTATGAGCGGGACGTGGTGCGCGGCGAGGCCGTGACGGGCAATCTCCTGCGTGAGCGCGGGCGGGGGCTCCGATATTTCCTCTATCCTTATCTCAACACGGGGCCGGACTTGGAGACCAAGGCTGCCTTCGAGAAGTTTCTGGCCGCGCGCGGCTACACGTTCGCGCCCGTCACGATA
>DASVWH010000232.1:0-4546 GCA_036389715.1 Pyrinomonadaceae bacterium | reverse complement strand
ATGCCCCGGACCGGCATCTACAAATCGCATCTCCCGACGATGGACGAAGGCTGGACGCGCTGGGCCATCGAGCACGACGCCAACTTTCTCTACGAGAGCATAGTCGCCGAAGATGAATCTAAGGACGGGAAGGGCGTCAACCTCCGGTCGCTGGAAGACAGGGAGGCCAGAGGCGGAAATCTTCGTGCCCGTTTCGACACGATAATCATTCCGGACCAGTCGCCGCAGGCGATTCTCAACGGACACAGGGCGGGCGCGATGCCGCCCGAATATACCGGGGGACTCGGCGCGGCGGGCGTCAAGAGCCTGCGCGAGTTCGTCGAGCAGGGCGGCACGCTCGTCTGTCTCAACCGCGCTTCCGGCTTCGCCATCCGGCAGCTCGACCTGCCGGTCCGAGACATCACCGAAGGGCTCAAGCGGACGGAGTTCTACGTGCCCGGCTCCATTCTCAGAATCGAGCTGGACAGGACGCACCCGCTGGCGGAAGACCTACAGCAGGCCATGAAGTTCGGCTATGACGAGGCGAGGATGAAGTATCCTTACGAGCGAGTGCCGAAGGAATCCGTCGCCTGGGTGGAGGACTCGCCCGTCTTCGAGTTGAGCGATGCGAAGGAGGCGGCGCGGGTCCGCGTCATCGCACGCTATCCGGCCGGGACGGACCCGCTGCTTTCGGGCTGGCTGCTCGGCGGCGAACGCATCCGCGGCAAAGCGGCGCTGGTCGAAGTCATGCTCGGGCGCGGGCGCGTCTACCTGTTCGGCTTTCGCCCGCAGTATCGCGGGCAATCGCTGGCGACCTACCCGCTCTTCTTTAACGCCGTCACGTCGGCTTCGAGGTAGGGGCGGCGTCCCGGCAAGCGGCGGGAAAGGGCCGTGAGCGCAGCGCCGGAAGCGGCGAGTCAGGCCGCGCGAAAAATAGAACCGGGCGAATCTTTCTGTCGTATAATAGGATGCGACGCCCCGGCAGAAGTGCAGCACAGTGGAAAGCCATCGCACAGGGCGTCGGACGGCCGAGAATGGTCACTCTTCTCATCACCTCTTTTCTCCTGCTTACAGCAATCTCTTACGCTATCTACAGGTTGCAACGCAGCGCGGCTCATCGGGGCGCAGAATATGCACTCGCAGAGCCGGAGCCGCCGCGCCCGCGTGGTCTCTTTGCGGATACGGTTGCGGACGAGGCGCGGGCGCTCTTGAGCGAGGGCGAAACTGGGCGCGGGCTTGCCGCCGAGCGGCGTAAGTCGCTCTTGGAGCGCGCGGCAAGGGGCGACCGGGAGGCCCTCGGCGACGCGCACCGGAGCGGGGATGCCGGGCTTTACGATGCGGTGCTCAACGAGCTGGCCGAGCGTGCGAGTTCGGAGAAGAGCCTGCTGTCGCTCGTCTCCTACATCGCGCGCGGGCGCGAGCTGCGGGTCAACAAAAGGCTCGCGGAAAAGTTTCTCGAAGACTGGCAGAGCGCCCCCGACAGGCGCTCGACGGCGCAGGCGCTGCACGTCGCGGCGCTCGCCAATGATGCGCCGCTCTATGAGAGAGCAATCGAGGCGGCCTTTCAATTCTGGCGCGAGGGCCGCCTGGCACAGCTTTCGGCCGCAGAACTGCGCCAGCTAATCGAGAGCGAGTTCTGGATACTCGCTCCCGCCGTGAGAAATTCGGGCGCGGGCTTTGTCCTCAAACGCAGGCTCGCCACACTGCGCCGTCAACTCGGCGCGGCAACAACAACGGATGGTCAATCGTAAATAGTAAATGGTAAATGGTAGTGAGACGAAGGCCGCTTATCTATTGACGATTGACGATTGACCATTCACCTTCTTAGAGGTTAGCCATGAACAACTTTGACATGACGGCTTATATTCCCTACCTGGTCGGCGCGTTCGTCCTGCTGCTGGTCCTGGTCATCGTGCTGCGACGCATAATGGTCAACGTCGGGGCGCGTGAGATTGCGATTAAGGAGCGGCGTTATCTGGGCGCGAAGATGCCGCCCGGACGCGTCGTGGCGACCGAAGGAGAGGTCGGCATTCAGGCCGATGTCCTCAAGCCCGGCCTGCACTTCATCAAGTTCCCCTTCGAGCGCGTCGTCCGCAAAGTGCCGCTCATCGAGATCGGCTCGGACGAGCTGGGCATCGTCGAAGCCGTTGACGGCGAGCCGATGCCGATGGGCAGAATCTTTGCCCCGGACCGCGCACAGAACGCGCACAACAACTACCAGGACCCCATCGCCTTCATCAAGCGCGGCGGCGTCAAGGGCATCCAGCTGCGCACGCTGCCGCCGGGGCTGTGGCCCATTCACCCGTACCTGTTCCGCGTCTCGATTGCCAAGGTGACGGTCATTCCGCAGGGCAAGGTCGGCGTCGTGACTTCGGCCGACGGCGAGCCGCTCGACGCCGGGCGCTTACTCGGCAAGGCCATCGAAGGCCACCGCAACTTTACGGATGCAGAGCAGTACATAGCCTCCGGCGGGCAGAAAGGGCCGCAGGTTGACATCCTGACGCCGGGCACTTACCGCATCCTGACCGACGCCATCTCGCTCGAAGACAATACGCAGAGAAAGCCCGGCCTCTTCACCGTCCGGCTCTACGATGCGACGCTCATCAGCGAGAACCAGATCGGGCTCGTCGAGGCGCTCGACGGCTCGCCCCTTAATCCGAAGGACTACGTCGCCACGCCCATTGACGGGCACGACAATTTTCAGGACGCGCACGAGTTCATCGAGCGCGGCGGGCAGCGCGGCCCGCAGAAGGACATCCTCCTGCCCGGCACTTACTATATCAACCCGCTGCTCTTCAAAGTCATCATGGAGAGCGCCAAGGAAGTGAAGCCGGGCGAGGTCGCCGTCGTCGTCTCCAACGTCGGCAAGGACCCCGGCGAGGAGGTCCGCCGCGAGATGGCCGCGAAGGTCCGCCAGCGGCTGGAACGCGAAGAGGAGGAGCAGATTACGAAGGCCGCCGAGCGCCTCGACAAGCTCAACGACGAGACGCGCAGCGTCCAGGAGATTCAGGACGACCTGCTCTCGGGCGACCCGGCGGACCGCAGGCTGGACCAGGGAGCGCACGAGGCTTACGTCGTCCCCGAAGGCTATCGCGGGATACAGGAGACGGTCGTCGGGCCGGGTCGTTACTACGTCAATACGCTGGCGATTACGCCCATCATCATCCCGACGACCAACCAGACGGTCGAATGGACCGCGGGCGAAGTGGCCAACACCTTCGACCCCTTCGAGGTCATCTCGAAGGACGGCTTCACGATGCAGTTGGAGGTCCGCGTCGTCTTTCGCGTCAAGCCGGAGGACGCGCCCTTCATGGTCGCCAAGATCGGCTCGATTGACAAGCTGATCCAGAATGTCATGCACCCGTTGATTGATTCCATCTTCCGCAACCAGGCTTCGGAATCTTCGGCGATGGCCTACTTGCAGAATCGCCACGAAGAGCAGGAGCGCGCGGAGGCACGCGTCCGCGCTCATCTCCTGAAGTACCACGTGGACGTGGTCAACGTTCTAATCTGCCACATTCACCTGCCCGAAGAGCTGATGAAGACGCAGACCGAGAAGATTCTCGCAGAGCAGCGCCAGAACATGTACGACGCACAGCGCGAGGCCGAGGAGAAGCGCATTCAGCTGGCGAGAATCAGCGCGCAGGCGGATAATCAGAAGGACCTGATGGCGGCGACCGTCGGCGTCGAAATCGCGGGCAAGCGCTCCGAGCAGCGCAAGGCCGAGGCCGACGGCGAGGCGCACTATATTCTCGCTACAGGTAAAGCCGAGGCCGAGAAGGTCCGCTTGATGGGCGAAGCGCAGGGCGTGGCCTATCACGAGCAGGTCAACGCGCTCGGCTCGCAGGGCGTCTCGCTGATCGAGACTCTCAAGGTAATCGGCGAGAAGAACGTCCGCATCACTCCCGACGTGCTGGCATCGGGCGGAACTGGCGACGGCGCGGGCGGCATCGGGACACTGCTGCTGCTCAATCTCTTCCGCGACCGCCTGAGCCTTCAGGGCGAAAACGGCTCGAAGGCGAGCATCAAGTAGGGCACGCACAAGGGGTCGAAAACAGGAAGCGGCTGTCTCTTCAACGGGGCAGCCGCTTCCTGTTTTCGGGCCGGGGCTTGCGGCGGCGACCGCACAACGGAGCCTCGGAGCGGCGGGCGGCCCGAGCGGGAGTGCACCGCAAAGGGGAACGGTAAACGTTCGCCGGAGCGGCGCTTACGGCTTTATGTCGGCTGCCGTTGACGGCGAATGATGGCGGCGGCGAGGGATTACAGGGGCACTCCCTGGCGGTCGGGCCGGGAGGGTAAATCGTGCGCTCCGGGCGGCCCGGCCTGTCCAGCAAAGGAAGTTGCTATTGACTACGGGCCGGTTTCGGCATAATCTCCTGCGGTCTGGAAAATTCTTTAGGCTGACCCCCGGAGCCCCTTGCTAGTCTCGCATTAAACTCCTAACTCCAGCCTTAAACCGGCTTTGCTTTCTAAGTCGAACAATCGCACATAGCCGCAAGCACGATCACCATAACCCAGTGCGTGATCTTTTGAGGATTCTCATCCCCTTCATTAAGGAGAAGTCTCG
>DASVWH010000231.1:0-4438 GCA_036389715.1 Pyrinomonadaceae bacterium | reverse complement strand
TTCGGGGCCTCGGGCGACCTCGCCAAGCGCAAGCTCATACCCGCGCTCTACCGGCTCGTGCAGCAGAGGCTCCTGCCCGCCGAGTTCGCCATCGTCGGCCTGGCCCGCACGCAGATGAGCAACGAGGAGTTTCGCGCCTGGATGAGGCGCGCGGTCGAAGAGTTCTCGGAGGCCGGGAAGGTTGACGAGGAGGTCTGGAACTCGTTCGCGCAGGCCATGCATTACCTGACCGCAGACATCAACACGCCCGAAGATTATCGCCGCCTCTCCGAGCTGCTCGAAGAGGTGGACAGGGAGCGCGGGACGCAGGGCAATCGCATCTTCTATCTCTCGGTCGCGCCGCGCTTCTACGCGGAGGCGGTCAGGCAATTGGGTGAAGCCGGGCTCGCCAGGCCGAAAGAGAAGGGCTGGGTGCGCGTCGTCATCGAGAAGCCTTTCGGCAGCGACCTTGAAAGCGCGCGCGCGCTTAATGAGCAGATTCACCAGCACCTGGACGAGTCGCAGATTTACCGGATTGACCATTATCTAGGCAAAGAGACGGTCCAGAACCTGCTCGTCTTTCGCTTCGCCAACGGCATCTTCGAGCCGCTCTGGAATCGCCAGTACATAGACCACGTACAGTTGACGAACGCCGAGATGGTCGGCGTCGAAGGGCGCGGCGGCTATTACGAAGGCGCGGGCGTGGTGCGCGACATGATTCAGAATCACGTCTTCCAGGTGCTCTCGCTGGTGGCGATGGAGCCGCCCGTCAGCCTCGGCTCGGAGGCGGTCCGCGACGAGAAGATCAAGGCGATGCAGGCCGCGCGCAGCTTCACAGCGGAGCGCGTGCGGACCGAATGCGTGCGCGGGCAGTACGGCCCCGGCTCAATCGCGGGACAACCCGTCCCCGGTTACCGCCAGGAGCAGGACGTTGCGCCCGATTCGACCACCGAGACCTTCGCCATGATTACGATGTACTTCGACAACTGGCGCTGGGCGGGCGTGCCCTTCTACATCCGCTCGGGCAAGCGCCTGCCCAAGCGCGTCACCGAGATCGCCATCCAGTTCAAGGCCGCGCCGCTGCCCCTCTTCGGCACGGCGATGGAGCAGATGACACCGAACCAGCTCATCATCCGTATCCAGCCCGACGAGGGCATCACGCTGCGCTTCGCCGCCAAAGTCCCCGGCCAGACGACCAACATCCGCGACGTTAACATGGACTTTCGCTACGGCGCGTCGTTTGGCATTCAACTGGCGGAAGCCTACGAGCGGCTGCTCCTCGATTGCATCCTCGGAGACTCGACGCTCTACGCGCGCAAGGACATGACCGAGCGCGGCTGGGAACTCGTCATGCCCATCCTCGACGAATGGGCCGCCACTAAAGACGAGGCCCGGTTTCCCAACTACGAAGCCGGGACCTGGGGGCCGCAGGCGGCGCACGACTTGATAGAGAGCCAGGGACGCCGCTGGCGCAGACCCTAGAAGGCGGTCAATGGTCAATAGTAAATGGTAAATGGTTATAAGACAGGGACGTTCTTCTATTCACCATTCACGATTTACCATTGACGATTCACCATTCACTATTGACGATTCACTATTGACCGTTGACCAATCATGGACATACAGACACAGGCGAGCGCGGTTCCGGTCTCGGCGGCCAAGGGGATTGATGTCGCACGCATCGAGAAGGAGCTGGCCGTGATGTGGAGGCCCGCGACCGGCGTTGAAGGCTCGAATGCGGAGTCGGGCGTGACGCGCGCGTGTGCGTTGAACCTGCTCGTCTATGCGGCCGCAGAGGATGACCGCGCGCAGATTGACGAAATGCTGGACGCCGTCAACCAGCAGCATCCGGGCCGCACGCTCGTGCTGTTTGCCGATAGAGAGGCCGCCGAGCCGAAGCTGGACGCCTACGTCTCGACGCGCTGTCGAATGCTCGGCGGCAGCCGGAAGCAGGTCTGCGGCGAGCAGGTGACGATTGAGGCGAGCGGAGCGGCGGTCACGACCGTGGCGAGCGCCATCGCCCCGCTGCTCGTGCCCGATGTGCCG
This sequence comes from Pyrinomonadaceae bacterium, assembly GCA_036389715.1. Classification (GTDB taxonomy): domain Bacteria; phylum Acidobacteriota; class Blastocatellia; order Pyrinomonadales; family Pyrinomonadaceae; genus DASVWH01. The sequence goes on along the minus strand of DASVWH010000231.1, from coordinate 2,413 downwards.
GTCTTTCTCTGGTGGAAGGACATCCCGCACTACGACGACGTGCTCTTTAACCGGATGGCCGCGATGGCCGACCGGATAGTGATTGATTCGTCCTGCTTCGACCAGCCGCACAGCGACATGCAGCGCCTGGCGCGAATCGTCGGCGAGCGCCCGCAGTACATGTCCGCGACTGATCTCAACTGGGGCCGCCTGACCGCCTGGCGCACGCTGATAGCCGGTTTCTGGGATGTCCCGGACTACAGGCCGTACCTTGAGAGAATCGAGCGTGTGACGGTCGAGTACGATGCGCCGGATGCCGCGCCCGGCGAGATAGCGCCGAAAGCCCTGCTCGTCGTCGGCTGGCTGGCATCGCGCCTCGGCTGGAAGCTCGAAGGGGCAGGAGCGCACGAAGAGGGCATCACGGCCGGTTTCATCTTCGGCGCGGGCGAGCACCGCATTGATGTCCGAATGTCCGTCTCCGAAGGGCGCGCCAGCAGCGACGGGATGCTCGACGGCGTCACGTTTTCGAGCGCCGGTCCGCACGCCGAATTCCGCGTCGCCTTAAGCGCCGACGGAAAGAGGTTGGAGACCGACGCGGGCATTGACGGCGTGCGCAGCGTCGGGCGCGTCCTCAGTTACGAGCAGAAGAGCGAGGGCCAGCGCTTGAGCCGTGAACTGACTCTACCCGTGCGCGATATTGTCTACGAGCAGGCGCTCCGCGAGGCCGCTCGATTAATCGAAGCGATGAAATAGGGCGCAACGCCGATGCCAGTCCGAGAGCCGTTTCCGAGGGTCCTGATATTCGATGACGCGGCGGAGGTCGCACGCGCCGTCGCCGAACGCTTCGTCGCCGTTGCGCAGGCGGCCAGCGCATCGTCGGGCCGTTTCAGCGTCGCGCTCGCCGGGGGCACAACCCCGAAACGCGTTTACGAGCTACTGGCGAGCGAAGAGCTCAGGTCTCGCGTTGACTGGCAAAAGGCGCACATCTTTTTCGGCGACGAGCGCTGCGTCCCGCCCGACCACGCCGAGAGCAACTACCGCATGGCCAGCGAAGCGCTGCTCTCGCACCTGGACACGCCCGCGCAAAACATTCACAGGATGCGGGGCGAAGGCGATGCGCTGGCCAACGCGCGTCTCTACGAAGATGAGATGCGTGCTTACTTTGACGGGGCCGCGTGGCCGCGCCTGGACCTGGTGCTGCTAGGCTTAGGCGAAGACGGGCACACGGCTTCACTTTTTCCGGCGACGGCCGCGCTCGGCGAGCAACAATCCTGGGTCGCGGCAAATTGGGTCGAGCAGCTCAAGGCGTTTCGCCTGACGCTGACCGTGCCCGCCATCAATCACGCCGCGCACATCGTCTTCATGGTCGTGGGGGCGGGCAAGGCGGAGCGCCTGGCCGCCGTTCTTCAAGAGGAGCCCGAGGAGCGCCGCCTGCCCTCGCAATTAATCAGGCCGCTCGACGGCTCGCTCGAATGGTACGTTGACAGGGCCGCCTCCGCTCGTCTCTAAATGCTCTCGCTGCCGGTAATGTCTGACTCAAGAAGGCTGTCTCTATGGTACGCTTGGGCGCGATGACAGAGGATGAGAAGATTGGAGAGAACGCGGGCGCGCTGCGCGGCAGGCTCTGGTGGCTCGTCATCGGTCGCCTCGCCGCGGCCATCCTTCTTTTCATCCTGGCGCGGACGCTGTTCGCCCGCGAGCAGTCAACGACGCAGGACCGCGGCGTGCTCTCGATCTTCGTCGCCGTCATCCTGCTCTCGGTCCTCTATATCATCGCGCTCCGGTTCCTCGGCCGCTACAGGTTACAGGCGGGCATCCAATCGTTCGTAGACCTACTGCTCGTCACCTGGCTGGTCTGGATGACGGGCGATGTCCGCTCGCCCTATTCGGCCTTCTACATAGTGATTATTTCGGTCGTCAGCGTCCTGCTCGGCTCGCGCGCGGCGCTCATCGCTTCGGTCGGCTGCGCGCTCTTCTTCACGGGGATTTCGCTGGCGGTGATGGCGGGCATCATCGCGCCCTACGCGCGGGCGGCCGTAGAGCTTGCGACTTCGACCACGATAGAGACGGTCGGGCTCAACGACATCGGATTTTTCGTCGTCGGGCTGCTGGCGGCCCGCCTCGCCGAGCGGCAATCGCGCTCGGACGTGCAGTTGATCGAGACGACGCAGACGCTGGCCACCCTGCGCGCCCTGCACGAGCGCATCGTCGAGTCTATTCGCTCGGGCGTCGTCACGACGGACCTGGCCGGGCGCATCTATACTTTCAACGCCGCCGCCGAAGAGATCACGGGCTACAGGGCCGAGAACGTGCGCGGGCAGGAGGTCTCGATTTTTTTCGGCGAGCTGAAGGACCACATAGCGGAATCAATGAACGCAGCGGCGGCCGCCGAGCCGAGCCCGCGCTTTGAAGCCGACTGCCTGACGGCCGAAGG
>DASVWH010000230.1:0-12131 GCA_036389715.1 Pyrinomonadaceae bacterium | reverse complement strand
AGCGCGGGGCGATTCAGGTGGACGAGTTCTGCCGCACGGGCGAGCCGAACGTCTACGCCATCGGCGATGTCATTCCGACGCCCTGGCTCGCGCACCTGGCCTCGAAGGAAGGCATCCTCGCCGTCGAGCAGATCGCCGGGCAAAAGGATGCCCGCCCGATCAACCTGCGCCTGGTGCCTTCCTGCACCTACTGCGACCCGGAAGTGGCGTCCGTCGGCCTGACGGAAGCGAAGGCGCGCGAGGAGGGCTACGACGTGAAGGTGGGCAAGTTCCCCTTCTCGGCTTCGGGCAAGGCGCGCATCCTCGGCGAAGAGGAGGGCTTCGTCAAGGTCGTCAGCGAGACGAAGTATGACGAAATCCTCGGCGTCCACATCATCGGGCCGCACGCCACAGAGCTGATCGCCGAAGCCTGCGTCGCCATGCAGCTCGAATCAACGGCCGATGAACTCGGGCGCACCATGCACGCGCACCCGACCATCGCCGAGGCCGTCATGGAAGCCGCCGAGGGCGTGCATAACCTGACGATTCATTTTTAGGGAGTGAGCAGTGAGCAGTGAGCAGTTTCTTTCATTTACTGCTGACCCCTCGCTGCTGGACTCGCTCACTATTATTGATATGAAAAAAGAGACGAGGCGCAAGGCTGCGCCGGTTGAAACAGTTAAGGCTTCAGATGGGAATGGAAAGGCGGCAGCTAGTGCTGCTGGCGGCAACGATGCTGCTGCGGGCAATGCTGCTGCGGCCGCCGCTATAGCGGCTGGCGGGAAGCTGTCTTGTGTGAACGAGACGACGCTTAAGCCCGAGCAGTTGCTGGAGCTTTACCGCTACCTGAAATTGACGCGGATGGTCGAGGAACGGCTCGTCAATCTCTATCGCCAGACGAAGGTGGTGGGCGGCGTCTTTCGTTCACTCGGACAGGAGGCCACGGCCGTCGGGACAGCCTTCGCTCTCGCGCCGCAGGACTTCATCACGCCGCTGATTCGTGACCTCGGCGCGGTGCTCGTCAAGGGTATTCGCCCGCGCGAGATTTTCGCGCAGTACATGGCCAAAGCCTGGGGGCCTTCGGGCGGGCGCGACCTCAACATCCACTTCGGCAATATCGAGAAGGGTTTTATCGGGCCGATCTCCCATCTCGGCGACATGATTCCGGTGATGACGGGCGTACTGCTGGCCGGGCGGATGCAGCAGAAGGAGATCGTCGCTCTGGCCTACATCGGCGACGGCGGGATGAGCACCGGCGCTTTTCACGAGGGACTGAATTTCGCCGCCGTCCAGCGCCTGCCCCTGATTGTCGTCGCCGAATATAACCACTACGCCTACTCGACGCCGACCTCGAAGCAGACGGCCGTCAAAGACCTGGCCGAGAAGGCCGCCGGTTACGGTATCCCCGGCCACATCGTTGACGGCAACGACATCCTGGCCTGCTACGAAGTGACTAGAAAGGCCGCGGAGTTCGCGCGCGCGGGCGGCGGCGCTGTCCTGATCGAAGCCAAGACCTACCGCCGCAAGGGCCACGCCGAGCACGACGACCAGCGCTACGTCTCGCAGGAGGAGATAGAGTGGTGGGAGAAGAACAACGACCCCGTTGATCGCTACGAGAGATACCTGACCGAACAGGGGACGGCGACGCCCGCAAAGCTGGCGGAGATAACCGCGGAGATTCAGCGCGAGATTGACGAAGACGTGGCGTGGGCCGAAAGCTCGCCGATGCCGGAACCGGAACAGGCCGCCTACGGAGTCTTCGATAACTCGGTGGTCGCGCCCGCGTTTCGGCCGAAGGTGCTGGAGAAGTAAGAAGGGCATCTATATTTGCCCGGCCCGACGAATGGTAAGTATTAAGGCGGACTCAACCGAAAATGGCGGCAGAAGATGAGAAACGGGCGCGCTTTCCGCAGACCAACAAAGAGTATTTTCGTCTCGTGCTGGTCAAGGGTCTGGTTCTCTCGGTCACGGTTTTTCTGTTAATTTTCATCTTCGGCAAGCTATTTCTTCCCAATGCTCGCTGGCACGCGGATGTTATCGCCAGGATGGGAGCGATTAGCCTGCTGGCGGGCTTCAACCTGACGTTATTGCGTCTGCGCTGGCTCAAGGGGCGCGACAAATAGATGGCTTGAATCACCGGGTATTGTTTCAGCACTCGGTTTACAAAAAATCATGTCAACGGTAGCCAGAAAAGAGCACAAATCGAACCGTCCGGCGCGCGGCGGTCTCTCGACTTTCGTCGAAGCTATTCGCCAGGGAATCTGGGAAGAGATGGAACGCGACCCCTCCGTCTTCGTCATCGGCGAAGACGTGGGCGCTTACGGCGGCGCGTTCAAGGTGACGGACGGCCTCCTGGACGAGTTCGGCGAGGGGCGCGTGATTGACACGCCCATCTCGGAGGCGGCCATCGTCGGCGCGGCCTGCGGCGCGGCCCTGCTCGGGATGCGGCCCATAGCCGAGTTTCAGTTCATAGACTTCATCTCGGCGGGCTTCGACATGCTGACCAACTACGCCGCGAAGTGTCGTTATCGCTGGGGCGCTGGACTGCCGACAGTCTTTCGCGGCCCCTGCGGGAGCGGCGTTCACGCCGGGCCGTTTCACTCGCTCAACGCCGAAGCCTTCTTTCTCAACACGGCGGGCCTCAAGATTGTCGAGCCTTCGACCGCCTACGACGCAAAGGGCTTAATCAAGGCCGCCATCCGTGACCCGGACCCGGTCATCTATTTCGAGCACAAGAAGCTCTACCGCCTGCCGCGCCTGCGCGAAGAGCTGCCCGAAGATGATTACATAGTGGAAATCGGCAAGGCCCGCACCGCACGCGCGGGCCGCGACCTCTCGATCATCACGTTCGGCGCGATGGTGTTGACGGCGCTTGACGCGGCGGAAGAGTTGGAGAAGGAAGGGCTCGACGTGGAGGTGATAGACCTGCGCACGCTCGCGCCGATGGACAAGGCGGCGATCCTGGATTCCGTCAGGAAGACCAACAAGGTGATGGTCCTTCACGAGGCATCACGGACGGGCGGCATCGGTGGCGAAATCGCCGCAACAATCGCGGAAGAGGCCTTCGAGTGGCTCGACGCGCCGGTCGTGCGCCTCGCCTCCCTTGACACGCCCGTGCCCTACTCGCCGCCGCTCGAAGAGTATTACCTGCCGCAGGTCAAGGATGTCCTCGACGCGGCGCGAAGGCTTGCAGCATACTAAATATAGTGAGCAGTAAGCAGTGAGCAGTGAGCAGTAAAAGAAAGAAACTAGCTGCTTACTGCTCACTGCTTACTGCTCACTTCCAGAGAGGGACTTATGAGCACAGAAGTAATCATGCCGCAGATGGGCGAGTCCATCGCGGAGGGAACGATCACGAGGTGGTTGAAACAGGTGGGCGAGCGCGTCGAGCGTGACGAGCCGCTCTTTGAAATCTCGACCGATAAGGTGGACGCGGAGATTCCTTCGCCCGCCGCCGGGACGCTCACCGAAATCAAGTTTAAAGAAGGCGACACGGTTGAGATCAACACGGTCGTCGCCGTGCTCGACGGAGGCGGAGCTGGCGGCGGTACGGCTGCCCCGAGCGCGACCCAGGCCAGCGCCCCCGCTCCGGCGTCACAGGCCGCCGTCTCACCTGAGCCTCCGCCCCAACCCGCTTCGGCCGCGCCGCCCGCCGCCGCGCAGTCAACCCCTGCGCAGGCAGCAGCGCCCGCAGCGCCTGCGCCCCCAATGAAGACGGAGCCAGCCGCACCAGCCGCGCGCCGCGACGACGCAGGGAGCGCGCAGGGTTCGGCCGCGACCCCCGCCGGACAGTCGGCCCCGGCGGGCGACAACGCGAGCGAGCAGAGCGTCGAAGAGCTGCGCCGCACCAAGTCCAGCCCGCTCGTCCGCAACATAGCCAAAGAGCACGGGATAGACATCTCGCGCCTCGAAGGCACGGGCATGAGCGGTCGCGTCACCAAGAACGACATTCTCAGCTTCATCGAATCCGGCGCGGCCATGACGCCGCAGCAGGCCATGCAGGGCAGCCCGCAGCCCGCACAGCAAGCGAGTGCGCAGGCCGCGCCCGTCGCGCCGGAGACCGCGCCCGCCGCCCAGCCGACGCAGCCCGCAGCCGGTGACCGCGTCGAACAGATGAGCGTCATGCGCCGCAAGATCGCCGAGCACATGATTCTCTCGCGCCGTACTTCGGCGCACGTCACCACCGTCTACGAGATAGACATGACGCGCATTGCCAAGCTGCGCGACCGGGAGAAGCGTTCCTTCATGGAGCGGACCGGCACGAAGCTGACCTATATGCCGTTTATCTTCCAGGCCGTGACGAGCGCGATTCGCAAGTTCCCTGTCTTCAACGCGCAGGTCAGCAACGATCAGATCATCTACAAGCGCGACATCAATCTCGGGATGGCCGTCGCGCTCGACTGGGGATTGATCGTGCCCGTCATCAAGCGCGCCGACGATCTCTCGATTTCGGGACTCGCACGCGCCGCCAACGACCTCGCAGAGCGCGCCCGCGCCAAGCAGCTCAAGCCCGACGACGTGGCCGGGGGAACCTTTACCATCACCAATCCGGGCGTCTTCGGCGGGCTCTTCGGGACGCCCATCATCAACCAGCCGCAGGTGGCCATCCTCGGCGTCGGCGCTATCGTCAAGCGCCCGAAGGTCGTGACCACTCCCGAAGGCGACGACTATATCGCGATTCGTTCGATGGCCTACTTCGCCCTGACCTTCGACCATCGCATCGTTGACGGCTCGGACGCCGAAAAGTTCCTCTCCTACGTCAAGGAGATATTAGAGGCCGGGCAGTTCACGGTCTAAAGAAAAGGCTGCCGGATGAACGCCGCCGCGCTTGAGAGATGAACGGTCAACCCTCTTTCAACTCTGCGCGGCGGCGGTCCGTTGGGGGCTCTCGCGGCCGGACTTTCTTGCGTTTTCGTGGCGATCAGGTAATGAAGTTATTGCCGTGCGGCAAAGGGCGAGTTTCGCGCAATCCGCTCGCTTGACTTCCCTCGATTGTCAGCTAATATTCGGATTTCAACGGCCAAGTCGAAGAGTTTGGAGTCTGTTTCCGGGGTCAGTTTTGCCGAGCCTCCTCGCAATAGTTTCGTCCGGTGTCGTCACTATTGGGCGAAGGACGAAGGCTTTTTTTGTATCCAACATTGATCTGCGGCCCCGTGCGGGTAAAACCCCACCGGCACGGGCGCTCGCCACAACTTGCGAGAGCGGCCAGAGCGTGAGCCGTCACGTCTACGGGTTGCTCCTCGCACATGGAGTTTAAGTATGAGTGTTGAGAAATCCCGACAATTCAAGTCTTTCCTGCTGGCCTTAGTGCTGATGCTCGCGGGAACTTCGCTGGCCTTTGCGCAGGCTGGCCCGAATTCTCCCGGCAACCAGGCCGCCGGAATCAAGCCGCCGACCGACTCGGCCCAGGGCGGGAGCGTCCGCACCGTCTCTAACGGCCAGAAGATGAAGCTCGTCGGCGTCGTGACCCGCCGCGATCCCGATACTTTCACCGTGCGCGACATGAACGGCGTGGACACGGTCGTTCGCCTGACCGATAACACCAGCGTCAGGGCCAAGGGCGGTTTCCTGCGCAGCGGCAAAAACTACGGGACGACCAGCATCCTGCGCGGCCTCAACGTAGAGGTCGAGGGCGTCGGCGACGCCGACGGACAACTGGTCGCCAGCAAAATCAGGTTCGGCGAGTCGGACCTGCGCGTGGCGCGCACGGTCGAGTCGCGCGTGGACCCTGTCGAGAGCCGGGTCGGACAGGTCGAGCAGAACGCGCAGAAGCTCTCCGGCCAACTCGATGAGCTGGCAGCCGTCTCCAATGCCGCACGCGGCGGCGCGCGGGCCGCACAGGACACTGCCGACGCAGCCGTCGCCGGTGTCAACGCAACCAACGAGCGCATCTCGGCCCTCGATGATTACGTCCCGCAGGAGAGCATCGCCATCAACTTCAAAGTCAATAGCGCAGTCCTTTCGCCGCAGTCGAAAACGCAGCTCGACGAAATCGCGACCAAGGCGCTCAACGCCAAGGGCTACGTCCTGGAAGTCTCCGGCTACGCGGACGCCACCGGCAGCGAAGAGAAGAACCGCGCCTTGAGCTCACGCCGCGCCGATGCGGTCGTGCGTTACCTCGTCGAGAATCACAACATCCCGCTGCGCCGGATCGTCACGCCCTTCGGCTATGGCGAAGCGCAGGCCGTGGCCGACAATCGGACACGCGAGGGACGCGCGCAGAACCGCCGCGTCGAAGTCAAGATTCTCGTCAATCGCGGCCTTCAGCAGGGCGCGCCGACCATCACGACGCCGACCAGCACCGGCACGGCTTCGTCAACTCCGTAAGCAGTCAGAGACAAAGGTGACGGCTGACAGGCAAACGCCTCGCGCTTTGATGTCAGCCGTCGCCTTTATCCCGTCAGGATTTTCCGTGCCAACCGTCATGCCGTCCCGCGGCATCAACTATTGATGAAGACGGCCGGTAACCGCCGGCGGCATGAGGAGTTGGCTGCGATGAATGAGACTCGAAACAGTGTGCGGAACTACCTGGGGCTGGCGCTCCCGCTCGGGGCGCTGGCTTTTCTTCTGCTCTTCGCACAGGCGGGCGGCGGGCAACAGCAGCCCGCGCCCCGGCAGCCGCGCCCGGCCCAGCCTTCGGCCGCGCAGCCGACGCCCGAGCCCGATTTAGACGCCCCGCCCGTCATGCCGAGGCCAACGCCGAAGCCCGCGCCGCCGCCCAGGGATGAGGACTACGAGGTCGTGCGCGTCTCGTCGAACCTGATCGTCGTTCCCGTCTCGGTGACGGACGCGGCCGGGCAGCCCGTGCTCGGGCTCAAGGCCACGGACTTTCGTCTCGAAGAGGAGGGACGCCCGCAGGAGATAACGCAGATCGGCGACCCCGAACAGGTTCCGCTCGACATCGCCATTCTGCTCGACGTTTCGAGCAGCGTCGAATCACGCTTCTCTTTCGAGCAGCAGGCGGCCGCAGGTTTTCTCAAGCAGGTGCTCAAGCCCGGAGACCGCGCGACCGTCTTCGCCATTGACGAAAAGCCGCGTCACATCCAGGAGCTGGCTTCGGCCGAGCGCGCCGCGCAGATGTTGATGAGCGTCATTCCGGGGAAAGGCTACACGGCCTTCTTCGACACGGTGCTGGCGGCGACGCGTTATCTTGAGAAGTCTTCGCCTGCGGGCCACCGGCGCGTCATCGTCGTCCTCTCGGACGGTGACGATACGGCGCGGATTCTCAATCTCTCCGTTCCGCAAAGCAACGGCGCTGACTACAGGTGGATGAGCCGCGAGGGGCAGCTTAAATTGATCGAGCAGGCGCAATTGGAGGTCCAGCGTGAGGTGCAGCGCGCCGAGATTATCTTCTACTCGATTAACCCGAGCGGGCAGACCATGCACCTGAACGTCCGCACGGCGCGCGCAGAACTCGGAATGGAGCGGACGGCAGAGGCTACGGGCGGCGCGGCCTTCGTGCCCGCCGAGTTGAACGCCCTGAACGCCATCTTCAGCCGGATTACGGCCGAGCTGCGCTCGCAGTACCTGCTCCAGTACTATTCCAACAGCGAATCTCCGTCCGGCAAATACCTGCGCATCAAGGTAGACTTACCGCAGCGCCCGCAGCTTCGCGTCCGCGCGCGGCAGGGCTACTATCCGAAGCGGAAATAAGCGCTCAGCGCATCTCCAGCAGCACATCCGTCAGCCGGTTGACGACCGCCAGCAGTGACCTGCCCGCCTGGTCGAACTGGCCGGAGGCTGCCTGCTCTTCGGCCGTCGCCGCGCCCGCGGCCACGCCCGCCAGCCGCGTGTAGTAGCGGAGCAATTCCGGCGTCATGCGAAAATCAATCTCCAGCTTGTCCAGGCCCTCGCGGACATTGCGCAGGCTCTCCTTGACGCTGGCCTTGCTGCGCTGCGTCTGCTCGACGGCCGCGTCCGAGGCCTGTCCGCGCGCGGCGGCCGCGTCCGCCGACTCGATGCCCTTCGACACTCCTCCGAGCAGGTAAAGGAACCGGGTCAAAACCTTGATCTGGTCGGCGACGCGCGACGCGCCCTGTGTCCGCGCCTGGCCGCTGGCGGGGGCCGTTGCGGCGGGCGCGCGACCATTTCTCTGCGCGCTCGTCGAAGAGGAGGAACGCCCGCTCCTCGAAGTGGACCGCTGCCTCGTCTGCGCCGAGAGCGAAGCGGGCAATAAGCCGAGGGCGACGATTGATAAGATAAAAGCGCGTTTCAATTCTCTCTCCTCCTTTGGCCGTTCGGACATCAAACCGGAGATCGCCCGTGCTTCGTCATCTAACCTCTCTGACGCTCGATTATTCCGGTCTTCGACAAACTATTCCGAGAGGCCGCGCAGAGTCAAGCGGCGCTTCCCCGCTCCGGGCAAGGCGGATTAGTCATCAACGAAAACATCCTGCTACAATGCCTCTCAAATTTCACCGCTTGAAGCCGGACTGTGATGCAGCAAAGAAGATTGAGAGTTTGCCGGTTGGGCCTGCTCGAATACGGCGCGGCGCTCGGCGTGCAGAAGGAGACGGAGCGCGCCGTGCTGGCGGGCACGCAGCCGGACACGCTGCTGCTCGTCGAGCACCCGCACACGCTCACCCTCGGGCGCGGCGCGACGCGCGAGCGCATCCTGACCCCGCAGGAGATTCTGGAGGCGCGCGGCGTCACGGTCTTCGAGACCAACCGCGGGGGCAAGGCCACCTATCACGGCCTAGGGCAACTGGTCGGCTATCCCATTATCAACTTGAGCCCCGAGCGCGAAGACGTTCACCGCTACGTCCGCGACCTGGAAGAGGTGCTGATTCGCGCGATGGCCGACTTTCGGATAGAGGGCTTTCGCATCAAGGGGCTGACCGGGGTTCACACGACGGCGGGCAAGGTCGCGGCCATCGGCGTTCACATCGCGCGCTGGGTAACGACTCACGGCTTCGCGCTCAACGTCAACACGGACCTCAGCTTCTTCAAGCTCATCGTCGCCTGCGAGGGCGAGCCGGTCACTTCGATGCAGCAGCTGCTCGGCCGCGAGGTCAGGATGCGAGAGGTCGAAGAACGCATCATCGCGCGCTTCGCGGATGTCTTTGAGCTGGAGCTGGAAGAGGCCGCCGCGCAGCCCTTATCGGTCTAAGCGATGGCGGGATTAACGGGCGACAGTTGCTGGCAGTCCGTGCTTTTTTCCCGAAGCCTCTCGACGGGTGAAGAGTCAACAAAAGTGAAGAGTCAACAGAAGTGCTGACGCTCGAACTCATCAAAGAAGCCATGACGCGCATCGCGCCGCGCGTTCACCGCACCCCCGTCATCACTTCGCGCGCCTTTGACCTGGCGGCCGCCGCGGCTTCGGGGCAGCCCGCGCGCCGCGTCTTCTTCAAGTGCGAGAACATGCAGCGCGCAGGGGCTTTCAAGATTCGCGGTGCGACCAACAAGATTCTCTCCCTGACCGCGGAGGAACGCGAGCGCGGCGTCGTCGCTTTCTCCTCCGGCAATCACGCACAGGCCGTCGCGCTCGCGGCGCTCGAGGCCGGGACGCGGGCCGTCATCGCCATGCCCTCCGATGCGCCGCAGGCGAAGGTCGCCGCGACGCGAGCTTACGGCGCGGAGCTTCTCTTTTATGACCGCCAGCGCGACGACCGCGAAGCCTTTGCCGCCGCGATAGCCGAACGCGAGCGCCTCCAGCTCGTGCCGCCCTACGACGATTACCTGATTATGGCCGGACAGGGGACGTGCGCCCTGGAGCTGCTCGAAGACGTGCCGGACCTCGACTGCATCGTCATGCCCTGCGGCGGCGGCGGGCTCTTCGCGGGCGTCAGCACGGTTGCCGGGGCGCTCGACCCGCGCGTGCGCTGTTACCCGGTCGAGGCCGAAACCGCGGACGATACGCTGCGCTCTTTCCGCAGCGGCGAGCGCGTCCGCATCGCGCCGCCGCCGACAATCGCCGACGGGATGCGCAACCAATCGCCGGGCGTCCTGACGTTTCCCGTGCTTCAGAAAAACGCGGCCGACGTGCTCATCGTCTCCGACGACGAAATCGTAGCGGCGCTCGGTTTCCTGCTCTTCCGGCTGAAAATACTGGTCGAGCCGACGGGCGCGGCCGCCGCCGCCGCGGTGCTTTCAAACCGACTGCCGGCGGAGGCCGTGCGCATCGGCGTCATTCTCTCCGGGGGCAACGTTGACCCGCAGACGCTCTGCGGGCTGCTCGCGGAGCGCAGCAGCAGCAGCGACAGGGCCGCCGCGCAGGTGCTACAATAGATCATCACCAACAGTATGGAGTCGAAAAAAGCGTGGCGCGCGAACTTCGAGTATTAAGCAACAACCCGGACGGCAAGCGGCGTCAGCCCAAGCCGGAATGGCTCAAAATCAGGCTCGGCGATCCGACCAACCAGAACCACGTGCTCAAGCTGATCGAGGGCTTGAACCTGCACACGGTCTGCCAGGAGGCGCGCTGCCCGAACATCTTTGAGTGCTGGTCGGACAGGACCGCGACCTTCATGCTCGCGGGCGACATCTGCACGCGCCATTGCGGTTTCTGCGCGGTCGGCAAGGGCAAGCCGGGCTCGCTCGACCCGGAAGAGCCGCGCCACGTCGCGGAGGCCGTGCGTCACTTGAACCTCGCGCACGCCGTCATCACCTCCGTTAATCGGGACGACCTGGCGGACGGCGGCGCGGCGCACTGGGCCGAGACGATTCGACAGGTGCGCGCCATCAACCCGCAGTGCCGGATCGAGGTCTTAATCCCGGACTTCAACGGCGACGCGGCCGCGCTCGACACAGTGCTCGACGCCGGGCCGGACGTGCTCAATCACAACACGGAGACCATCGCGCGGCTCTACAGGCGCGTCCGCCCCGACGCCAGGTACGAGCAGACGCTTGAGTTGCTCGAACGCGCGGCGCAAAGACGCGACCGCGAGCGGCGCGGGATGCTGACCAAGAGCGGCATCATGGTCGGCCTCGGCGAAGAGTTCGACGAGGTCGTCGAGCTGATGAAGGACCTGCGCTCCGTCTCGTGCGACATCATGACCATCGGTCAATACCTGCAACCCTACGAGCGGCGGCTGCCCGTCGAGCGCTACGTCACGCCGCAGGAGTTCGCGCGCTGGCGCGAGTTGGGCATGGAGATGGGCTTTCGCCACGTCGAATCGAGCCCGCTGACGCGCTCTTCATATCACGCGCGGCAACAGACCGAGCGGCCGCCCGCGGAGACGGCTGAACCGAGCGCCGCCGCCGCGCGTTAGCCGCTCTCCTTTTCATTGACCGGATAAGGGCGGCGCGTATCCTTTCAAGGAATTGGTGGGTTATCAGATAGCCTGCTCGCTTTTTGACGGCCCTGTAGATAAAGATGTAGCCGGGCGCGCAGCGGGTTCTGGCCCCTTGCGTGCCCGGCTACACGTTTGGCTCTAGCTTAAATCCTTACCAGCTACAGCCGAAAGCGCCCATTGATTGCTTCGCGGCGTTCAGTGCGGCCTGGCAGCCCTGGGTCAATCCGGCCTTGCCCTGCGGCGTCGCGGCGGCATCCCTCCAGGTTTTGCGCGTCTGCTCAAAAGAAGACTTGTACTGAGCGCGCGCCGCTTCCGGCACTTTGCTCAGACAGGCTTCAAACTTCTCTAAATACTCGTCACAGACGGCCACGCCCGTCTTATCTCCGCTCGTGCTCGCCGTCGTAGTGCTGGTCGTCGCAGTACTGGTCGTCGCGGGGGTCGCGGTAGTAGTCGTGCCGGTGGTCGTACCGGTCGAGTTAGTATTGTTTGCGGCCGTGTTGCCCGCGCTCGAATTATTTGAAGTCGTTTCGGACGAACCGCATCCGGCCATCAGCAGGCCGAGCGAGAAAACAACAACCACTCCCATTATGATCTTGGTCAAATTCAGTTTCATCTTCTTCATTCTTCTCCTACAAGGGGAATCGGGTCTAGCATTCAAGTAGCATTGGCCCATAAGTATCCGCTGGGCGATAAAGAGCCGGGCCAGACTATCAAGGGGCCGGAGTATAGCACACACCCCGGCCCGGACATCCAGCCGGAAAGAGAGGCGTGGGCCACGCTCACTTGAGTAAGTTCCCGCGCAAGACGCAGAGGCGAGCTGAATTTGCCTAGAACATCCGTTTGTAGTGGCGATACCAATCGCTCTGGAAGGTTTCCGCGGGGTCGTAGCGGCGCTTGAGCCGCAGGAATTCGGGCAAT